>JBHHXR010000237.1:0-4175 GCA_046757205.1 Paracoccaceae bacterium
TGCCGTCGGGCCGGGCGGCTTCGGCGGCGGCCATTTCCGCCCAGCTTGCGTAGGCGCGTTCCGGCGCGATGCCAAGCCCGGCGGCAGAGGCGCGGGCCCGGTCGGGATCGGAAGACAGCGCCCCGGCGACAAGCCGGTAATGGCCGTCGATGCGCGCGGCGATCCGGTGCACGGCGCCGATAAAGGCGCCCTGGCCGCCACCGACCATGCCGAGGCGGATCGGCTTTGCTGCGCCGCTCATGACGCGTCTCCTGCCGCGATGCCCATCATGGATCGCAGCGCCGCCCTGTCGGTGTCGCCCCCGGCGAAATCGTCGAAGGCCTTTTCGGTGACCTCGATCATGTGCCCGGCGATGAACGGCGCCCCCTCGGCGGCGCCCTGCTCAGGCGATTTCAGGCAGCATTCCCATTCCAGAACCGCCCAGCCGTCGAAGCCGTACTGCGCCAGTTTCGAGAAGATACCGGCGAAATCCACCTGACCGTCGCCGAGGCTGCGGAACCGCCCGGCGCGGTTCAGCCAGCCCTGATAGCCGGAATAGACGCCCTGCCGCCCGTCGGGATTGAACTCGGCATCCTTCACGTGGAAGGCGGAAATTCGCTCGTGATAGATGTCGATGAAGGCGAGGTAGTCGAGTTGCTGCAGGACGAAATGCGACGGATCGTAGTTTATCGTCGCCCGGCCGTGGCCGCCGACCGCATCGAGAAACATCTCGAAGGTGGCGCCGTCGAACACGTCCTCGCCGGGATGGATTTCGAAACCGAGGTCGCAGCCGGCGTCCTCGTAGGCGTCGAGGATCGGTTTCCAGCGCCGCCCGAGCTCGGCGAAGGCTTCCCCGATCAGTCCCGGCGGCCGCTGCGGCCACGGGTAGAGATAGGGAAAGGCCAGCGAGCCGGTGAACGATACCGAACCCGCCAGCCCGAGGTGCCGCGAGGCCCGCGCCGCCTTCTTCATCTGCTCCACCGCCCAGGCCTGCCGCGCCGCCGGGTTTCCGTGCACGGCGGTGGGCGCGAAGGCGTCAAACTGTTCGTCATAGGCCGGGTGCACCGCGACAAGCTGGCCCTGAAGATGCGTGGAAAGCTCGGTTATCGCAACGCCCGCGTCGGCGCAGACGCCGGCGATCTCGTCGCAATAGGTCCGGCTCCCCGCCGCCTTGTCCAGATCGAACAGGCGGGCGTCGAAAGTCGGGATCTGCACACCGCGGTAGCCCAGCCCGGCGGCCCAGCGGGTTATGTTTTCCAGGCTGTCGAACGGGGCTTCGTCTGCGGCGAACTGGGCCAGAAAGACGGCTGGCCCCTGGATGTTGGCGGGCATTTTTCGAACCTCCCCTTGAAATGGAACGGGTGCACGGGGTGCGGCCCCGGCTGCTTCACCTTTCGGCCCCGCCTTCGGCCGTTTCAGACGACTGCGCCCAGAGGTTTATCGCCTCCTCGTCGGCGTATTTGTCGATCTCCGCCAGTTCTTCGGCGGTGAATTCGAGGTTCCTGACAGCCCCGGCGCAATCGACGATCTGCTCCGGCCGCGATGCCCCGATGAGGGCCGACGTGACGCCGCCGTCGCGCAGCACCCAGGCGAGCGCCATCTGGGCGAGCGTCTGGCCGCGCCCGGCGGCGATCCGGTTCAGGTTCCGGATGTGTTCGATGGCGCGCTCGTTCAGGAATTCCGGGCGCAGCGAGGACTCCCTGGCGGCGCGGCTGCCTTCGGGGATGCCGCCGAGATACTTGTCGGTCAGCATGCCCTGGGCCAGCGGCGTGAAGGCGATGGAGCCTATGCCCAGTTCCCTCAGCGTATCCTTCAGCCCGTCGCGCTCGACCCAGCGGTTCAGCATGTTGTAGCTCGGCTGGTGTATCAGGCACGGCGTTCCCAGATCCTTCAGGATGGCGACGGCGGCGCGGGTACGCTCGGAGTTGTAGGAGGATATGCCGGCGTAGAGTGCGCGCCCGGACCGCACGATGGTGTCGAGCGCGCCCATCGTCTCTTCCAGCGGCGTATCGGGGTCGAACCGGTGCGAGTAGAATATGTCGACATAGTCCAGCCCCATGCGCCTCAGGCTCTGGTCGCAGGACGCGATCAGGTACTTGCGCGAGCCCCATTCGCCGTAGGGTCCTTGCCACATGTCGTAGCCGGCCTTCGAGGAGATCACCAACTCGTCGCGGTACCCGGCGAAGTCGGTCCGCAGAATTTCGCCGAATGCCTCCTCGGCGGAACCGGGCGGCGGGCCGTAATTGTTGGCCAGATCGAAATGGGTGATCCCGAGGTCGAATGCGGTCCGGCACATGGCCCGCTTGCGGTCGTGTTCCGTGTCGTGCCCGAAATTGTGCCACAGCCCCAGCGAGATCGCCGGCAGAAGCAGGCCGCTGTTGCCGCAACGGCGGTACGGCATCTTTTCGTATCGGTCGGCTGCGGGAACATATGTCATCGCGGCTGTTCCTGTTTTCTATTTCAACAAGGCGCGAGCGGCATCCGGGCCGAGCGGCTCGGGCCGCGCGCAGGTCGTGGTCAATTCGACGAAGGCGCCGCTTCCCCCCGATTTCAGAAGCGATGTCATCACATCGACAGCGTGCAGCGCAAGCTCCAGCGAACAGCGGTGTTCCCGGCCTGTCACGATGGCCCGCGCCATGTCCGTCAGTCCGGCGCCGCGATAATTTGCCATGTTGGTCTCGCCGTGCATTTCGTTCGCCACGCCCAGCGGATGTTCCCAGGCCGGCAGGGTCTCCACTTTCGAGAAATCCCCGCCGCCGGCCCGCACCGCGCCGCCGAAGAAATTCGGGTCGGGCAGGAACAGCGAGCCGCCGATGCCGTAAAGCTCGATCTCCGGGTGCCGGTGCGCCCAGACATCCCAACTGGCGATCAGGCTTACCGCCGCGCCCCGGGCGAATTCCAGAAGCGCCTGCACGGTGGTCGGCGTCCCGACCGGGATTTCCTCACCGGCGCGCGGCGCGCTTGTGATCACACGTGTCGGCGTTGCCGCCGAAGTCAGCGCCGCCACGCGGCGCACCGGGCCGAGAAGGTTGATCAGTGCGGCGATGTAATAGGGGCCGAGGTCGAGCACCGGGCCGCCGCCGGGCTTGAAGAAGAAATCCGGGTTCGGGTGCCAGTGCTCCATGCCGTGGCTCATCACCATCGCGGTGCCGGAGGCGACGTTTCCGAACGCGCCGTCGTCGATCAATGCCCGCGCCTGCTGCTGCGCGCCGCCGAGAAAGGTGTCGGGAGCGGAGCCGACGCGAAGGCCGGTTTCCGCGCTCAGCGCCCGCAACGCCTCGCCGTCGGCCACCGACAGCACGAACGGTTTTTCCGAATAGGCGTGCTTGCCGGCCTGCAGGATGGCTTTCGTGACTTCGAAATGCGCGTCCGGAACGGTGAGATTGACGATTATGTCCAGGGCGTCGTCGGCGAGCAGTTCTTCGACGCTCAGCGCGCGCAGGCCGAACCTGCCGGCCTGCGCTTCGGCGACTGCCGGGTCGAGGTCGGCGCAGGCCCGGATCTCGATGCCGGAGAAAAGCGGGCAAAGCCTGAAATAGGTCGTCGAAATGTTGCCGCAGCCGAGTATGCCGACGCCGAGCGTTTGCATCAACCGGCCCCCTTCATGGCGCGTATCGCGGCGAGCGAGCGGGTCGCGAAACGGCGGTCGTCGGACGGGTTGTCGTGCTCCATGACCAACAGTTTCGCGGTTGTCGCCTGCACCGCTTTCAGCAGCGCCGGCCAGTCCAGAACGCCGTGGCCGACGTCGGCCCAGCCGTCCTCGTCAGCGCGCTCGCCGGGAGGCGCGATATCCTTGACGTGCACCGCTGCGATACGGTCGCGGTATTTCTCGATCCAGGCAACGGGATCCTGACCGCCGCGCGTCACCCAGGCGATATCGAGTTCAAGGGCAAGGCGCGGATCGGCGGCGAGGATCAGGTCGAGCGGCATCTCGCCGCTTGGCGTCGCGGCGAACTCGAAGTCGTGGTTGTGCCAGCCGAACGTGCGGCCGGATGCCCAGTACGGTTCTCCCGCCTTTGCCAGCGCGGCGCCGAACGCCCGCCAGCCGCCGGCATCCGCCGGGCGCGTATCGGGGGCCAGCCAGGGGACGAAGACCGCCTCGATACCGAGCGCGTCGGCGATTTCCAGAACCCGGCCGGGGTGATCGCGGATCATGTCGAGATCGAAATGGCCCGAGGCCATGCGCAGGCCGCTGG
>JBHHXR010000238.1:0-4171 GCA_046757205.1 Paracoccaceae bacterium
GGTGAGTGCCTTGGTTATCGGCGCGGCGAGGTTCAGGTGTGAAAAGTCAGGCACGTATTTCTTTCTTGTGCGGGGGGGCACACGCGACAAACCCCGCCATGGAAGGCGGCATCGCGGGCCCGGGTAAAACGACCCGCGTGAATCAGGGCGTAGGAAAATCTCGGTGTCGCCGGGAAAGACTCAAGGACAAACTTCGCTGTCCGCGCTTCACGCCGCCTTGCCCGTGCGCACGGTTTCGTGCGCTGACACTGCGGCGCCATATGGGCGAGGCGGCGGTCAATGTCAACCAATGGTTTCGCCACGCCAAACTTGTGTTGCAAATGCCGCGAAGCTCTGATGCAAATCCCCGCACAGGCGCGAACCGGAGGCAGGCATGAAGATCATCTCGGAAAACCGCTGTTTCGAGGGCGTCCAGGGCGTCTATTCGCACCGTTCCGATGTCTGTGGCTGCGACATGACCTTCGGCCTCTACCTGCCGCCGCAGATCGAGACCGGCCTGGTGCCCGTACTGTGGTATCTCTCCGGTCTGACCTGCACCCATGAAAACGCCATGGCCAAGGCCGGCGCGCAGGCCTGGGCCGCTCAGCACGGGCTGGCCGTGGTATTCCCCGACACCTCGCCGCGCGGCGAAGGCGTCGCCGATGACGAGGAGTACGACCTGGGGCAGGGGGCCGGATTCTACGTCGATGCCACCGAGGCCCCTTGGGCGGCGAATTTCCGCATGTGGAGCTACATCACCGAGGAACTGCCGCAGATACTCTTTCGCAACTTCGATCTCGACGAGGCCGCGCAAGGCATCACCGGCCACTCCATGGGCGGGCACGGCGCGCTGACCATGGCGATGAGCCGGCCCGACCAGTTCCGCTCCGTTTCCGCCTTCGCGCCGATCGCCAACCCGACGGACTCGGACTGGGGCCGCAAGCAACTCGCCGCCTATCTCGGCAAGGACGAACTGGCCTGGGCCAAGCACGACGCCTCGATCCTGATGCGCGAGCGGGGCTGGAAGGGGCACGTGCTGATCGACCAGGGCACCGACGACCAGTTCCTCGACCTTCTGAAGCCCGAAACGCTCGCCTCGGCCATTGCTCAGCGCCGTCAGCCGGCATCGTTCCGCATGCAGGCAGGCTATGACCACAGCTATTTCTTCGTCGCCAGCTTCATGCCCGACCATGTCGCCTTTCACGCCGAGGCGCTGGGCGCGGGCTGAGCGGGATCAGTAGTAGTAGGGCAGGTCGTACAGGTTGCGCTGGAGCTGCAGGCGGAAAATTTCGGCGTCGATGCTGCGCAGTTGCTTGCGCAGGATCGGAAGTACCGTCTCGTCGGCATCCTTGAGGGCGGCCAGAATCTCGGTGCGCTGGCTCTCCAGCGCGTGGATGTCCTGGGTCAGCGAATAATACCGCTCTCCGGCGCGGTAGGCCTTCCGGATCGCCCGCGCGTCCGCTTCGGGACATACCGCGTTGAGATGCCCGCCGGTGCGCCCGAGATGGTAGGCGCTGGCCTCGGTGCAGTAGACCTTCAGGCCGACCTCCCGCCCGGCCAGCCATGCCGCCTTGTCCGGCTGCACGCCATACTCCGCGCAGGCTTCCACGTGCGCCCGGAACCTGCTCTTCAAGGCGCCGTTGGTGCCGTCGCGATAGCCGATCCCCTGCCAGTCGCCGGTGCGGCACTGGCTTTCCGACAGGCTGGCGCAGGAAGACAGCACCAGGAAGGCAACCAGCATGTTTCGACCGGAAATCATCGCATCACCCCAACGATCGCGCCCCCGATGCGAAGCGCGACGCAAAGGCGCGGTCGCCGGGGCTGTTCAGGAGGTTAGCCGCATCGGCCGCCGTCATCCACAGCGCCGTATGCCCGTCCTCCGTGGATTCGCCCAGCCGGTAGACCGGGCGGCACAGGTAGATGTGGCAGATCTTGTGCGCCCAGAGATCGTATTCCGGCATGTAGGTGAAGCGCTGGTACGCCCCCAGACGCCGCACCGGCGCGATTTTCCACCCCGTCTCCTCGCGCACCTCGCGGTGCAGCGCCGCCAGCACTCCCTCGCCGGGGTCGATGCCGCCGCCGGGAAGCTGCAGATCGGGTCCCGGATCGTCCTGCAGGGTCAGCAGCAGATCCGCCCCGTCGGCGATCAGCGCATAGGCGCCGACGCGCCTGGTATAGGTAATGTCCGGCCTGACCGGTTCGCCGTAGCGTCGCATGGCCGGAGACTGGCACAGCGGGGCGCGATGGTTAAGGGGGCAGGCTGGCGGCGGGGTGGAATTCCGTGGGGCGTGTTTCCCTGCCAACCGGTCAAGCGGCGCCGATCTTCGTATCGCGGTTCCGGCCGCCGCGCCGAGCCGCCGAATTGACGCCTCCGCGCCCTCTCCCGGCACTCGCGACTACCGCTCTCGCTCCCTTTTTCGCCGAAAACGGGTTGTTGACGTAAACGTTAACTCGTGTTTCGCACCCGATTTGATGCCTTTTGACGGACCTCCCGTGAACGTCTGCAACAATTCACGGCGCGGTCAGCCACCATATGCCCTTTACGTTAACGTCAAATACGCCGGGCTGCTTGGGATTTACAGGAATTATCCGGCCGGAAAGGCGGTGAGCCATCGCCTGCAAAAGGGAGCGGGGCGATAAATTCAAGGGCACTTTTACGTGACCGGCCGTGAGCGCAAACGTGTGTTGAACGCGGCGGCGGCGGCCACAATCTGTCAGTCATCGCAGGGCACAAACCGCCCGATCAACACTGAACCGAAACCCGAAAGGACTACCAAAATGAACACCGTTATCAAAACTCTCGCCGTCGCCGCCGTTTCCGCCGCCGCTCTGATGGGCCCGGCACATGCGATGACTTCGCCGACGCAGCTCGAGCTGAGCGCCGGCATCGACGCCGTCGATTACGGCACCTTCTCGGTTGCCGAACTGGCGCAGATCAAGTTCGCGTCGGAGACCGAAAACAACGAGTAAGGCGGCTTCTCCGGCTCCTGGCAACCTCGCTCAGGGCCGGCCGTCAACCAAAAGGGGATCGTCCGGCGTCATGTCGGGCGGTCCTTTTTTCTGATTCCCGGCAAGGCGCGGCCGGAATTCCTTCGACCGGCGAGGCCATCCGGCGGCTTGCCGCCCCCGTGCCCGTCAGATCCGCCGCCCGTCCCGCCGCAATGGTTTGAATCTCCTGCCCCGATTGCCTATGTGAAACTCCCCGGCCCGCAACGGAGAAGCCGACGATGACAAGCGCCGCCCAGATCGCCTGGGACGACACCGTTCTGCCGTTCCAGCTCGACCGCTCCGATATCCGCGGCCGCGTGGTGCGGCTGGATGCGGCGCTCGATACCATTCTGTCCCAGCACGACTACCCCGCGCCAGTGGCCAAGCTGGTGGCCGAGGCGGCGCTGATGACGGCGCTCATCGGCCAGACCGTCAAGCTGCGCTGGAAACTGTCGCTGCAGGCGCGCAGCGACGGGCCCGTCCGCATCATCGCCACCGACTATTTCGCCGCGGAGCGGAAGGGCGAACCCGCCCTCATCCGCGCCTACGCCAGTTTCGACGCGGCGCGGCTGGACGAAATTGGCGACGACCCTTTCACCGGCCACGGCAAGGGCGTGTTCGCGATCCTGATAGACCAGGGCGACGGCACCGTTCCGTATCAGGGCATCACGCCGCTGGCCGGCGGTTCGCTTGCGGCCTGTGCCGCCACCTATTTCGCCCAGTCCGAGCAGTTGCCGACGGAATTCGCGCTGGCCGCCGTCCGCGCCGCCCGGCCTGGCGAGCCGGAGGCCTGGCGCGGCGGTGGCATCATGATCCAGCACATGCCGAAATCCGCGCTCGAGGCCACAAACGGCGCGACCGGCCATGACGGGCTGATGGCGCCTGCCGATTTCCTGTTCGGCGAGGCGGGCGAGAACTGGAACCGCGTCTCGACGCTGCTGGAGACCGTCGAACTGACGGAACTGATCGGCCCGCATGTGTCGCCCGACGAACTGCTGCTGCGGCTTTTCCACGAGGAAACACCGCGTGTTTTTCCGGCCCAGGGCGTCCGCTTCGGCTGCACCTGCGGCCCGGAGAAGGTCACGCAGACCCTGTCGGTCTATTCGGCGAAGGATATCGCCACGATGACGACGCCCGACGGCAAGGTCACCGCCGATTGCCAGTTCTGCGGAGCTCACTACGAGCTTGACCCCGGCAAGCTCGG
>JBHHXR010000239.1:0-4140 GCA_046757205.1 Paracoccaceae bacterium
GTGCAGGCATTATATAGGAGGAAAATATGAAGGAAAGCGTATACTTATCCTTGAAGAACAGAAGTATCGCTATCAAGCCGCTTTATCCGATCTAGCTGGCAGTGACATTCAGGCCCATGCAGGGAAATTCGACAACGCAGTTAGAAAGGTGCGGAATTGGCTCGCAAGCGAAGCTGGCATCGCTGCTGATGGCGCAAGCAGAATTCTGGGTGCCTATGTCGATTTCCAAGAGTGGTACTATGAAAAACAACTGAACGCCGGTTTTTCGGAGGAGGACATCAAAGATTATCCTACCAAAGAACTTCTATCTGCGATGCAAGAATGGGTTGACCTTGGCAAGCCGGTTTGACGCATGTTGTTGAGCTGCTAAACCAATTTACCGCCGTTGCAATAAGGTAAGTTTGTAGCCCGGAGGGCGAGCCGCTCCGACCTACCATACGGGCTGATCCGGGACATCGGTTCGGTCTTGTGTCACCATGCTCCGGCGGAGGCATGCCCCGATGAGCCTTGATTTCCTGATCACCTCGATGGTGGTGATCCTGATCCCCGGAACCGGGGTGATCTGTACGCTGGCGACCGGGCTCGGCGCCGGGCGGGGCGCCAGCGTCGCCGCCGCGTTCGGCTGGACGCTGGGCATCCTGCCCCATATCGCGGCGGCGATGTTCGGGCTGGCGGCGGTTCTGCATGCCAGCGCCGTCCTGTTCACCACCGTGAAATATCTCGGCACCGCCTATCTGCTGTATCTGGCCTGGCTGACGCTGCGCGAGGCCGGGCCGGTGACCATCGAGCGCCGCGGCCGGCCCGGGGCGGGGAAATCCCGCATCGTTTCGACCGGGTTCCTGATCAACATCCTGAACCCCAAGCTGTCGGTCTTCTTCCTCGCCTTCCTGCCGCAGTTCGTCGACGCCGGTTCGCCGTCGTGGATCGCCGACATGCTGACCCTCGCCGCGGCCTTCATGGCGCTGACCTTCGCGGTTTTCGTCGTCTACGGCTTCTTCGCCGCGCTGATCGGCGAGGTTGCCATGCAAAGCGAGGTCTTCATGCGCTGGTTCCGCCGCGTCGCCGCCACCGCTTTCGCCAGCTTCGGCGTCAGACTCGCGCTCAGCGATGCGCAGTAACCGTGAGCGGTTTTCGGTAAATACATACTTTTCAATATGTTAACCCCTTGCGCGCGCGTGTGCAGCAGCAGCCGGGGTGGCGCGGCGCGGCCCGGCGGTGCCGCCGGAAGGGGCATCGTTCGATCTTCCGATACCGCCGTCGCGGGTTTTCCGGCCGATGCTCCGGAGCGCGATGAGCCCATCTGGAAACGTCGCCGGTTATCCCCGCCCGGGCGGGCGCAGCCCCCCTCGGTGCGGCACGGCACCGGAGGAGGAGCCCGCCCGGCGGCCGGTTCCGGCGCGGATCGCGCGACGGAGTGGACGCCGCCCTACGCCGTATCCACCACCTCGAAGTCGTGCGTCATCTCCGCCGTCTTGGCCAGCATCGCCGAGGCGGAGCAGTATTTCTCGACCGAGAGGCTGATCGCCCGCTCGACCTTCCCGGGCGACAGCCCGCGCCCTCTGACGATGAAATGCATGTGGATGCGGGTGAAGACCTTCGGTTCGGTCTCCGCCCGTTCGGCGTCGAGTTCCACCACGCAGTCCCCGACTACCTGGCGGCTCTTTTCGAGGATATGCACGACGTCGAAGGCGGCGCAGCCGCCGGTGCCGATCAGCACCAGTTCCATCGGGCTCGGCCCCGGCTTCAGCCCCTCGGCCCCGTGGGCGGCTCCCAGAACGACCTTGTGCCCGCTGCCGGTCTCGCCAACGAAGGTCCGGTCCTCGACCCATTTGACGCGCGTCTTCATGTCCCTTCCCCTCCCGTCCGGGTTTTGCGGCCATGCTGCGATCCCGACGCGCGGGGCACGTCGGTCTCGGTCCGGGGTCTCTCCGTCACAATCGCCCCAGCAGCGTTTCGCCCGCCGTCGCCTCGCAGACGCCGCGCTTTTCCTCGACGGTCAGGATTTTCACCACCCGGTCTTCAACCAGCATCGAATACCGTTTCGAGCGGCGGTACATGCCGACCGGCGGGGCATCGAAATCCATGCCGATCGCCGTGGTGAAGGCCGAGGCCGCGTCGGCCAGCATCACGATGCCGGCGGCGGCCGCGCCGGTCGTCTCGCCCCACATCTGCATGACGTGCACGTCGTTGACCGAGACGCAGGCGATGGTGTCGACGCCCTTGCCGCGAAACGCCCTTGCGGTACGGATAAAACTCGGCAGATGCGCCGCGTGGCAAGTGGGCGTGAAAGCGCCGGGCACGCCGAACAGCACCACCCGCCGCCCGTCGAACACCTCGGAAACCGGCAGCGTTGCCGGTGCGCCGTCGCGTTTGATCAGAAACTCCGAATCGGGCAGGCGGTCACCAACCGATATAGTCATTCCTTGCGTCCTGTGATGGGTTGAAGCGGTGATTCCACCTCATATAGGCTGCCGGCGATCCGGCGCCAGAAAAAACCGGCGGCGGCAACGGTCACGAAAGGCGGGCAGGCAATGAAAATCGCGGTTGTCGGGGCGGGTCAGGCGGGGGCGTCGCTGGTCGCAAAGCTGCGCGCGCTGGGCCATGACGGGCCGATCACCCTGATCGGGCAGGAACCGGTGCCGCCCTACCAGCGCCCGCCGCTTTCCAAGAAATACCTGCTGGGCGAGATGGATGTGGAGCGGCTGTTCCTGCGGCCGGTCAGTTTCTACGAGGAAAACGCCATCGACTTGCGCACCGGTGTTTCCGTGACCGCCATCGACCGGGCGGCGCGAACGCTGGCGCTGTCGGACGGCACCGCGCTCGGTTACGACCGGCTGGCGCTGACCACCGGCTCCGCGCCGCGCCTCTTGCCCGAGAGCGTCGGCGGGCGGCTCGGCGGCGTCTTCGCGGTGCGCACGCTGGCCGATATCGACGCCATGGCGCCGCGCTTCACCGAGGGCGCACGCGTGCTGATCGTCGGCGGCGGCTATATCGGGCTGGAGGCGGCGGCGGTGGCCAGCCTGAAGGGGCTGAAGGTCACGCTCATCGAAATGGCCGAGCGCATCCTGCAGCGTGTCGCGGCGCCCGAGACCTCGGACTATTTCCGCGCCCTGCACGAAGGCCACGGCGTTTCCATACGCGAGGGTATCGGCCTGTCGCGCCTGACCGGCGAGGGGCAGGTGGCGGGCGCCGTGCTGTCGGACGGCAGCGAGATTCCGGTGGATTTCGTCATCACCGGCATCGGCATCGCGCCCGACACGGCATTGGCCGAGGCCGCCGGTCTGGAAATCGACAACGGCATCCGGGTGGACGAACACTGCCGCACCTCCGACGAAAGCATCCTCGCTGCCGGCGACTGTGCGTCGTTTCCCTGGCGCGGCGGCCGCATCCGGCTGGAAAGCGTGCAAAACGCCATCGATCAGGGCGAGGCGGCGGCGGCGGCGATGATGGGCAGCGACGCACCCTATCTGGCGAAGCCCTGGTTCTGGTCCGACCAGTACGACGTGAAACTGCAGATCGCCGGGCTCAACGCCGGCTATGACAGCCTGGTGGCGCGCCCCGGCCCGCACGAGGGCGCGGCGTCGCTGTGGTATTACAAGGGCGACGAATTGCTGGCGGTCGACGCGATGAACGACGCGCGTAGCTACATGGTCGGCAAGCGGCTGATCGAGACGGGGCGTTCGCCGGACAAGGCGGTGATCGCCGACGCCGGGGCCGACCTCAAGCCGCTCCTGAGAGGCTGAGGCCATGCGCATCGTCGGAGGCAGGTTTCGCGGCACCGCGCTTGCGTCCGTCGGCGCGGGCGATGAAGCGGCGCACCTGCGCCCGACGTCGGACAAGGTGCGCGAGAGCCTGTTCAACATCCTCGAACACTCGGTGGGCGACCCGGTGCCCGGCGCCCGCGTGCTCGACCTCTTCGCCGGCACCGGCGCCTTGGGCTTCGAGGCGCTGTCGCGCGGCGCGGCGCGCGTGCTCTTCGTCGACGACGGCGCCAGGGCCCGCGCGCTCATCCGCCGCAACAATGACATACTGCGCACCACCGGGCAGACCAGGCTCTACCGCCGCAACGCCACCCGGCTGGGCGAGAACCGGGGCGCGCCGTATTCGCTGGTGTTTCTTGATCCGCCCTATGGGCGCGGG
>JBHHXR010000240.1:0-4119 GCA_046757205.1 Paracoccaceae bacterium
CTGTCCCTCCATTGAAGATAAAGTGGTCAAGTTCGCCGACCGCGCCCGACACCATCACCGAATAGATCACGAACTGCACCAGCTCGCCGGTCGTCATCCGGCCCGCGCGCACGTCGTTGGCCCCCATCCAGAGCACCGCGACCACGCCCGTGAAGACCAGAAAGATCACGATCACCGTCATGACCGCGCGGGTGACGATGCGCCGGCTGGCGACGTTGAAGGCGGTCTCGTTCAGGCTGCCGTACTGGCCGCGGCTGGCTTCCTCGTTGGTGTAGGCCTGCACCGTCTGTGCCGCCAGCAGCGTCTCGGACGCCTCGCCCGAGGTCGCGGCGATCGTGTCCTGGCTTTCGCGGCTGAGACGCCGGAGCTTCCGGCCAAGGGTGATGATCGGGACGATCACGATCGGCACCAGCAGCAGCACAAGCCCGGTCAGCTTGGCCGATGTCAGCGACATCAACACCAGACCGCCGAGAAAGGTCAGCACGTTGCGCAGCGCCACCGACACCGACGAGCCGATGACCGAAAGAATCAACGTCGTGTCCGTCGTCAGCCGCGACAGCACTTCGCCCGTCAGGATCTTCTCATAGAAGGCCGGGCTCATGGAGATGACCTTGTTGTAGACCGCCTTCCGGATATCGGCGACGACCCGCTCGCCCAACCTCGTCACCAGGTAAAAACGCAGGCCGGTGCCCAGCGCCAGCAGCCCCATGATGGCGATGGCCGATGCGAAATAGAGATCCATCTGGGCCAGCCCGTCGGTATTGAAACCGTCGACCACGCGGCGCACGGCCATCGGCAGGGTCAGCGTCAGCGAAGCCGTCAGGCAAAGCGCCAGACCGGCGCCGACGACGTAACCGCGATACGGCCGAAGAAAGGGAAAGAGCCGCCGGAGCGGACCGACGCTTCGCGCCTTGGCGCGTGTTCCTGCGGATTCGCCGAGTGAAATCGCGGCGTCGTTTTCGGCGCCAAGCGCCGCATCGGTCTGTGCCATTGCCTTCCTGACATGCTTGCTCCGCGCAGCAGATACCAATACGGCGCTGCCGGGACAACCCGGCGACAGGCGATTGCCCGCAGCCAAGTGCTGCGCACTGACCAGCCCGGGACCGCAGTTGCGATGCGTGCCGGGGACAAGGGCAGCTCCTTACCGCCTCCTGGCGGTTGGTATTTGCGCCGCGAACGGAGAGTTCGGCGTTTTCAGGCCATCCACGCCCGACCGGCTGAACGCCAGGTGGCGCGGGCAGGCGCGATCCTTTTCAAACCGGCCGGCGGCATTCGTCAAAACGCAACATGGTCTCGCCCGCCGGGTCCAGGACCCGCCCCATAATCCAGGACCCGCCCCCTCAGCCGGTTCGCGGAGCGAGAGGAGGGCCGCGCCTGATGGGGTTGTCCAATCGCTCCTGTCACGTCAAGTCCTGAACGCATGAATGCGCGCCTGCCGGATGCATGGCGCGCCGCCAAGACCGGTGCGAATCGCCATTGCCTTGCCTTTTTCGCGCGTTATTGTGCAGTGCAAGAGAGGTTGCGATGGACGGCACCGCACAGGACACCGAGTTCATGAAACTCACCGGCCCGGACGAGTTGCCGGCGGAGCGCTACGGCGCGCGCGCGGAAAAGCTCAACCGGTTGGCGCGGCTCGGTATTCCGGTGCCCGAAGGCGTCGTGCTGCCGGGCCACCGTGTGGCGCTCATGCGCCGCTCCGGCGATGCGCCCGAGCTGCGCGGCTGCCTGCCCGGCGGAACGCTGCTCTGTGTCCGCCTGTCACCGCCCGATCCGGCCTGGGGCGGCGCGGCGGCGATCCTCAATGTCGGCATGTGCGACGCCATGCTGGCGCCGCTGTCGAAGCGCATCGGCCGGGCCGGGGCGCTGCAGGTCTACCGGCGGTTCATCCAGAATTTCGGCATCTCGGTCGCCGGGCTCGACCCCGAGGAATTCGAAAACCTGACCTACGAACAGATGCGGCTGGCGGGCGCCGAGACGCCAGACCGGATGGGGCTTGAGCATCTCGGAAAACTGGTCGCTCAGAGCAAGGAATATTTCGCCGATGAAGCGGGCCGGCCGTTCCCCGAGAATCGCCAGCGCCAGCTCGCCGAATGCATGCTGGCGCTGGCGAAGAGCTGGGACAAACCATCGGCCCGCATCCTGCGCTGCGCGCGCGGCGCGCCCGACGACGCCGAGACGGCGATGATCGTGCAGAAAACCGTGCTCGGTATCGGCGACGGCATTTTCGGCACCGGGGTCGTGCAACTGGTGAGCGAAGCCAGCGGCCTGCCGGTTCTGGCGGGCAGCTTCCTGCCGCAGTCGCAAGGCCTCGACGCGGTCATGGGTATCCGTGCGCCGCGCCTGCTCGGCCGCGACGAGCGCGAGGCCGCCGGGCAGATCACGCCGTCGCTCGAGGAGATCTGTCCTTCCGCCGTGGTCCGGCTGCGCGATATCGGCGTCAGGGTCGCCCGCGAACTGGGCGACGAAATGCAGTTCGAGTTCACGCTCGAATACGGTGAGTTATGGATCCTCGACATGATGCCGGCGCGGCGCTCGGCGCGGGCGGCGGTGCAGATCGCGGTGGGCCTCGCCGAGGAGGGCGCGATCGGACGCGAGGACGCGCTCCTGCGCATCGACCCCAGAAACCTCATCGAGCATCTGCATCCGCAGATCGACCCGGCGGCGCACCGCAACGTGGCGGGCCGCGGGCTGGCGGCGAGCCCCGGTGCGGCGTCCGGTCAGATCGCGTTTTCCGCCGAGCAGGCGCAGGCCATGCAGGCGCAGGGCGGCAGCCCGATCCTGGTCCGCGCCGAGACCAGTCCGGAGGACATCCGCGGCATGCACGCGGCGACCGGGGTGCTGACCGTGCGCGGCGGCATGACGAGCCACGCGGCGGTGATCGCCCGCGGGCTCGGATTGCCGTGCATCGTCGGCGCCGGCGATCTGACCCTCGATGCCCGCTCGGGAACGCTGACGATGGCCACCGGCGAGGCTCTGCATTCGGGCGATACGCTGACACTGGACGGCACCCGCGGCGAGGTACTGATCGGCACGCCGCCGATGGTCCAGCCGGAGCTTGGCGGCGCATTCGCCATCCTGATGGACTGGGCCGACGACGCCCGCGACATGGGTGTTCGGGTGAACGCCGATACGCCGCAGGACGCCCGGTTGGCGCGGCGTTTCAAGGTTGACGGTATCGGCCTGTGCCGGACCGAGCACATGTTCCTCGAAGAGGACCGGATCACGGTCATGCGCGAGATGATTCTCGCCGATACCGAGGCCGACCGCCGCCGCGCGCTGGAGCGCCTGATGCCGATGCAGCGGCAGGATTTCGAGGAATTGTTCCAGATAATGCGCGGCATGCCGGTGACGATCCGGCTGCTCGACCCGCCGCTGCACGAGTTTCTGCCGCATTCGCTGGAAGAGATGAAGGATCTGGCGGACGCCATGGACATACCTGTCAGCCAGGTCGTGGGCCGCGCCGAGGAACTGTCGGAATTCAACCCGATGCTGGGCAAGCGCGGCGTGCGGCTGGGCGTCACCATGCCGGAAATCTACGAGATGCAGGCCCGCGCCATCTTCGAGGCGGCAGTGGCCGTGAACGCCAAGGGCGGCGATCCGGTGGTGCCGGAGATCATGATCCCGCTGGTGTCGGCCAACCGCGAGGTCGAACTGGTCAAGCAGCGGGTCGATGCGGTGGCCGCGACGATCGCCGAGGAGACCCGGACCGTGCCGGAATACAAGCTCGGCGTCATGGTCGAAACACCGCGCGCCGCGCTGCGCGCCGGCGATCTGGCCGCCAGCAGCGCTTTTCTCAGCTTCGGCACCAACGACCTGACGCAGATGACCTACGGGCTGAGCCGCGACGACGCCGGCCGCTTCATGCGCGACTACGTGGCCAAGGGCGTCTACCCCGAGGACCCGTTCCATTCGCTGGATCTGGAGGGGGTCGGCGAGCTGATGCTGATCGCCGCGCGGCGCGGCCGCGAGAGCAACCCCGACCTGGTGCTCGGACTGTGCGGCGAGCATGGCGGCGACCCGGCCTCGGTGCGGTTCTGCAAGCTGGCGGGGTTCGACTACGTGTCGTGCTCCGCCTTCCGGGTGCCGATCGCCCGGCTGGCGGCGGCACAGGCGACGATT
>JBHHXR010000241.1:0-4106 GCA_046757205.1 Paracoccaceae bacterium
CGACGTGTTGACCGGGCTGCTGGCGCTCGGCTGCGTTCTCGACAGCCCGTTCGCCAAGTGGTCCTAGCCTGCGACGTGGTGGAGGTCTGCCCCTTCGCCGCGTAACTCGCGGAAGCGCCGGACCGCATGCGCGCCAGCCTGCCGGATTACCTCGCGGTGATCGTCTGCGGCGGATTGCCGGCGGTATTCCACCGGGCTCGGCCCGGCCGTGCCGGGGCGAAGGTAGACCGGAATGGGCCCGGCCGCAGCCTCGACGGCGGTGCGGCACCGGGTACGGCGACGCCGGACAGCTCCTGGATTGCGGTTGATATTTGCCGGAAATTGGATTGTATTCGTCGCTTGGCGGTCGTTCATTGAATCGACAAAAAGAGGTGCGGCGCTTGAAAATCAACATGAATCTGTTCCGCAGAACGAAACAGCTTGAAACCCAGATAGACAGTTTTTTCGACAAATTGTCGGAATCGTCGGTGGTGTACCGCCTGGCCGTCCGGCTTTATTTGCGGGAAGGATTGACGGAGGAGTTCCAGACCCGGCTGGAAAGGGTCAACAAGCTGGAATCGGAAGCCGACGAATTGCGGCGCGGCATCGAGAGACAGCTTTATTCGCATACGCTGATTCCGGATTCCCGGGGCGACGTGCTGGGGCTGATCGAAACCGTCGACCAGTTGATGTCGCAATTCGAGGGATCGCTCTGGGCCATTTCAATAGAACTGCCGGACATCCCCGACGAGTTCCACAATGGTTACAGGAAACTCACCAACATGGTGGTCAAGGCCGCCGACGAACTGGCGCTCAGCGGCCGGGCCTTTTTTCGCAATCCCCACGACGTGCCGGCCCATAATCACAAGGTCATGCTCTACGAAAAAGAGGCCGACGCGATCAGCACGAATCTGAAAAAGGCGATCTTCGAGTCCGATCTCGATCTCGGGCACAAGTTGCATCTGCGGGATTTCGTGGAACAGATCGACGGCATCGCCGATCTGGCCGAGGACGTGGCCGACAGGCTGGCCATCTATGCGATAAAACGGCTCGTCTGAGCGTCATGGACCCTCTTATCCTGATTTTTCTGACCAGCGGCCTGTTTCTCGGCTGGGCGCTCGGCGCCAATGACGCGGCCAATGTCTTCGGCACGGCCGTCGGCACGAAAATGGTCACCTGGCGGACGGCGGCCATCATCTGTTCGGTGTTTGTCATTCTTGGCGCGGTCATTTCCGGCGCCGGAACTTCGCACACCCTGGGCAAGCTCGGCGCCATCTCCGCCCTGCCGGGCGCGTTCATGACGGCGCTCTCCGCGGCGATCGCGGTTTACGCGATGACCAAATCGGGGCTGCCGGTGTCGACATCGCAGTCAATCGTCGGCGCCATAGTCGGCTGGAACCTGTTTTCCGGCAGCCCGACGGACGCCGGCACGCTGACCAAGATCCTCAGCACCTGGATTTTGTGCCCGGTATTGTCCGCAGCCATAGCTGTCATACTGTTCAAGGCTCTCAAGTTCGCCGGCAGACGCGCCAGGCTGCACATGATCATGGCCGACGCCTATACCAGGCTCGCCCTGATCGTCGCCGGCGCCATGGGAGCCTATTCGCTCGGCGCAAACAACATCGCCAACGTGGTTGGCGTGTTCATCCCGGTTCGGCCGCTGCCGGATTTCTATCTCGGCGCGTTTGTCTTCTCGTCGACGGAGCAGTTGTTCCTGCTGGGCGGCCTGGCGATCGCACTCGGCGTGTTTACCTATTCGAGAGGCGTGATGATGACGGTTGGCAGCAGCCTCGGCAGGCTGTCGGCGCCCGCCGCGCTGATCGCCGTGCTGTCCCATTCGATCGTCCTGTTCATGTTCGCTTCGCGCGGGCTGGAGGCCTGGCTCGCCGGTCACGGCCTGCCGACCATCCCGCTCGTGCCGGTCTCCAGTTCACAGGCCGTGGTCGGCGCCGTTGTCGGCATTTCCATCCTGCAGGGCGCTGCCGGCATCCGCTGGTCCGTGCTGGGCAGAATCGTTGCCGGATGGGTCGCAACCCCGGTCACCGCCTGCCTCATCTGTTTCGTGGGTCTGTTCTTTTTGCAGAACGTGTTTGGCCTGATGGTCAAGTAGGCTTTCCGCCGCGGTCGATGGCCGGCCGGTCGGAAAAGCACTGCCGGATCAATCCTCCGCCGCCGGTATTTCAAGGCGACGGCGGGTTGCTCGGTTCGTGGCGCTCCGCGAAGGTCGCCCCGGTCCGCCTCCCGGTCGGAAGGCGCCATCCGCGCTTCCGGCGGGCGGGTCCATCCCTACAGTTCCCGCGCCCGTTGCCGCAGTACGAATTTCTGGATCTTGCCGGTCGCCGTCTTCGGCAGTTCCCCGAAGACCACGCTTCTCGGGCATTTGAACCCGGCCAGATGCGCCCGGCAATGGGCGATGATGTCCTCTTCGCTGGCGGCCTCGCCGGGTTTCAGTTCGACGAAGGCGCAGGGCGTCTCGCCCCATTTCTCGTCGGGCCGGGCAACCACGGCGGCTACCGCCACCGCCGGGTGCCGGTAAATGACGCCTTCGACCTCGACCGACGAAATGTTCTCGCCTCCCGAGATGATCACGTCCTTCAGCCGGTCCCTGACCTCGACATAGCCGTCCGGATGCACCACCGCGATGTCGCCGGACCGGAACACCCCGCCTTCGAATGCCGCCCGCGTCGCCTCGCGGTCATGGAGGTATCCCTTCATCACCGTATTGCTGCGGATCACGATCTCGCCCTGGGTCTGGCCGTCATGCGGTACCGGCTTGCGGGTTTTCACGTCGACAACGCGGATTTCCTCGGTTCCCGGAAAACGCACGCCCTGGCGGGCTTTTATCCCGGCCTGCTCGGCGGCGGGCAGGTCGTTCCATTCGTCGCGCCACGCGCATTGCACGACGTGCCCGAAGGTCTCGGTCAGGCCGTAGACCTGCAACACGTCGAAGCCCAGCGCCTTCATTTTTTCCAGGATCGCCGCTGCCGGCGGCGCGCCGGCCGTCATCACCTGCACCGTCCGGCCGATCTCCCGCCGTTCGCTTTCCGGAGCGTTCACCAGCATGCCGAGCACCACCGGGGCGGCCCCGAAATGCGTGATGCCGTGGTCCGCCACGCTGTCGAAGATGACCTTGGCCGACACCGTCCGCGTGCAGACGATTGCACCGGCGCAAGCGGCCATCGTCCAGGCATGGCCCCAGCCGTTGCAGTGAAACATCGGCACGGTGTACAGATAGCGCGGATGCGGCGGCAGCGCCCAGCCGGAGATCGTACCCATGGTCATCAGGTAGGATCCGCGGTGGTGGTACACGACACCCTTGGGCCGCCCCGACGTGCCGGACGTATAGTTGAGCGAGATCGCGTTCCACTCGTCGTCGGGCAGGCTCCACGCGTAGCCCGGCGATCCGCCTGCCAGCAGCGCCTCGTAGTCCGTTTCTCCGAGCCTCCGGCCCGCGCCGGGCACCGGATCGGCCTGTTGGTCGACGATATCGACGACGGTGATGCCGTTCGCCTCCGTCATCTCCAGCGCCGCCTTCACCATGGGCGAGAACTGGGTATCGGTGATCAGCACGCGGGTCTGCGCGTGGCCGAGGATATAGGCGACGGTTTCGGCATCCAGCCGCGTGTTGACCGTGTTCAGCACGGCACCCGCCATCGGCACCCCGAAATGCGCCTCGACCATTTCCGGCGTGTTGGCGGCAACCATCGTGACCACGTCGCCCGGTCTGACGCCCGCTCCGATCAGCCCGCTGGCCAACCGCGCGGCGCGGTCGTGGGTCTCGCGCCAGGTGTAGCGCCGCTGGCCGTAGGTAATGGCCTCCCGATCGCCGTATACGTCGCGGGTTCGCGACAGAAAGGACAGCGGCGACAGCGGAACGTAGTTCGCGGCTGTCTTGTCAAACTCTTCGAATTGTCTGGCCGTCATCCTCTTTCTCCCTGCGTGAAGGGCAACGTGCGCACCTCCGCGGCGCGCCGACCTTGCGGCGATTCGACTTCGACGGCATTGCCGGGGTCCCAGTGATCCCGGTCGATCATGCCGATGGCCACGTTGGTTGCAAGATCGGGCGACCACGCTGCCGACGTAACCTGCCCGACCGGTTCGCCACGAACGAGCACCGGCCAGGGCCT
>JBHHXR010000242.1:0-4102 GCA_046757205.1 Paracoccaceae bacterium
CAATGCTCAAGATCGATATTGGACGCACCATTTCGGAAAAGGCAGTTTCCGTTGATTGACAGGTACTTGAAGGCAATATTTGAACAGTCGTCGAGCGCTATCGCGGCAAATACGGCTCCGCCCGCCCTGTCGGCCGAGCGGACATGAACCTTTTGCGGGAAACGGTATCGTGACTTGGCGAAACGGTCATACGACCCCCGCGTGCAATCGACATAACGCGCGGCAGACGGTGGTTTTCCGATCTTTCCTGCCGTGCCGTTCCAGTCCTTTTGCCAACTTCTGATCACCGCATTCAGTTCGCCGGCCGAGGAAACCGTGGCGTCCGCCGGCGGGTCGTCGTCCGCGGGGCCCGACGAAAACGCCGCGGCCGCGACGATGTCGGAACCGACCTCGTCGCCGTCCTCAAGATAGAAAAAAGTGTGAAAATTCCTCTCCTCCGAAAGGCCTGAACCGGAAACCCGCAAAATACCGCCTGCGGCCGGTATGCTGCCGGATGCTTCCGCCAGTTCGCCCGTGCTGTCGCGGCCGGTCTTTATCTGTGCGACGCTTGGCGGGGCGGCGTTCGTGGTCGCCGCGAAGTACAGCACGCCGGAATCCCTGTTCGAGAAAACCGAGGCCGTGAACGCGCCGGACCCGGCCGTTCGGGCGACGGGGTCCGTCAGGGCGGGCGTCGTGTCCCCGGCATGGTCCGGGGCGCCGAAAAGCGTGAGATTGCAGGTATATGTCGGGCTTTCCTCTACCCCATTCCACAGCGTGAAAGTCAGCGAACCGTTTGCGACGGCATCACCTGCCCGGGGATGGCGGCTTCCGTCGCCGGCATCGTCGTAGGTCACCGTTCCGTCCCGCGCGATCGAAACCGTGCCGATCGGGAGCCGGACGACGTGTGGCCAGTGCGAAACCTTGGCGCCGTTGATGCGCAGAACGGAGAGTTCCGCGCCGTTGGCGCTCTCGGCCGCCGAGGTCAGTTTCGTGGCAGATTCTTCGGGATAGGTCGTCATCGGAATTCCAATACAAGTCGGGCGCCACCCGGTTCGGCATCGCGTGTCGCGTTGCCGGCAATATCAAATGGAGTCAATGATAACGCAATTATCTCTCATTCATTTAGAATTTGTGCATCGTTGAGCCGCCATACCGCGTTGAACGTGAAGCAGGAACCCGAATGCCCGCAGGTGAGTGCGGTTTCATCTTTCCACACGCGACCGCCGCCAGCCGTGGCTGAAGACTTTCTTAACGCCCGGGCCGACGGATTGTTGCTTGCCTGCTGCAACGTCAGTGAGCATTATACGCGCACTTTGTACGTCCGTCAGCTTGCGATGCCATTCAGAGGAAATGGCCGGGGGCCTTTTGGCGAGGCATACAGGAACCATGCAGGCCCTGATTGCAGGCGCCGGTGATAACAGTGGGAGGAAAACAAATGAAATTGCTCAAGACATTGGCTGCCGCGGCGGCTGTGACGATCGCGTCGCAATCGGCCGTGGCGCAGCAACAGTTCGTGTCGATCGGCACCGGCGGTGTCACCGGCGTGTACTATCCGACGGGCGGCGCCATTTGCCGGCTCGTCAACAAGAGCCGCAAGGAGACCGGTATCCGCTGCTCGGCGGAATCGACCGGGGGATCGATCTACAACATCAACACCATCCGCGCGGGCGAACTGGAATTCGGCGTTGCCCAGTCGGACTGGCAGTTCCACGCCTATCACGGCACGTCCAAGTTCGCCGACCAAGGCGCGTTCGAGGACCTTCGCGCGGTGTTTTCCGTGCATCCGGAGCCGGTCACCATCATCGCGCGTGACGATTCCGGCATCCAGAACATCACCGATCTGAAAGGCAAGCGGGTAAATATCGGCAACCCCGGTTCGGGCACACGCGGCACCTGGGAAGTCATCGAAGAAGCCATGGGCTGGGCACGCTCAGACCTGAAACTGGCAGCCGAGATGAAATCGGCGGAAACCGGTCAGGCCCTGTGCGACGGCAAGATCGACGCCTATTTCTGGCTGGTCGGCCATCCGTCGGCGCTGACGCAGGAATCGATAGCGAGCTGTGATGCGCACCTGGTCAATGCCACCGGCGAGGTCGTCGACAAGCTGATTGCCGACAATTCGTACTACCGGCACGCAACGATCCCCGCCGGCATGTACGGCGACAATCCGGAGATCAACACCTTCGGCGTCGGTGCAACTTTCGTCACATCCGCCAAGGTGCCGGAGAACGTCGTGTACACCGTGGTCAAGGCGGTCTTCGACAATTTCGATCAGTTCAAGGCCCTGCATCCGGCCTTTGCCAACCTCAAGCCGGAGCAGATGATCAAGGATTCGCTTTCGGCGCCGCTGCATCCCGGTGCGATCAAGTACTACAAGGAGCGCGGCTGGATGTAATCCGGCAAACGGGGCGGGGCATGTCGTCCCGCCCCGATTCCCCCGAAACGGAAACCTCTTGAACCCGGTCGGCAGATGCAAGTGACGTCAGGCGGCCGGGTACTCCCAATGGAACCGTGAGGCAGTCCCCGGCCCGTGCGGCGAAATGGGAAAGGCCGGGTTTCGAAGATTCGCTAGCGAGGGCCCCGGGCATTCCGGGAGATTGGAACAGATGACGACCGAAGCACCAAACGGCAGCCCGCAGGTGGAAAGCGCCGCCGAAGAAATTCTCGCCCAGGCAGATACCGGTGCGCGCCGCCCGACGAACTGGCAAGGCAACCTTATCCTGTCGCTGGCCTTCATCTGGGCGGTCTTTCAGCTTTACATCGCTTCCAACCTTCCCTTCTGGCTGTCGGAGCATACCGGGCTGCGCTGGTTCGTGGTCACCAACTCGGACGCCAGGCGCATTCACTTCGCCTTCGCCATCGTCCTTGCCGCGATGGTCTTTCCGATGTTCAGAACCAGCCCGCGCGACCGCATCCCGTGGTATGACTGGATCCTGATCGGGCTCAGTATCGTTGTGTCGCTCTATGTGGTGGTGTTCCGCAACGAAATCGCGGTTCGGGCAGGTCTGCCGACGACGTCCGATCTTGTAATCTCCTCGGTCGGCATGCTGGTTCTGGCGACCGCGGTTTACCGAGCGCTCGGCCTGCCGCTGATGATCGTCGCCATGGTTTTCGTGCTTTACGTGTTTTTCGGCGACACGCGCTGGCTTCCCGAGGTCATGCAGTGGAAAGGCGCGTCCTTCGGCAAGGCGACATGGCATTTCTGGATGCAGGGCGAAGGCGTCTTCGGGGTGGCGCTGGCGGTCTCGACTTCGCTGATCTTCCTGTTCGTGCTTTTTGGCGCGATTCTGGAGAAGGCCGGGGCGGGCAATTATTTCATCAAGATCGCCTTCGCTTTGCTCGGCCATCTGCGCGGCGGTCCGGCCAAGGCGGCTGTCGTCGCGTCGGCGATGAGCGGGCTTTATTCCGGTTCGTCGATCGCCAACGTGGTGACCACCGGCACATTCACCATTCCGCTGATGAAGCGGACGGGATTTTCGCCCGAAAAAGCCGGTGCCGTCGAGGTTGCGTCCTCGACCAACGGTCAGCTGACGCCGCCGGTGATGGGCGCGGCGGCGTTCCTGATCGCCGAGTTTACCGGCGTGCCCTACACCGAGATCATCAAGATCGCGCTGATCCCCGCGTTGGTCAGCTATATCGCGCTGGTCTATATCGTGCATCTGGAGGCCCTGAAAATGGGCCTGAAGGGCCTGCCGAAACCGCCCACGACGATGACCTTCGCGATCAAGGGGATTCTGTTCCTTTCAGGGTTTCTCGGTGTCGCCGCGCTTGGGGTGCTCGTTCATTTTTGCCTCGGTCTGATCTCCCGCGTGATGCCCGAATACGCGTTTACCATCGTCGTTGCAGGGACCGCCCTTGCATATCTTGTTCTGCTGTGGCTGGCGTCAAGGCACCCGGACCTTGTGGTTGACGACCCGAACGCCCCGGTCGAGGAATTGCCGCAAGCCTGGGCAACGGCAGTCACCGGGCTTTATTTCATTCTGCCGATCGTCATTCTGATCTGGTGCATCGTCGTCGTGCGGCTGTCACCGGCATTGTCCGCGTTCTGGGCCACCATGGCGATGATCGTGGTCGCGCTGACCCAGCATCCCATCAAGGCGATCATGCGCGGCGACGGGCACTC
>JBHHXR010000243.1:0-4098 GCA_046757205.1 Paracoccaceae bacterium
ACCGCCTGCCGAGCCGCGACGACCGCGGCGTCGCGCCCGAGACCGCCGTTCTCGCCGCCTCCTTCCTCGGCCCGATGCAGGTGGCCGGGCGCCTGGCGGTCATGGCGGCGGGCGGTCATCTGAGCAATCACGGCACCGCGGTCGGCTGCTTCACCGGCATGGTGCTGGCGATACTGGTGCTCATGGTCTCCGGCGCGACCCCGGCGCTGCTGGCGCTCTTCGTCATGCTTTTCGGCGGCGCCTACGGCACCCTCAGCATCGTGCGCCCGGTGATCGCCCGCGACATCCTCGGAGATGGTGATTTCGGCGCCAAGTACGGCGCCATGGCGGCCCTCTACCTCGCGGGCTCGGCCTCGGCCCCGTTTCTCGGCGCGCTGGTCTGGCGTATCGGCGGTTACGACCTGGTCCTGCCTCTGCTGGTCATGCTGGCGGCGCTCGGGCTCTCTTTCTATTTCGCGGCCGACCGCATGGCGCGCCGCCCGGCCTGACCTCAGCGCTTGCGCCCGCGCTTCGCCGTGCCTCCGGCATAGGGGTTGTCGCCGGCGCGGAGAAAGAGCCTTATCGGCGTCCCCGGCATGTCAAAATCCCGCCGCAAACCATTGACCAGAAACCGAGAATAGGCCGCGGGAAGCGCATCCGGCACCGAGGCGAACAGGACGAATGTCGGCGGCCGCGTCTTGATCTGCGTCATGTAGCGCAGCCGGATGCGCCGCCCCGACGGCGCCGGCGGCGGGTGCATCTGCACCTGCTCGGCCAGCCAGCGGTTGAGCGCCGCCGTCGGAACCCGGCGGTTCCACACCGCGTGGGCATCGAGGATGGCCTGGCGCAGATGATCCAGCCCCTTGCCGGTCAGCGCCGAGATGTGCACCATCGGCGCGCCCTTCAGTTGCGGCAGCAACCGCTCGAATGACTCACGCAATTCGCGCAGCTTCGCCTGCTTCTCGCTCTCCAAATCCCATTTGTTGACCGCGATCACCACCGCCCGCCCCTCGCGCTCGGCCAGATCTGCGATGCGCAGATCCTGCTGCTCGAACGGCACCTGTGCGTCCAGCAGGACCACCACCACCTCGGCGAAACGCACCGCCCGCAGGCCGTCGGATACCGACAGTTTCTCCAGCTTTCCCTGCACCTTGGCCTTCTTGCGCATGCCCGCCGTGTCGAAGATGCGAAACCCCTGCCCGCCCCAGTCGGCGTTCACGGAAATCGAATCGCGGGTGATCCCGGCTTCCGGCCCGGTCAGCAGCCGTTCCTCGCCCAGGATCGCATTGACGAGGGTGGACTTGCCGGCGTTCGGCCGCCCGACAACGGCGATCTGCAATGGCCTGTCGCCGGGCAGATCGCCGGGCTCGCCGGACCCGTCCACGGCAAGTTCGATCTCCGGCGCCTCGCGGTCTGCCTCGAACCGCGCCGCGACCGGCTCCAGCGCCCGCAGCAGGTCGCCCATGCCCTCGCCATGCTCCGCCGACAGCGGAACCGGGTCGCCCAGCCCCAGCGAATAGGCGTCCAGCACGCCGGCCTCTCCGGCCCGGCCCTCGACCTTGTTGACGCCGAGGATCACCTGCGCCGAGCGCTTGCGCAGGATATCCGCGAACACCTCGTCGGCAGGCGTCACGCCGGCCCGTCCGTCGATCAGGAACAGACAGGCATCCGCCATGCCGACAGCGCGTTCGGTGAGCAGCCGCATCCGCCCCTGAAGGCTCTCGTCGCTGGCCTGCTCCAGTCCGGCCGTGTCGATCACGGTGAACCGCAGATTGCCCAGCCTGGCCTCGCCCTCGCGCAGGTCGCGGGTCACGCCGGGCTGATCGTCGACCAGTGCCAGCCGCCGCCCGACCAGACGGTTGAACAGCGTTGACTTGCCGACATTCGGCCGCCCCACAATGGCCAGTGTGAAACCCATGGGTAATCCCCGCCGCGCGCCGCGGAAGCCGTGCCCGTCGCCGGGCCGCGGTCACTTCAGCGCGTAGAGTTTGCCGTTCCCGGAAACGATGAACATCATGCCGTTCGCCACCGCGGGCGCCGCCGCCGCCCCGCCCGGTATCTCGGTAACCGGCCCGGTCGCGCCGGAGCCCGGATCGAACACGCGCAACAAGCCGTCGGCGCCCGCCACGTAGAGCCGCCCGCCGGCCAGCACCGGACCGTAATAGGCGATCGCCGCGCGCCGCCGCCGGGTCTTGTATTCGGTCAGCCCGCGGCTCCATATCCGCTCGCCGGTCGCCGCGTCGAGCCGCATCACCTCGGCCCGGTCGGACACCAGGAAGACCGACCCCGCCACCGGCCACACCGGCCCCACGGCGCCTTCCGAAATCGTCCAGTTCCGGTCGCCCGACCGGCGGTCGAGCGACACCATGCGGCCGCCCTGGTTGGCCGCATACACCCCTTCCCAGTCGATTACCGGGTCGGAGCTGATGTCGCCGACCAGCGCCCGCACCAGACCGCGCCGCCCGCCCGACACCGCCGCCGACCAGACCCGCAGGCCGTTGCGCCCGAGGATGCCGACCACTTCTCCCGAGGAGAACGGCACGACCACCAGCGGGCCGCGAATGGCGGGGCTTGCGCCGCCCAGAAAACCCGTCCCGCCGACGGCGCCGGGAACCCGCCACAACAGATCACCGCTGTCCGCATCCAGCCCGTAGGCGACGTCGTCGCGCGACACCACGTAAACCCGCCCGCCGGCCGCCGCCGGGGCAGAGCGGACCGGCGCCTCCAGTTCCCGCCGCCACAGGACTTCGCCGGTTTTCGGCGACAGGCCGAAGACCTCGCCGAATCCGGTCGCGGCGAAAAGGCGGCTGCCGTCGAGCGCCAGGCCGCCGCCGATCCCCTCGTCGGCGCGCTCGCCTTCCGGGACCAGGCTGACACGCCACAACACCTTTCCGCCCAGGCTGACCGCGGTCACACCGGCCTGTGAATCCATCGTGTAGACCGCGGCGGTATCGACCACCGGCGCCGCGACGATCCTTTCGCGCCGCGAGTTGCCCGACCCGATATCGGCGACCCAGACGATCCGCGGCGAGGAAGAAAGCGCAGGGTTCTCGATCCGGTGACGCGCGGTGCCGTTCTTGTGGCTCCACATTGCGTTCGGCACCGGTTTCGGCAGGCGGATGGGCACCGCCTTGGTGGCCGCGCGCGCGGTGCTTGTCTCCGGCGGCCGGACCGGAATGCGGTCGCCGGGAAGAATCTCCTCGCGCGAGCACGCCGCCAGCAGCAGGGCGGCACAGGCAATCCCCAACCCTGCGGCGATCCTGCCGCGCGCCGGTGGCACGTCACACACCATCATCACTATCCGTTTTCGCTCGCCACACGCGGCGGCGGCTCGCCGCCAAGCGCGATCGTCAGCCGCCGCGCCCGTTGGCGGAGATCGGAAACCGCCTCGGGATCTTCGAGAATCGACTTGAGGTCCGCCAGCGCCGCATCCCTGTCGTTTCTCTCGAGCGCCGCGATAGCCCGTTGCTCGAGCGCCAGCAGGCGGAACGGTTCGCCCGGCGTCGACAGCCGGTCGAGCGCCGCCATGCGGTCGGCGTCGGGCATGTCGGGCCCGCGCAGCATCACCAGCTTGAGAAGGGCCAGATCGCGGTAGAGCGGTTCCGCATCCTCGGAGCCGGCAACCGCGTCGAGCGTCGCAGCGGCTCCCTGCCGGTCCCCGGCATTGATCTGGGCAGCCGCTTTTTGCAGCAATGCCAGCACCCGCGCATCCCCGGCCTTTTCAGCAACCTCGTCAAGCGCCACGACCTGCGCGTCCGAGTTGTCAAGCTGCAGCGCCGCCAGCATGCTGTCGCCCAGCGCCTGCGCCGCCGCCCTGTCTGACGCCTTGCGCAATCCGTGGAACGCGACACCGCCGACCACAAGCACGACGGCAAGCCCGACAATCCACCCGTGCTTCCGGAAAAACCGGAACAACTGGTCGCGGCGAACCTCCTCGGTTACCTCTTCGATGAAAGAATCGCTGTCACTCACGTCGGCTCTCCGAAAAACGCTGGCGGACCCTACATCGTCTCGAAGGCGAAGTCCAAGTGCGAACTGGCCGCACGGCGGACTTCCGTCATGGGTTGGCCTTACGCCAAGGAAATTGCGCCAAACGGTGACATTTGCAACGAAAAGAGG
>JBHHXR010000244.1:0-4046 GCA_046757205.1 Paracoccaceae bacterium
TCCGCCGCTTCCGTGTCGAAGCCGATCACAAGGGCGCGGTCAGGCGCGAAGGTGCGAAGGCCGGCCCAGGAGGTTTCCACCCGTGTCACCGGCTCGGTGACCATCGCCTGGTAGCGTGCGATGCCCTCGGCCAGCACCATGTCGTCGGCGAAGGCGTCGTGCGGCGCCATCGGGTCTTCCTCGGAGGGCGAGACGAGCCACTTGCCGGCGTCGGGTCTGGCGTACCAGCCGTCATCGGCGGCGTGCACCAGCGGCCAGCGCGAGACGTCGTGGCCGCCCGGCGCGGGGATGCGGGCGATGGAGCGGCGGTAGGGCTGGAAGCCCAGCGGCCGGACGCCGGCCAAGCGTGCCACCTCGTCCACCCAGGCGCCGGCGGCGTTGACGAGGATGCGGCCGGCGAAATCGCCGGCGGCGGTTGCGGCCGTCCAGCCGGGCGCCGTCCTGTGCAGCCTGGTGACCCGCGCCCGGGTGACGATCCGGCCGCCGTTGCGCCGCGCCTCGCGGGCGAAGCCTTGCAGCAGGCGGTCGGTATCAATCTCCGGCGTGTCGCGGTTTTCCGCCGCGAAGGCGACGGTTCCGGGGTTCAGGATCGGGAAGCGTTCGCGCGCTTCGGCAAGCGAAATTTCCCCCATGCCGAACCCGGCGACCTCGGTTTCGAACAGGCCGCGCTGGTCGGCCGGGGCCACGCACATGATGCCGCGCGGGGCCAGAACGCCGCCATTTTCGGTGTCGAGATAGGTGCGGCCCGCCCGGTTGAGCGCCTGCACCGTTTCGTTGCCATAGCCTTCGATATACATCGCCGCCGAGGGTCCCGAGGCGTGGTAGCCGAGCGCCTCTTCGGCTTCCAGCAGCGTCACCGCGCCGAGATGCGACAGCCGCGCGGCGGCGGACACGCCGGCGATGCCGCCGCCGACGATGAGGAAATCGGCGGTTATCGGTCTGCCCTCGGCAGGGTTGCCAGCGCGCGTTGAAACATTGCCGGGCCGACATTGCCGCCGGTCGCGACGGCGATCACGCTGCCGCCCTCCAGCCGGCCGCCGCGAAACAGGGCGGCGGCGAGGGCGACGGCGCCGCCCGGTTCCAGCACGATCTTGAGCCGCAGGTAGGCCAGCGCCATGGCGCGCAGGCATTCCTCGTCGCTGACGACGAGGCCGGGGCCGCAATGAGCCTGCAGGATCGGGAAGGTGATCTTGCCCGGCGACGGCGTGAGGATGGCGTCGCAGATCGAGCCGGTGGCCGCCGCGTTCCTCTCGATATGACCGGAGGCGAGCGAGCGGGCGGTGTCGTCGAAACCCTCCGGCTCGCACGGGCGCACGCGCAGGCCCGGCGCCTTTTCCGCCAGCGCCAGCGCGATGCCGGAGCTGAGCCCGCCGCCGCCGCAGCAGACCAGAACGTCGGCCTGTTCGACACCGGCTTCGGCGGCCTGTCCGGCGATCTCCAGCCCGGTGGTGCCCTGCCCGGCGATCACCTGCGGTTCGTCGAACGGCCTTATCAGGGTCAGGCCGCGTTCGCGGGCCAACCGGTCGCCGAGCGCGTCGCGGTCGTCGCCGCGTTCGTAGAGCACCACCTCGGCGCCGAGGGCGCGGGTGTTGGCGATCTTCAGGGCCGGCGCGTCGGACGGCATGACGATGACGGCGGGAACGCCGTGGCGCTGCGCGGCGAGCGCGACGCCCTGCGCGTGGTTGCCGGAGGAATAGGCGATCACCCCTGCCTTTTTCGCCGCCGCATCGAGCGCCGAGACCGCCGACCAGCCGCCGCGGAACTTGAAGCTGCCTGTGTGTTGCAGGCATTCCGCCTTCACGAAAACCCGGCGGCCGGCGATTTCGTCGAGAAACGGCGACGACAGAAGCGGCGTGCGCTGCACCACCGGCGCCAGCCGCTTTCGCGCGGCCTCGATCATCGCGAAGCTGGTCACGGTTTCACCTTTTCCAGCAACTGCCGGAAGGCGGAGACGCATTCCGGCTCGTCGAGAAACGGCACATGCCCCCGGTCCGGTAGTTCGGCGAATATCATGTCCGGCCTGCGGGCGCGCATCGCGGCCGCTGTTTCGGCGCTCAGTATGTCGGAGTTGGCGCCGCGGACGAGGGCGAGGGGAATTCCCCGCATCGCATCGAACATCGGCCAGAGGTCGGGCGCGGGCTGCGCGCCGGCGGCCTCGAAGGTGTCGCGCAGTTTCGGGTCGTAGGTGATCCGCAGTCCCCCGGGTGTCGATTTCCACCAGCGTCGGGCGCAGGCCAGCCAGCGCTCGCGGGAAACGCCGGGGAAGGTTTGAGCGTTCAGCTCCGCCAGCCCGTCGGCGGCTTGTTCGTAGTCGCGAAACACCGGGTTTCGCCCGAGAAAATCCCTGATCCTTTCAACGCCCTCGGGCGCGATTTCCGGACCGATGTCGTTCAGCAGCACCCCGGCCAGCCGCTGCGGCGCGGTGGCGGCAATGAGCATGGCGATCAGCCCGCCGCGCGAGGTGCCGACGATCACTGCCTTGCGCAGCCCAACATGGTCGAGCAGCTCGATCGCGTCGCGGGCTTCCACCGGGATGGTGTAGTGCATCGGGTCGGGATCGAAATCAGAGCCCTTGCGGCCGCGGCTGGTCAGCCGGATCAGCCGCGCCGCGCCGCCGATGGCCGCGGCGAAATCGTCGAAATCCGACTTGTCGCGGGTCAGCCCGGCGAGGCAGAGGACGGGTACCCCGGTACCGCTGTCATCCCAGTCCAGCGACAGCCCGTCGGAGGTGACGAACCGGCTCATGAACGGGCGCGGGCGATGCCGGGAATGCCGGTGAGATCGGTGAGTGTCTGCGCCGGTGTCCAGGGTAGCCGGTCGACCGGTTCGCCGGCGCGGTTGGCCCACACCGAATAGAACCCGAAACCGGCCGCCGCCGCGGCATCCCAGCCGTTGGACGAGACGAAGAGGACGTCGCCGGGCGCGCAGCCGAAGCGCTCGCCGACCATGGCGTAGACCTTGCGGTGCGGTTTGTAGATGCCGACCGCCTCGACGCTGAGAACATCGTCGAGCAAGTCGCCGATGCCCGCCGACTGCACCGCGCCGTTCAGCATGTCGGGCGAGCCGTTGGACAGGATCGCGGTGTTCATGCCCATGTCCTTCAGTTCGGCGAGCATTTTCGGCACTTCCGGATAGGCCGCCAGCTCCCAGTAGAGCGCCAGCAGGCGTTCGCGAAGCTCGGCGTCGTCGCCAAAGCCCGCCGCCTCCAGCGCGTAGTCGAGGCCGTTGCCGGTGACCTCCCAGAAATTCGTGTGCGCATCCGCCACCGCGCGCAGCCATGTGTACTGCAACTGCTTGAGCCGCCAGTCCCGCGCTATCTGCTGCCATTTCTTCGCGAACGCGTCGCGGCCCGGTTCGGCGGCGGCGATACGGGCGGCGGCGGCAACGTCGAAGAGCGTTCCGTAGGCGTCGAAAACGCAGGTGGTGATCGGCATGTTTCTTTCTCCGGCCGGAAACCCGATGCAGGCGGTCCCCCATCGGAACCGGACTATCGGACCGCGCCGGGGCAGCGTCAACGGGCAACCGCGAATACGGCGCGACAACGGTGGCGCATCACCGACTGGTGATCGATCTACCGGGCGATTTCGGCTATGGTACCGAATTCCAGGGAAGGAGAGCGACATGTCGGACAATCACGGCGCCATCTGGTGGAGCGAACTGATGACCCGCGATGTTGACGCGGCCAGGAAGTACTACACTGAAGTGTGCGGCTGGAGCACGAGCGCCATGCCGATGCCGGAGGGCGTGTACACGGTCTGCTCGGTTGGCGAAAAGCCGGTCGCGGGGATCATGGACATGACCGCGATGGAAGAGCTTGCCGATGTTCCGGCGCACTGGTTCACCTATATCGCGGTCGACGACGTGGACAAGGCGGTGGCGCAGACCAGGGCGGCCGGCGGCAACATCCTGCGCGAGGTGTTCGAGGTCGAAAACATCGGCAGAATCGCGATCGTGCAGGATCCGACGGGCGCCGCCGTGGGGATCATGACAGCGGCACCGCCGGTGGGCTGACGTCTCAGGTATTCTCCGGCTGGGCCATGCCGATG
>JBHHXR010000245.1:0-4039 GCA_046757205.1 Paracoccaceae bacterium
GATCCGCCTTCAGACCGCCAGCGCCTCGTTTCCGCCTTCCGACAGGAACAGCGTGCGGTAGAGTTCGCAGTTCCGCGACAGTTCCTCGTGGGTTCCGGAAGCCTCGATGCGCCCGCGATCGAGCAGGATGATCCGGTCCGCCGACATGATCGTCGACAGCCGGTGCGCCACCGTGATGCTGGTCCGCCCACGGGTGAGATTGCGCAGCGCCGACAGGATGGCGTGCTCCGATTCGCCGTCCAGCGCCGAGGTCGCCTCGTCCATCAGCATGATCGGCGCGTCCTTGATGAGCGCTCTGGCGATGGCGATGCGCTGCCGCTGTCCGCCCGACAGCAGTTCGCCGTCGGAGCCGATCTCGGTTTGGTAGCCGTCGGCCAGCGCGGTGATGAAGTCATGCGCGTTGGCCGCCTTCGCCGCTGCGACGATCTGTTCGTCACTGGCGTCGGGCCTGCCGAAGCCGATATTCTCGCGCACCGTGCCATCGAACAGGAAAGTCTGCTGGCCGACGAATCCGATGGCGCCCCGGATCGAGGGCGTGGAAACCTCCGACAACTCGCTGCCGTTCACCGTGATGCTGCCGTCATAACCGCGCAGCAGTTGCAGGATCAGATTGACTATCGTCGATTTCCCTGCGCCGGACCGGCCGACCAGCGCTACCCGTTCGCCGCCCTTGACGTGGAACGACACGTCGTCCAGCACCGCCGCTTCCTGGCCGAAGCCGAACGAGACATGGTCGAAGCGGATATCGCCCCTGCCGGGATCGAGGTCGGGAAGCTCGTCGTCGCTCACGTCGGGATCCGGATGGTCCAGCAGATCGTACATCTGGCTGACCGCCACCAGCGCGCGTTGCAGGTTGATGTTGACATTGGCCAGCTTCTTGGCCGGCTCGTAGGCCAGCAGGAAGGCGGTGATGAAGGCGACGAACTCGCCCGGCGACTTGCCGTAGGTCGTGTTCTGCCAGCTCGCGTAGATCACGAAGGCGGCGATGATCAGCCCGCTGATCGTCTCCATCAGCGGGCTGGCGATGGCGGTGATCCGCTTGATCTTGTTCTGCCGGTTCTGCATCCGCCGGATCGCCTTGCCGGCGCGACGGATCATCACCGGTTCCAGCTGGAACGACTTAACGACGCGGATACCGCCCAGCGCCTCGGTCGTCACGGCCATCACCCGCGCCAGGAAACTGCGTTCCGCCATGGCGAAGTTCTTGATGTTGCGGGAAATTCCGGAAAGCCCCAGCAGCACGAACGGCAGCGCCACCAGCGCGAACGCCGACATCAGCGGGTCCTGTGAAACCATCACCGCCAGCAACGCCGCCAGCGTCACCAGATCGCGAATGAAAGCGGTCGCCATGGTCATGATCAGGTTGGCGGCGGACGTCGCGTAGAAGGAGATCTGCGACATGTGCTGCGCCGGGCTCTTGCCGGCGAAGAAATCCATGCGCCGGCCGATGACATTGGCGAACAGCCGCTGCTCCAGCCCGGCGACGATGTTGCGCTCCACCCGCGACAGAAGCGCCACCTGGAAATACGACCCTCCGCCCTTGGCCAGCGAGATCAGCACCACCGTTCCGGCGATCAGCCAGACCGCACCGGGATTGGCGGCGACGAATATCTCGTTGACGATATCGCGGGTCACGAAAGCCAGCGCGGCGGTGGCGACAGCGGCGACGATCATCGCCACCACGGCCAGCAGGAAATGTTTCAGATGGGGCCGGAGACATTCGCGGGCGACGCGGCGAACCGTCGGAATCAGCGGCAGGATCCTGACCTCGGAATCCGGGGTTCCCACTTTTCCGCTTAACTTGACCTTCATCGGATATCCGGGTCCATGCCGGCGAAAGCAGCCGCGCCCGCGTCACATAGGCGCTAAAGCGGCGTGCGTCCAGCGTGTCGCGGCATTTGTTCCACCGTTCGCATGACCATGTTACCTGCCGGAAACGGCCGGCCCGCCAGCACGGGCGCCCCTACCGCCCGCGTATCCGCGGGTCCAGCGCGTCGCGCAGCCCGTCGCCGATGAAATTGACGCTCAGCACGGTCAGCGAGATCGCCAGCCCCGGCCACAGTACCCGTTCCGGCGTCAGGGAAATGAAATTCGCTCCGTCGAACAGCAGCCGGCCCCAGGTCGGGAAATCCGACGGAAAGCCGAGGCCGAGGAAACTCAGCGCGCTTTCGGTGATGATGGCGTTGGCGATACCGAGCGTTGCCGAAACCATGATCGGCGACAGCACGTTCGGGAAGACATGGCGCGTGATGATCCGCCGCGACGGCGTGCCGATCGACTGCGCCGCCATGACGAATTCGCGCTCCTTCAGCGCCAGCACGTCGCCGCGCACGATGCGCGCCGTCTGCATCCAGCTGGTGATGCCGATGATAAAGACAATCAGCAGAAAAATACCCGATTCCGGCCCAAACGCGTTCCGCAGAGTGTCGCGAAACAGCATGATGATGACCAGCAACAGCGGCAGCAGCGGCAACGCCAGGAACAGGTCGGTCATGCGCATCAGCGGCCCATCCAGCCGCCTGAAGTATCCCGCCAGCACGCCGATCAGCGTGCCGACGATCAGCGACAGCAGCATGGCGGTGACACCCACCGCCAGGGACACGCGGCCGCCCTGAAGCACTTGGGCGAACTGGTCGCGGCCAAGGTTGTCGGTGCCCATCGGATGCGTCCACGACATGCCCTGGTTCTTGTCGCGGATGTTCAGGAAGGTCGGGTCGACGTCGTGGATGTAGGGTCCGAACACCACCGCCAGCACGATGAACCCGAAAATGAAGGTTCCCGCCATGGCGCCCTTGTGGGTGCGGAACTGCGCCCAGACATCGCTCCACAGCGAGCGGTGCCGCCCGGTGAATTCCAGGCCTTCCCGGCTGGTGGCAAGCTCAGTCATAGCGGATTCTCGGGTCAAGGATGCCATAGAGGATATCGGCGATCAGGTTGAACAGCACGATCAGCACCGCGAAAATGAAGGTCAGCGTCTGCACCAGCGGAATGTCGGCCCCCTGGATGCCGATGATCAGCAGCTGCCCCAGCCCGTTCACCCGGAAAATCTGTTCGGTGATGATGGCGCCGCCGAAAATCTGCGGGATGCCGAGGGCTATCACCGTGACCACCGGGATCATCGAGTTGCGCAGCACGTGCACCAGCAGCACCACGCGTTCCTTCATGCCCTTGGCGCGGGCCGTGCGCACGTAGTCCTGGCTCAGGTTGTCCAGCATCGAGGCGCGCATGAAGCGGCTGATCTGGGCGGCGTTGTAGAACGCCAGCACCATCACCGGCATGATCATCTGCTTGACCTGGAAAACGAAGCTCGGCCAGTCCGTCACCTTGTGCGTGGTGTTGTAGATCGACGGCAGCCAGAACCAGGAATCGGTCGGGATCATGGTCGAGAACACCACGATCAGCAGGACGCCGGTGAAGAACGTCGGCACCGAGAAGCCGACCATCGAGACGAAGGTGCCGACCTGGTCGAACCACGAATACTGCTTGTAGGCCGAGATCACCCCGATCGGCACCGCGATCAGGATGCCGACCACGTAGGACATGCCGACGACCATCAAGGTCTGCGGCATACGCTCGACGATCAGGTCGACCACCGGCGAGCGGGTGGCCCAGCTCATGACCCGCAGCCGGTTTTCGGAATCGCCGATCGTGATGCCGGTCCATTCTTCGAGAATGTTCAGCGGCTCATTCCAGAAGAACTGCACGCACCATTTGAAGTAGCGCACGATCATCGGCTGATCGAGCCCGAGCGACAGACGGATTTTTTCCCGCACTTCCGGCGGAATCGTCAACGGCAGGTTGCCGGTCGGATCGTTCGGCGCCAGATCGAGAATGGCGAAGATGATGAAGCTGATGACCAGAAGCGTCGGCACGGCGAACATCAGCCGCCGTATGGTGAAATTCAGCATTTCGCAGCGTCTCGGGTCATGAGCCTGGCAGGAAACGCGCTGCCCCGGACACGATCCGGGGCCTCAACCCTAAGAGACTTCGGGGCAAGGTCCCGGCGCGGCTCTCGCCGGCCGGGACAGCACTTCGCATG
>JBHHXR010000246.1:0-4039 GCA_046757205.1 Paracoccaceae bacterium
GTCGGGGCTCTGCTGGTCGAGCGGGAGGCGCCGTTCCGTGAGCACAGTGTGTTTTCCGCCGCCTGCGAGGTCGGGGCGGTCATCTCGGGGGCGCCGGACGGCACCGTCACGGCGCTGCGCGACTACGGCAACGCGCTCGGTATCGCCTTCCAGATCGCCGACGACCTGCTCGACGTCGGCGGCGCCAGCGCCGTCATGGGCAAGCACAGCGGCGACGACTTCCGCGAGCGCAAGATGACCCTGCCGGTGATCCTCGCGGTTTCGGCCGCCAACGAGGCCGAACGCGGCTTCTGGGAGCGCTGCATCGTCAAGGGAGACCAGACCGACGCCGATTTCGCCCGTGCCCGCGAACTGATGCTGCGCCACGGTGCGCTGGACAGGACCCGCGAAAGGGCCTTTGAATGGGCCGGGCACGCGCGCCGTTCGCTCGATCCGCTGCCGCCCACGCGCCTGCGCGGCATCCTCGTCGATCTCGCCGATCACGTGGTCGACCGGCTGCGCTGAGCGCTGAGCGCAGACCGCTCAGGGCGGGTTGACCGGCCCCGCCTCGACCCACCATTCGGGGTGCATCGCCCGCAGCCGGCCGCGGGCGGCACGCGCCTGCGCCTCGGTCCCGAACACCCCGAAACAGGTGCCGCCGGAACCGGACATGCGCGCCAGCCGGCAGTCATCCGTCGCCCGCATGGCTTCCAGAACGTCGCCGATGCCGCCGCACAGCCGCACCGCCGCGGCTTCCAGATCATTTCTCTGCCGGCCAAGGAACCGGACCAGCCCGTCGAGGTCCCGCAAATCCGGCAGAGCGGCGGGCATCGCTTCGCCGAACCGCCGGCGCGGCGCCACGAAAACCTCCGCCGTGGCTACCGGCGCGCCGCAATTGGCCAGCACCAGCCAAAACCGCGGCAGACCCGCCACCGGTTCCAGGCATTCGCCGATCCCGCGCATCCTGGCGGCGCGGCCGTCCAGACAGACCGGAACATCGGCGCCGAGCGAAAGCAAGGCTTCGGGCGCCGGCGGGTCCAGCTTCCAGTATCGGCACAACAGCCGCACGGTGGCCGCCGCGTCGGCCGAACCGCCGCCGATGCCGCTGGCAACCGGCAGGTTCTTCGTCAGCCGCAGCGCCGCGCCGCGCCCCTGTGCATCGCACAGCGCCGCCGCCCGCAGCACCAGGTTGCCGGCGCCGCCCAGCGCGTCGGCGAACTTCCCCCGCACCTCCAGCGTCAGGGCCGCCGAGGGCGCTACCTCCACGACGTCGCCGATGTCCGGAAACACCACCAGGCTGTCGAGCAGGTGATAGCCGTCATCGCGGCGTCCGGTAACGTGAAGCGTCAGGTTGACCTTGCAGCGGGCGAATTCCCGGCGATGGCGCGCCTCATTCATTGCGCGCGTCGTTTCCGCCCGCCGCCGCCTCCTCTTCGAGGACCTTGTCGAGACCGATATCCAGCTTGCGCCGAATCCGCGTGGCTTCCTTGTCTTCCGGCTCGAAAGACAGCGCGCGGCGCCACTGGAATTCCGCCTCGCGCTTGCGTCCGACCATCCACAGAACGTCGCCGAGGTGGTCGTTGATGATGGGATCGTTCGGCACCAGTTCCACCGACCGTTCCATCGGCGGCACCGCCTCGTCGTACCGGCCCAGCCTGTACAGCACCCAGCCCAGCGAATCGGCGATGTAGCCGTCGTTGGGCCGCGCCTTCACCGCCCTGCGGATCATGTCCTCGGCCTCCGCGAGGTCGCGCCGCAGTTCGACCAGCGAATAGCCGAGATAGTTCAGCACCAGCGGCTGATCGGGGGAAAGCTCCAGCGCGAACCTGAGATCCGCCTCCGCCTTGTCCCACTCGCCCGTCCGTTCGTAACTGACGCCGCGCGAATAAAACAGCGACCAATGGTTGGCGCCCGGCGTGTCGACAAGCGCGATGGCATCGCCGTAGGCCTTCGCCGCCTCGGCAAAACGCTCGGCGCTGCGCAGTGCGTCGCCCAGCGCGACCTGCACGGCCAAATTGTCCGGGTTGCTCTTGGCCAGCCCGGCCAGCACCTCGATCCCGGCATCGGCGCGGCCGGCGGCGCGCAGGGCGTCCGCCCTGCCGATCTCGGCATCGACGAAACGCGGCGACGATACCGGAACCCGCGAATAGGTCTCGATCGCCAGGTCGTGCTGGCCCTGGTTTTCCAGCACGTCGGCCGCCATCAGCAGCGCCTCCGCCGAACCGGGCCGGATGTGCTCCGCCAGGCGCGCATAGATAAGCGCGATCCGCTGGTCGTCATCCTGGCTGAGCGCGCCCGCCAGCGTGAGCACGACATTGGCGATGGCGTCCCTCGGCCCCGATATCGCATCGAACGGGATTTCCTTGCCCGACGCCAGCCGTTCGCGCAGCGCGGCAAGCTCGCTGTCCATGGTCCGCCCGGCGACCGCCTCGTCGATATAGGCGATGGCCTTGTCGCGCCGGTCGATCTGCGCCAGGATCTGGATATGGGCGATCAGGCTGTTGCGGTCAAACCTGATCGGTTCGTCGCCCTCGCCCTCCATGATCCGGTTGGCGCCCTCGAAATCGCCCGCCATGGCAAGCGCCAGCGCCTTGTTGTACTTCGCCAGCACCGATAGTTCCCGGTCCCCGATCATCGAGCCGAACCGTTCCTGCGCGGCGGTGGCCCTGCCTTCCGCCATCAGCGTCCAGCCCAGCAACAGGCTGCGCAACAACTCGTTCATCTGGACGTTCTCGTTGCGCAGCAGCTCTTCGGCTTTCGGGTAATCCTCCAGGTGCAGCGCGTCGGCTACCAGAACCAGGCCGGCGAACTGGTCGTGCGGCGCAATTTCCAGGATCCGCCTGGCGATCGCGGCGGCGCCGGTGACGTCGCCCTTGGCGACGAAGCTGGTCAGCGTCCCGCGCAGCAACCGCGGGTTCCCCGGATCGGCGACCAGCGCCTTGGGGTAGAACCGCGCCGCCGCCGCATAGTCGTTGCGCGCGTCCGCCTCGATCGCCGCCAGATACGGTCCGGCCAAGCCCTGCGCCGCCGCCGCCCCGGGCACAAGAAAGGCCGCGAGCAGCAATCCCAATGCAGGTAACACCCGTCGTCTGGCCATCCCGTTCCACCCGTTACGATTTCACAATTGCCGCAACTTAGGCCGGTGCCGGTGGCGATTCAATGACGACCTCGCCCCCGGTGGCCGGTGATTTCATCACATATTCGGGTAGTTGGGCCCGCTGCCGCCCTGCGGCGTCACCCAGGTGATGTTCTGGCTGGGGTCCTTGATGTCGCAGGTCTTGCAGTGCACGCAGTTCTGGGCGTTGATCTGGAAGCGCGGGTTGGAGCCGTCATCGTCGCGCAACACCTCGTAGACGCCCGCCGGGCAGTACCGCTGCGCCGGCTCCGCATATTCCGGAAGATTCACCCTGACCGGGATCTCGGGGTCCGTCAGCACCAGGTGGCAGGGCTCGTCCTCTTCGTGGCTGGTGCCGGAAAAGCTGACATTCGTCAGCCGGTCGAAACTGAGCTTGCCGTCGGGCTTGGGATAGTCGATCGGCGAAAAATCCTTTGCCTTGCCGGTCGCTTCGGCATCGGTCTTGCCGTGCCTCAGCGTGCCGAGCGGGTTCCAGCCGGTCAGTGCCGCCACCCACATGTCGAAACCGCCCAGCGCCAGCGACGCGATCAGGCCGTATTTCGACCACAGCGGCTTGACGTTGCGGACCGGTTTCAGGTCCTTCGCGATGGGGCCGGAACGCACCGACGCCTCGTAGTCGGCCAGTTCGTCACCCGAGCGTCCGGCGCCGATCGCCGCAAAGGCGGCCTCGGCGGCGGCCTTGCCCGACAGCATGGCGTTGTGGTTGCCCTTGATCCGCGGCACGTTGAGCAGTCCGGCCGAACAGCCCAGCAAGGCACCGCCCGGGAAAACCATTTTCGGTATCGACTGCCAGCCGCCCTCGGAAATCGCCCTGGCGCCATAGGCCACCCGCTTGCCGCCCTCCAGCACCTCCGCGATCTCGGGGTGGCGCTTGAAGCGCTGGAATTCCATGTAGGGGTACAGGTGCGGATTGCGGTAGTTCAG
>JBHHXR010000247.1:0-3995 GCA_046757205.1 Paracoccaceae bacterium
AAGCGACCGGGCGCATCGTCTCGGGCGGCAATTTCCACGCCGAGCCGGTGGCTTTCGCCGCCGACATGATCGCGCTGGCGGTGGCCGAGATCGGTTCCATCGCGCAGCGGCGGGTGGCGCTGATGGTCGATCCGACGCTCAGCTTCGACCTGCCGCCCTTCCTGACGCCCGATCCGGGGCTGAACTCGGGGTTCATGATCGCCGAGGTCACCACGGCGGCGCTGATGAGCGAGAACAAGCATCTGGCCAACCCGTGCTCCACCGATTCCACGCCGACCTCGGCCAACCAGGAGGATCACGTCTCGATGGCGGCGCACGGGGCGTGGCGGTTGCGCCGCATGGTGGCGAACCTGAACCATATTCTGGGGGTGGAGGCGCTGTGCGCGGCGCAGGGGGTCGAGTTCCGCGCGCCGCTGAGGACCAGCCCGGCGCTGCAGGCGACCATGGGCTGCGTGCGCGCCGCCGTGCCGCCGCTCGACGCCGACCGCTACCTTGCGCCCGATCTGGAAACCGCCGCCGAACTGGTGCGCGACGGGGTGCTGCTGGCGGCCTCGGGCGCCGAATTCCCGGAGTTGGGCCAATGAGACCGGTCGAGGTCAGCGAGGGGTCCGGGCCGATCATCCTCGGCATGCCGCACACCGGCACATGGGTGCCCGAAGAGATCATGGCGCGGCTCAACGATACCGGGCGGGCGCTGGCCGATACCGACTGGCATATCGACCGGCTCTACGACGGTCTGCTGGAGGGCGCGACCACGGTCCGCGCCACCTTCCACCGCTACGTCATCGACGCCAACCGGCCACCCTCGGGCGACAGCCTGTATCCGGGGCAGAACACCACCGGGCTTTGCCCGCTCACCGATTTTGACGGACGGCCGGTCTGGCGCGGCGGCGAGGAACCGGACGCAGCCGAGATCGAGGCGCGTAGGCGGCGCTTCCACGCACCCTATCACGCCGCGCTGGCCGAGCAGGTGGCGCGGGTGCGGGAACGCCACGGCATCGCCATTCTCTACGACTGCCACTCGATCCGCTCGGTCATTCCCTATCTGTTCGAGGGAGAGTTGCCGGCTCTTAACGTAGGCACCAATGGCGGCACGTCCTGCGCCGGGCCATTGGAAAGCGCGGCGGTGGCCGTCGCCGGGGCGTCACGCTTCGATACCGTGCTCAACGGCCGCTTTAAAGGCGGCTGGACGACGCGGCACTACGGGCGGCCGGAAACCGACGTGCACGCCATCCAGATGGAGATTGCCCAGCGCGCCTACCTCACCGAGGAAGCCGCGCCGTGGCGCTATGACGAGACCAAGGCGGAAGCGCTTCGCGATACTCTGGCAGCAGTGCTGGCCGCGCTTCGGGGCGAAGCGTTCCGGATGACCGAGGAGTTACGAAAATGAGCGACCCACGCAGAAATGTCCGCGATATCTATCCCCCCACCGGCACCGAAATCACCGCGAAAAGCTGGCTGACCGAGGCGCCGATGCGGATGCTGATGAACAACCTGCACCCCGACGTGGCGGAAAAGCCCCATGAACTGGTGGTCTATGGCGGTATCGGGCGGGCGGCACGCACGTGGCAGGATTTCGACCGCATCGTCGCGGCGCTGAAGGAACTGGAGGCCGACGAGACGCTGCTGGTGCAGTCCGGCAAGCCGGTCGGCGTGTTTCGCACCCAGACGGACGCGCCGCGCGTGCTGATCGCCAATTCCAACCTGGTGCCGCACTGGGCGACCTGGGATCACTTCAACGAACTGGATCGCAAGGGCCTGGCCATGTACGGGCAGATGACGGCCGGTTCGTGGATTTACATAGGCTCTCAGGGGATTGTGCAGGGCACTTACGAGACTTTCACGGAGGCCGGGCGGCAGCATTACGGCGGCGATCTGACCGGCAGGTGGATCCTTACGGCGGGGCTGGGCGGCATGGGCGGCGCGCAGCCGCTGGCGGCGGTGATGGCCGGGGCCTGCTGCCTGGCCGTGGAATGCGACCCCGACCGCATCGATTTCCGGCGGCGCACCGGCTATGTGGACGAGCGCGCCGACGACCTCGACACCGCGCTGGCGATGATCGAGCGCTGGACGGCGGCGGGCGAGGCGAAGTCGGTCGGCCTCCTCGGCAACGCCGCCGACATCGTGCCGGAGCTGGCGCGGCGCGGGGTGCGGCCCGATATCGTCACCGACCAGACGTCGGCGCACGACCCGATCAACGGCTACCTGCCGCAGGGCTGGAGCCTCGGCGAGTGGCGCGAAAAGCGCGAGAGCGACCCCAAGGCGGTGGAAAAGGCGGCCCGCGCCTCGATGAAGGTGCATGTCGCCGCGATGGTGGAATTCTGGAACCGGGGCGTGCCGACGCTGGACTACGGCAACAACATCCGGCAGGTGGCGCTGGAGGAGGGGCTGCAGGACGCCTTCGCCTTCCCCGGCTTCGTGCCGGCCTGTATCCGGCCGCTGTTCTGCCGCGGCATCGGCCCGTTCCGCTGGTGCGCGCTGTCGGGCGATCCGGAGGACATCTACCGCACCGACGAGAAGGTGAAGGAGCTGATGCCGGATGACGCGCATCTGCACAACTGGCTCGACATGGCGCGCGCGCGGATCAGCTTCCAGGGCCTGCCGGCGCGCATCTGCTGGGTCGGGCTGGGCGACCGGCACCGGCTGGGCCTGGCGTTCAACGAAATGGTGGCCAACGGCGAGTTGAAGGCGCCGGTGGTGATCGGCCGCGATCACCTGGACAGCGGCTCCGTGGCCAGCCCCAACCGCGAGACCGAGGCGATGAAGGACGGCTCCGACGCGGTGTCGGACTGGCCGCTCCTGAACGCGCTCCTCAACTGCGCCTCCGGGGCGACCTGGGTGTCGCTGCACCACGGCGGCGGCGTCGGCATGGGGTTTTCGCAGCACGCCGGCATGGTGATCTGCGCCGACGGCACGCCGGAGGCGGCAAGGCGCATCGGGCGGGTGCTGTGGAACGACCCGGCGACCGGGGTGATGCGGCATGCGGATGCGGGGTACGGGATTGCGGTTGAGTGTGCGCGGGAGAACGGGCTGAAGCTGCCGGGGATATTGGGGTAGGGTGTTGGGGTGGCGGCAGCAGCGACTATCCGGCGCGTCGTTCGGATGCACGGCATGCAACCTTTTTTGAGGACCGAACGTCACTCCAACCTCAAGAAACGCGCTTGTGGAAAGCGCTTTGTTACCTCGAAGGGTGCATCCACGTTATTAGGATGCCGGCTGGTCCGTAGCTATTCCCAGCCCGAGTTGCTCGCTATCTTGCCGCTCTGAAATTCAACATTCGGATCTCACCAAGACCTGTGCGGCGACGCGCTTCAGTTGCTCTATGTATTGCACTTGAGACCACCTACATTCCTTTACTAACTTCTCCCAAGAATGGACGGACTGTAAAGTCCAAAGCAGATCAGTGGCTTCTTTCGCATTCAAACCCGGCGTCAGTCTTCCTTCGGAATCAAGCGCGGTGACGGCGGCAGCGCATCCGTCGCGAACGGCCTGCATCCGGTCGTTCCAGGCTATCAACGCTGCTTCATCGGTGTCTTTCATCGCAAGCAAAGCTCGTGCAGCGCCATAGATAGTCGGAATATAGTTTCCCCAAAATTCGATCCATCGGTTCAGACGTTCGATGCCGGATGTCGCGGATCGGCTCGCGCGTAACTTGTCTTCAATGTTGTGGATTTCATCCAGATAGCGGGTCGTCGCAACGAGAAGCTCGGCACGATTCTCAAAGTGCAAATAGAGCGCCTGCCGGCTGACGTTAGCGGCCTTGGCGATGTCAGACATTCGGACCTCGCCGCCGTCGCCGCGCTCTAACAAGGCCCAAGTGGATTTCAGGATACGTTCACGGGCAGGAGAAATTTTGCTTGACATGGTGTCAATATATAGGCACTTGACGCGGTGTCAACTTTACACTGTGTAAAGTGACCATGGGATCAATTCCATCCATAGGAACGTCTGATCAACGCCTCGGCTTCGCCGTTTCGGTCTGATTTTGGCGTGGT
>JBHHXR010000248.1:0-3917 GCA_046757205.1 Paracoccaceae bacterium
GGGGTTAGAAAAACCATAGAAGGGCTGCACACGAGTGAATCTCTGCGGCGTATGAACGTTGTGCTTATCGATGACGTCACGACGACCGGCGGGTCGGTGTTGTCGACGCTGGAGGCATTGAAGCTTGAGGGTGCGAATGTCCTAAAAATCGTTTCCATAGTTGATCGAAACGAGGGAGCGCGTGAAGCATTCTTGGAAAACGGACTAGAGTTTGAATCGGTTTTTGAAGCAAGGGATTTTCATTGCTAGCTCGCGACGTGCCAATAGAGCGGATGGCCCGGGTCAAAGACCGTTAGCGGGCCGTCGTCGCTTTCTATTTTTTCGGGGTAATCAACTGGTTCGGCAAGTTTCTTCAGATCTAGCGTATCCACGCAGGGCTCCAGCCCGTACCAGCGCGCGCCGTTGAGCGAAGCGAAGGCCTCCAGCTTCGGCAGCGCGTCTTCCTCGTCGAACACGTGGGCGAGGCAACTCATGGTGTTGGCGGCGGAAAACACCCCGGCACAGCCGCAGGCGCTCTCTTTCAGCGCGTCGACATGCGGCGCGCTGTCGGTGCCAAGGAAGAACCGCGCATCGCCGGAGGCCGCCGCGCGCCGCAGCGCCAGGCGGTGCGTTTCACGCTTGGCGACCGGCAGGCAGTAGTAGTGCGGCCGGATGCCGCCGGCGAGGATGTGGTTGCGGTTGATGATCAGGTGGTGCGCGGTGATGGTGCCCGCGATATTGCCGGACGCCCCGAGGATGTAATCGACGCCCTCGGACGTGGTGACGTGCTCCAGCGTCACCTTCAGCTCCGGCAGGCGGCTGCGAAGCGGATCGAGCACGCGGCCGATGAACACCGCCTCGCGGTCGAAAATGTCGACCTCCGGGTCCGTCACCTCGCCATGTACGCAGAGCGGCAGGCCGATGTCCGCCATCTTCTCCAGCACCGGTATCACGGCTTCGATGTCGCGCACGCCGGATTGCGAATTGGTGGTGGCGCCGGCCGGGTAGAGCTTGACCGCCGTAACCAGCCCGTCGGTGGCAGCCGAAGCCACGTCGGCGGGATCGGTGGTCTCGGTCAGATAGAGCGTCATCAGCGGTGTGAACTCACTGCCGGCCGGAAGCGCAGCGAGGATCCGGTCGCGGTAGGCGCGCGCGACGTCCGCCGTCACCACCGGCGGCACCAGGTTCGGCATCACCAGCGCGCGGCCGAAATGGCGCGCACTTTCCGGCAGCACCGCGTGCAACACGGCACCGTCGCGCAGGTGCAGGTGCCAGTCGTCCGGACGGCGGATGGTCAGCGTGTTCGGCAAGGCGCGGCCCCGTCAGGAAATCCCCGCCCCTTAATACGCATCGCCCACGCTTTGTACAGGCGGCTTGCGGGTTTGCCGGGCACCGATTTCCGGTGCAGGGTGGCGGCGGGAACGGGAGGATCACGATGCTCGAACAGGCGCGCCGGCGAACGGCGGAATTTCAGCGGCGGCTCGGCGCGGCCGGCATCGACGTGGCGGTGTTGACCGACCAGAGCTCGATCGCCTACCTGGCCGGGTTCTGGGGCTACCTTTCGGTGGAATTCGGCCGCCCCACCTTCCTCGTCGTCCGCCCCGACGCCGCGCCCGTCGTCATCACGCCGCAGATGGAAAGCGAGATGGTCTCGGCGATGACATGGGTCGGCGACATCGAGACCTGGGAGGATGCCGGGGCGAACCGCTGGCAGACGGTGCTGGCGCGCGTGCTCGGCGACCGGCCGGGCCGGGTCGGCGTGGAGCGCGCGGTGCTGCCCGGGCTGGTCCGCAGCTGGTTCGACGAAGCGATGACGGGGGTGCCGCTGGCGGACGTCTCGCCCGTGCTCGGCGCCATGCGGACGATAAAATCGCCGGAGGAAATCGCCGTCATGCGGCAGGCGGGCGAGATCGCCGCGGCGATGATGGCGGCGGCCGAGGACGCGCTCGGCGAGGGGCTGCCGGAATACGAGGCGGCGCTCGCGGTTATCACCGCCGGGACGCGCAAGGCCGCCGGGTTCCTGACCGCAAAGGGCTGGGAGGCCTTCGTCTCGCCGATGATCCACAACCTGCAGATCATGCAGTCGGGCCGCGATACCTCGATGGTACACCGCCGGGCAAGCGTGAAGCCGCTTGAGCGCGGCGACCCGGTGTATTTCTGCTTCTGCAACCTCGCCGAGTTCAAGCTCTACAAGCTCGGTTTCGACCGGATGTTCTTCGTCGGCGAGGTTTCCGATGAGGCGGCGGCGGTTCAGCAGGCGGCCATCGACGCGCAGGCGGCTGCGATTGCCGCCATCCGTCCCGGTGTCACCGCCGAATCCGTGGCGGCTGCCGCCGACGAGGTCTACCGCGCACGCGGCTTCGCGACCGGCTACCGCACCGGCCGCGCCATCGGCATGTCGTATCTCGAGACGCCGGAACTGAAGGCGGGCGACCGGACAATCCTGCGCCCCGGCATGACCTTCGCCGTCGACGGCGGCATTTCGGTGGACGGTCGGTTGGGCGGGCGGATCGGCGACTCGGTGGTGGTCACCGAAGCGGGCTGCGAGTTCCTGACCGACTATCCGCGGGGGATTGCCGTGACGGGCGGGTGAGGGGCGAGAGCCGCTTCCCGTGCGCGTTTTTTCTCGAGCAACGTGAGCAGGGCGAGCGCCTGTCCGTGGGATGGCGCCGCAACAGCGCCGCGGCACGCTTTATGGTTGCCGGGTCATCGTCCCTCTAAGGTAAGCGCACCGATGAAAAGCGCCAGCCCGCCGGGACGGGCAGGCGCTCGCCCGGCGCCTTCGGCTTGATTCCGGGCGGGGTGGTGTGGCGGAACTTTTTAGGCCGGGGGCTCCGAGACGCCCCTCGCCCCTTTATCTCCATCACAGGTTCTGACCCCGCGTTGCCAAAATCGGTGTGGGCGCCTGGTCGAAATATGCCCAGGCGCCCGGATTCAATCCCGCAAGGTGAAGCCGCCGCTACTCCGCCGCAACCGCCTCCGGCTCGCCGCCGAAATGCTCCCAGAACTCGCGCCGCACGTGGTGATGCGGGAAGTCCGCGGCCGGTTCGGGCACGCCGAGGAAACGGCAGAGCGGCGCCCAGCCGTCGGCGACGTTGAAGATCAGCAGCCGCTCGGCGGGGACGATTTCGCGCACTTTCCGGTTGTTGGCGCGGTACGCCGCGATGGCCGAGGCGCGGTCGGTGAAATCGGTGAAGGTGCTTTTCAGGAAACCGTCCCGCATCGTCTTGAATAACTCCCGGAACTCGGGCGGCAGTTCGAGCTGATCCATCAGCGCAAAGAACTTGCCGATGGTGCCGTTGAAACTGGCCCACCAATCCTCGGCCGGGCGCTCGGTATGGATCACTTTTGCCTCGGGAAAGGCGATAAGCGATTCCTGCCAGCACGCGGCGCCGGGCCAGTCGACCTGCGAATTGTAGCCGGCGAAGACGTCGGCCCAGTCCACGTCACCGCCCGAGAAAATCGCCTTCCAGTGGCGGAGTTGCTCGGGGTGCGCCATGATTTCGGTCATGTGGTGCGTCGGGCCGAAGCCAAGCACGCCGAGGGCATCCTTCATGGTCATGGTGCCGGTGCGGCCGAAGCCCGATCCGATGATCTGCAGGGACATTTGGTTCTCCTGTTTCGTTCTGTTGAGTTTCGATCTGGCGCCGCGTAAAGTGTTGAATGAAGTTCACGTTTGGTCAATCAAAACGATTTCATGCATGATGAATGAAGTTCAACTGCATCGTCTGGACCTCAATTTACTCGTGACTTTCGAGGCGCTTATGGATGCCCGCAGCGTATCCCTCGCGGCCCGGAAACTCGGCAAGACACCGTCGGCCGTCAGCCACGCGCTGGCGCGGCTGAGGGATCAGGTGGGCGATCCCTTGCTGGTGAAGGTGGGCGGCAAGATGCGGCCCAGCCCCTTTGCGCTCACCCTGATCGAGGACGTGCGCCCG
>JBHHXR010000249.1:0-3898 GCA_046757205.1 Paracoccaceae bacterium
CGTCCAGCGGATCGACGATCCAGCGCCGGGTCGGGTCGGCGCCTTTCGCCTCGGCGCTCTCCTCGCCGACCCAGCCGTAGTTGGGCCGCGCCTCGGTCAACTCCTCGCGGATGATCTGCTCGGCGCGGATATCGGCGCGCGAAACGAAGTCACCGGCCGATTTGGCCGAAACCTGGAGGTTTTCCACCTCGCCGAAATCATGGATCAGCGAGCGGGCGGCCTTTCGCGCGGCCTTGATCATGATGTTGAGATTGGCGGATGCGGTGGTCATGCGGGCTCCGGTTGTCGGCGGGGCATGCTATAGACCGGCGGCCAGGCGGGGGAAAGGGGTGCGGGCGGGAAAGCCGCCTCCGGCGGGGATATTTTAAGAACTCAGAAACCAATGTCGGTAATTCTGAAAGCGCGGTACAGGCAGGGATGCCGATGACCGTGAACTCAGAAGGTTCCCGTCCGGCTGTGTCCGGGCGGGAGCTTCTGTTTTCTGGGTTCCACAAATATCCCCGCCGGAGGCGGCTCCCCGCGCGAGCCTTCACGCGCTGGCCCGGTGCGGCCTACGCCCGCTCCACATACTCCATGGTCTCGGTCGACACCACGATCTTCTCGTCCTGGCCGACGAAGGGCGGAACCATGACGCGCAGGCCGTTGTCGAGAAGCGCCGGCTTGAAGCTGCTGGCGGCGGTCTGGCCCTTCACCACCGGTTCGGTCTCGACGATGGTGCAGATCACCTTGTCGGGCAGGGTGGCGCTCAGCGCCTCGTGCTCGTAATACTCCATCTTCACCGTCATGCCGTCCTGCAGGAAGGGGCGGCGGTCGCCGAGGATTTCGGCCGGCAGTTCGACCTGTTCGTAGGTCTCGGTATCCATGAACACCAGCATGCCGTCGTTCTCGTAGAGAAACTGCTGGTCCTTCTGTTCCAGCCGCACGCGCTCCACCTTGTCGGCGGAGCGGAAGCGTTCGTTGAGCTTTGAGCCGTTGCGCAGGTTGCGCAACTCCACCTGCGCGAAGGCGCCGCCCTTGCCGGGCTTGACATGCGATACCTTCACCGCCGCCCACAGGCCGCCATTGTGCTCCAGCACGTTTCCGGGGCGGATTTCATTGCCGTTGATCTTGGGCATCTTTCACCTGACAGAGGTTGTACCGGATTTCGGTTTGCGCACGCTATAGCTGCCGCTCCGGACACTGGCAAGGATCAGGCCGGTGAGAAAAGCCCCTGCGCCTTCGCCTCGGCCATGCCTTCGTCGAGCGCGCGCCACGCAAGCTCAACCATCTCGTCGATCTCGGCCCGCGACAGGATCAGCGGCGGCGAGATGATCATCTTGTCGCCGACATGGCGCATCACCAGGCCGTTGGCGAACGAGCGTTCGCGGCAGATCAGACCGACCTTGCCGTCGCCGCCGGCGAAGCGCGCCCGCGCCGCCTTGTCGGGCGTCAGTTCCAGCGCCCCCATCATGCCGATCGAGCGCGCCTCGCCGACCATCGGGTGTTCCGCCAGCGACGCCCAGCGTTCGCTCAGATAGGGCATGGTGTCGCGGGCCGCCGTTTCGATGATCCGTTCCTCTTCCAGAATGCGCAGGTTCTCCAGCGCCACGGCGCAGGCCACCGGGTGGCCGGAATAGGTATAGCCGTGGGCGAACTCGCCGGCCTTTTCATCGAGCACCGCAGCGACACGGTCCGAAACAATGCTGCCGCCGACCGGCTGATAGCCCGAGGACAGGCCCTTGGCGACCGTCATGATGTCGGGTTCGATATCGAACGTCTGGCTGCCGAACCAGTTGCCGGTGCGTCCGAAGCCGCAGATCACCTCGTCGGCGATCAAGAGGATGTCGCGCTCGCGGCAGATGCGTCCGATCTCCGGCCAGTAGGTGGCGGGCGGAATGATGACGCCGCCCGCGCCCTGCACCGGCTCGGCGATGAAGGCGGCGATCGTGTCCTCGCCCAACTCGTCGATCTTCGCCTCCAGTTCGCGGGCCCGCATCAGGCCGAATTCCTCGCGCCCCATGTCGCCGCCCTCGGCCCACCAGTGCGGCTGGCCGATATGCACGATGCCGGGGATCGGCAGCCCGCCCTGGGCGTGCATCGCCGCCATGCCGCCGAGGCTGGCCGAGCCCATGGCCGAGCCGTGATAGGCGTTCTGGCGCGATATGACGACGGATTTTTCCGGCCTGCCGAGCGAGGCCCAGTAGTGCCGCACCAGTCGTATGTTGGTGTCGTTGGCCTCCGAGCCGGAGCCGGCGAAGAACACCCGGTTCAGATCGCCCGGCGCCAGTTCGGCGATCTTCTGCGCCAGCGCCACCACCGGCGGGTGCGACGTCATGAAAAAGGTATTGTAATAAGGCAGTTGCAGCATCTGCGGGCGCGCCACCTCTGCCAGTTCGGCGCGTCCATAACCGATGTTCACGCACCACAGACCCGCCATGGCGTCGAGCAGGCGGGTACCGTCGCTGTCGTAGAGATAGCAGCCGTCGGCGCGGGTGATGATCCGCGCGCCCTTGCGGTTGATCTCGCCGCTGTCGGTGAACGGGTGCAGGTGGTGCCCGGCGTCGAGTGCCTGCATTTCGGCGGTCGGCGGGTGGTTGGGCGTGCGGGACATGAAAGCCTCGGAAACATCGTGGAGTCGGGCGCACACTAGGGGGAAGCGGCGCCATCCGCCACACCCGAAATCGCGGTTCCTGGATGGTACCGACGCCTGGATTCGAACCAGGGGCCCCTAGATCCACAATCTAGTGCTCTAACCAACTGAGCTACGTCGGCACTGGCCGGTGAATTACATCCGCGCCCGGTCGATTGCAAGGCTTGAAACGCCGCCGCCAAAGGCGTATCCGGCGCTTCGCGGAGGGCGGATCATGAGCATCAACCGGCAAAGCGACGTAGCGGCGAACCTGCAGATCGGTCCGACGACCGAGGGCATGGTGCGCCTCTACGTGGAGACCGAGGAGTTCGACCTGCCGCTCGATTTCGAGCCCGACGAGGCCGAGGAAATCGCCGATGAACTGCGTGCCGCGGCTGCGCGGGCGCGAAATGTCCGGCCTTCGGCGCGCTAGGGCTGAAACAGCCGTCCCGGCGGCGGGTCCAAAAGCGCGCGGAGCCGTTCCGCCGCGTTGCGCGCCATCTTCTGCGTAACCGCTTTGCGACGGGCGCCGGCGAGCCGCGCCTCGCCGGGCGTCCGGACGATTTCGGCATCGTAGGCGTCGGCGATGATCAGGCCGCTTTCCTCGGGCAGAAGCTCCACCGGAAACCTGCTGTCGACGGCCCAGAAGAAACGGTCGCACCATTCCAGGTAGCCCCGCCACTTGCTGTCGGACATGAAATCGGCGCGGCTCGACTTGCACTCCACGATCCAGATTTCGCCTCTTGGGCCGAGCGCCATCACGTCGACGCGCAGCCTGCGCGCCGGCACGAACTCGACCAGCGTAGCAAATCCCAGCCGGCCGAGATGGCGGCACACGCCGCGCGCCAGCAACTGTCCTGCAGGCACCGCATCCGTCATGGCCCGGATTAGAACAAGAAGCGAACATCCGGTCAAGCGCCGGCCGGACCGAATTTACCTGTGCGGGAATCGGCAAGTTGTGCTAGGCTGCGCACGGAGGTTTTCCTGCTTGACCGGTCCGCGGAGTGCGGGCTGGCGGAGCGGAAAGCCCCGTTGGTGATGTGGCCGTGGCGTAAATGGTGTGGGGGTTCAAGTGGAACAAAAGGTGTATCGGTTCACCAGCGCGGCGAAGCTGCACCGGATCACCGATCCGATCGGCAAGCCGGCGCCGGTGGAGGGCGTGTCTCTGGAGGCGCGGCTGAAGGCGGCGCGCAGGATGCGGGAACGTGCGCTTGCCGAAAAGGCGGGCGTGAGCGGCGAATCCCGGGAACCGGAGCGGCGCGGAAATTTCCAGTTTTCCTTGCCGCCGTT
>JBHHXR010000250.1:0-3882 GCA_046757205.1 Paracoccaceae bacterium
GCCTCCGGCAGCGCCTCGCCGGTGAGAGGCGGCTGATCTGCGGGCGTGGATGCGGGGCGTTGCGCCAGCGCGGCGACACTTGTTTCGTCGGCAGCCTCCGGCAGCGGTTCGCCGGCGACAGGCGGCTGGCTGGCGGGTGCCGAATCGGGGCGTTTCGCCAGCGCGGCGACGCGCGGAATGGCGTCCTGCGAAAGCGCCGTTCCTTTGGCATCGTCCTGGGATGCCCTTTCGCCGGTTATCTCGTCCTCGCCCGCCCGCACCCGCGGCACCTCGTAGGAGGACATCCGCATCGTGGCCTCGGGCGGCTTCTGGGGCTTCACCTCCTCGGGTTCCACCGAGAGCGAAAGCCCGGCAAGCAGAGCGGCGTGCACCGCGAGGGAGAGTACCACGCCGGCCAGCCAGACTGTCGCGGCGCGGCTCATAGGTCCTCGGGCGTCACGACGAAAACGACGTTGCGGGCACCGAGCCGCTCGATCGCGGTGACCAGCGGCAGGACGTGTCTCAGTTCGGCTTCGCGGTGGGCGTTTATCCGGACGAACAGGTCCGGCCGCGCGGCGATCTGGTCCGCGATGCCGCCGAGAAGCGTTTCGCGGGTCATCTGCCCGCCGTCGAGCGCCAGCCGGCCGTCGGCCGCCACGGTGACGGTGGTGCCGCCGCCCGGCATGTCGCTGCCCGTTTCCGACAGGGGCGGGATCACGTCGAACGGCGAGGTCGCGTCCATGCGCCCGACCAGCATGAAGAAGACCAGCAGGAAGAACACCACGTCGATAAGCGCCACGATGGTCTCCGGCACCGGCCGCGTGGTGTGCTTGCGGAGCTTCATGGCCGGGCCTCCAGACGGACCACCCGCATCGCCGTCGCGCCCGCGCCCGAGACGGTCTCCATGATGCCGACGAGCGACTGGACACGGGCGTGGCCGGAGGGAAGCACGATGACCGGAACGTCTGCCCGGACGGCAAGCCGGTCGCGGATCAGGACGTCCAGCGCGGCGGCGTCCAGCGGCTGTCCGTGCACGTAGGCATGGCCGTCCGGCGCCAGCCGGATGAGGATGGCCGATGCCCCTCGCGCTTCACCCTGGGACGGGGGCGACGGCGAGGACGGCGCGTCGGCCTTCTCGACCACGGGCACCATGTCGAGGTCGAGATATGTCGAGGTGACCATGAAGAACACAAGCAGGATCAGCATGACGTCGACCAGCGGCACCAGGGAAATGATGCTTCGGCGCGGCGGCGGACGTTTCAGCTCCATGCTGCCTTCCCACTTTTCGGCCGCCTCAACCGGTTCCGGCGGCGAGCTGCGATCTGCCCTTCGGTGGCGAACCGCCGTCCTCGATAAGGAACAACTGCCCGACCGTGTCTTCTATCAGGTGGCTGGCGCCTTCCACCCGTGCCGCCAGCAGGTTGGCGGCGATGGCGGCGGGGATGGCGACGATCAACCCGGCCGCGGTGGTCAGAAGGGCCTGCCAGATGCCGCCGGCCAGCACCGAGGCGTTGGCCGATCCCTGGGCAAGCTCAAGCTCCTGGAACGACTGGATCATCCCCAGCACGGTTCCGAGCAGACCGAGCAGCGGGCTTATCATGGCGATGACTTCCAGCAGCCGCAGGTGGCGCATCATGCGTTCGATTTCGTCATTGCCCCGACGCTCCACCTCGGCGTCCAGCGCCTCCCGGTCGAGACCGGCGGCGAAGCCGTCCATCGCGTAGGCCGCCACCCGGTCGGCCGGCGATTTGCCCCCGGCCAGCCGCTGCCGGGCTTCGTTGCGCCGTCCGCTGCGCCAGAGCTGCAGCGCGGCGCTGCGCCGGTACGCGCCCGAGCGGCAGTTCCACAGCTGGATCGTCTTGACGACGATCAGCGCGATCGACGCAAAAGACAGCACCAGGAGCACGACGATGATCGGCCCCCCCGCACCGATGACATCGATGAGACCGGTCAGCATGTGCTATTTTACCAGCGCGGCGCTGGCCTTGCTGGCCAGACCGATAATCGAGAAACAGTCGATCTCGTCGGCATTCTGCGGTTTGCAGGCTGCGATCTCGTGCAGCAGAATCTCGGATATGCCGGAACACGTGATTTCCGGTATCTCGAACAGTTTCAGCGTCGTCCGCTGCGCCGGCAGCGGGGCGGCATCGATCGTCAGAAGCCGGTCGATCACGCCATTGGTGTCGAGCACCGCCAGCGACATCTCGAATCCTTCCAGCGTCAGGTCGGTCCTGTTCCTGAACAGGAAAAACGCGCGGCAGCTTCCGCCGTCGCCGTCTTCGAACTTGTTCAATTCCACGGTCAGGCGTCCGTCTTCGGCGGCGGCGGCCATGCCCGGAACGAACAGAAGCGAAAGGGCGAGGCAGTATCGGACAAGTTTCATTTTTTCCTCCGGATTGTCTCTCTCCTGCCCGGTCAGGAAACCGGGCGCGTTTCCCGTTGAGCGGCGCCCGCGAATTCCTGGCCGCGAAGCACTCTGGCCCCCGGAACCGGCGCCGGCCAGCGGCCTGGAACGTTGCCCCAGAAAAGGGGATCGTCCGGATCGGGTCAAGAGTTATCGGGCCAAATGGGCGGGCAGACGCGGCAATCCGGTGAATCAGGTCCGAAGTCGTGCGGCCGGCCGGCCGCGAAAATACTTCCCGCGGCAAACGGGCAATCGAGATTTGGGCTAGATTTGATCAACTCTTGTGCTAACCTTGAAAGTGGAAACGGCCGTTCGGACGCACCGCTTCACGGGCTGCGTCGGGGAGACCATGGATTACGCCTCTCTTCTTGAAAGCCACGGCGATGATGCGCCGAGCGGCGAGAATCTGGAGTATGATCCCGCTTTCACCGACTTGGAGCTGGCAGCGCAACCGGGAGAGGAGCACCAGGTCGGGGACGAGGTGATCCCGGCCGAGGAGCCGGATTTCAAGGAAGTGGCCGAGAAGGCGGTGGCGGTTCTCGAACGCAGCCACGACCTGCGGGCCGCGGCCTTCCTCGCGCAGGCGCAGTTGCACCTTGAAGGGCTGCCCGGATTTGCCGGCGTGACGAATTACATCCGCCGCTGCCTGGAGGAATATTGGGATACCTGCCATCCACAGTTGGACGAGGACGATGACAACGACCCCACGATGCGGGTCAACGCGGTGCTGACGCTTGCCGATCCCGGCGGCGTCCTCCGCTCTCTGCGCCTCGCACCGCTGACCGACAGCCGGACATTCGGCAGGTTCAGCCTGCGCGACGTCGCGATCGCGAATGGCGACATCGCGGCGCCCGAGGGCATGTCGCCGGTGCCCGACAGCGCGTCGGTGTCCGCGGCTTTCCAGGACACCGATCCTGAGCTTCTGGGCGAAATGCTCTCGGCCGCCAGGAGCGCGGCAGGCGATATCGACGCGATCGAAGCGAAGTTCGATGAAATGGTGCCGGGGCAGGGGCCGGACCTGGACGATCTGAAAAAGATCCTGCGGCAGGCGGTGAAGCGGCTGTCGGAGGCCAGCGGCGAAGACTTCGAGGAGGCCGGAGACGGTGCCGAAGCGGAAGACGCCGGCGACGCGGCGGCGGGCGGTCGCGTGGCGGTGGCTGGCGCCGTGGGCCGTATTTCCGGACCCAATGACGTGATAAGTGCGCTTGACCGGATCATCGAGTACTATGCGCGGAACGAACCGTCGAGCCCACTGCCGTTGTTGCTGGAAAGGGCAAAGCGGCTGGTGAACGCCGACTTTCTTTCGATCGTCAAGGACATGGCCCCGTCGGGTGTCGAAAACGTCAATCTGATCGGCGGGCTGGAGGACGAGTCCTACTGAATGTCCGCCCGGCTGACCGCATGTTGCCGAAGGGCGGAAAGGTAATGAAACAGGAGCGAATTCATGGCTGACAGTTCACAGAAATTCATCGCGCGGAACCGGGCGCCGCGGGTGCAGA
>JBHHXR010000251.1:0-3842 GCA_046757205.1 Paracoccaceae bacterium
CCGGCTGTCGCAGCAGGCGATAATCATGGCACGCGGCCGCTGGCCCTCGTCGGCGAGGCGGGCATACCAGGCGCGGTTCTCGGCAAACTGCGTCGCCTGCCAGCCGCGGAATCGTCTGACCAGATAGCTCGGCAGCGGTTTGGCGTGGATCATGGATGCCTCGAAGGGTTTCCGCCGGTTGCGAGGTTGTCCCGAATTTACCGACAGTTTTCAACTGAAGAAGCCGACTTGCGGGCGAAACTTTGCTAGGATGTCCGAAATGAACCGGCATCGCCGCCCGGCGGCGCAGTATGCGAGAGAGGAGATGAAACGCCTGCACCACCTCGTGACAGCCGACACGGCCAGCCTCGAAGCCGGTCGCCTGGCATTCCTGCGCGACAGGCTGGGCCATGAGGGCTGCCGCGATTTCATCGACGAGACGGTGTTCCTGATCGTTGAACGGCTGTCGCGGCTGAACCGGCTCGTCGGCGAAGGCGAATTCGGCGAGGCGTATCACGCGGCCTACAGCGTGCATCTTCTGTCCGATCAGATCGGCATTTCCGGGCTGTCGCGCGTGGCGCGCGACGCAATGGACTGCGCCGCCACCGGGGACGCCCGCGCCCTGCCCGCCGTCGTCGCCCGGCTGGAGAGGGTGGCCGAGGAATCGCTTTTCCTGGTCGTCGATCTGGCGGACCGCTTCGAGCAGTGAGGGCTTGCACGCCGCCGCACAACCGATAGGCTCCCGCCTCAGGCGCCACTTGTCGGAGAAGCTACGTGCCCGCGGTATTTTCCAAGGCTGGAAGCGGTGTGCCGGTCCATATGGTGGAGTCGGCGGGCCTCGGCGAATGGATCGCGCGCCAGCCGCCGGAAACCGCCGCCTGGGTGCGCGCCAGCGGATTCGAGGCGAAGCTCGGCAGTCATGTCCTGCTGCCGTCGCGGGACGGCGCCGTCGCAGGGGTCGTTGTCGGCTGGGGCGACGCCATGGCGCGGCGGCGCGGCAGGTTTCACGTGGCGGACACGGCTTCGAAGCTTCCTTCGGGCGACTATCGCCTCGTTCCGGGAACCGTGGAAATCGACGCCCGGGAAGCCGCGCTCGGCTGGCTGCTGGCGGGCTACCGGTTCGATGCATACAAGTCCGGTGAAGGGCCGCGCGCCCGCCTGATCGCGCCGGACGGGGTCGATGCGGCGCGCGTCGAGAGCATCGCGGCGGGCGTGTACCTGACCCGCGATCTGATCAACACCCCGGCATCCGACATGGGACCCGAACAGTTGCAGGAGGCGCTGTTTCGTCTGGCGGCAGAGTTCGGTGCGGATGCGTCGGCGATAACCGGCGAGGCGCTGATCCACGCCGACCTGCCGATGATCCACGCCGTCGGCCGGGCCGCGGACCAAGCGCCGCGGCTTCTGGAGCTTCGATGGGGCGAGCCGTCGGCGCCGAAGGTGACTCTGGTCGGCAAGGGGGTATGCTTCGACACCGGCGGGCTCAATATCAAGCCGGGCGCGTCGATGGGGCTGATGAAAAAGGACATGGGCGGCGCGGCGACGGTTCTCGGGCTGGCGCGGATGATCATGTCGGCCGGGCTTCCGGTGCGCCTTCGGGTGCTGGCCCCGGCGGTGGAGAACGCGATCTCGGCGGGCGCCTTCCGGCCTCAGGACGTGCTGCGCTCGCGCAGGGGGCTGACGGTGGAAGTGAACAATACCGACGCCGAGGGGCGGCTGGTGCTGGCCGACGCGCTGGCGCTGGCCGACGAGGAGGAGCCGGACCTGCTGCTCTGCATGGCGACGCTGACCGGCGCGGCGCGGGCCGCGCTGGGACCGGACCTGGCGCCGTTCTACTGCGACGACGAGGAACTTGCGAGCGACCTGGAGGACGCCTCGCGGGAGGTCGCGGACCCGCTGTGGCGCATGCCTTTCTGGGCGCCCTACGAGGCGATGATCGAACCGGACATCGCCGATCTCGACAACGCGCCGAAGGGCGGGTTCGCCGGCTCGGTCACGGCGGCACTGTTCCTGCGCCGATTCGTGACGGACGCGCGCCGGTTCGCGCATTTCGACATTTACGGCTGGGTGCCGAAGGCCCTGCCCGGGCGGCCCAGGGGCGGCGAAGCGCAGGCGTCCCGCGCGGTTTTCGACGTCCTGTGCAGGCGGTACGGCGCATGAGCCGCGATCCCCGGCTGACGCCGGCGCGCGGCGATCTGGCGGCGGCGCATCTGCGCGGCGCGGTCGCAGCGGAGCGTTACCGCGACGGCACGCTCCGGATGGTCAACGTGCCGGTGCTGGACCTCGTCCGCGAACCCGGCGCGGCGCGCCTTGCGACGCAGTTGCGGTTCGGCGAGGTGTTCACGGTCTACGACAGCGGCGGCGGGTATGCCTGGGGGCAGGCGGAGGACGACGGCTATGTCGGCTATGTCGAGGCCGCGGCGCTCGGTGAACCGGTGGCCGCGACGCACACCGTGGGCGCGCTGCTCACCCACGTCTACCCCGAACCGGACATCAAGAGCCGCGCGCGCGGTTGGCTGCCTTTCCAGGCCAAACTGGCCGTTGCCGGGGCCAGGTCCGAATTCGCCGAACTGGCGACCGGCGGTTTCGTCCCGCTCGCGCATGTGCGGGAAATGAACGCCGCGCCGGCGGATTTCGTGGCCGTCGCAGAGAGGTTTCTCGGGTGCCCCTATCTCTGGGGCGGGACGACGGCGCATGGCCTCGACTGCTCTGCGCTGGTGCAGTTGTCGCTGCGGGCCGCCGGCCGGGATTGCCCGCGCGACAGCGACATGCAGGAAACGTCGGTGGGAACGCCGTTCGGCGACAACGAGGAAATGCGGCGCGGCGATCTGGTGTTCTGGCGCGGGCATGTGGGCATCATGTGCGATCCCGCGACGCTGCTGCACGCCAACGCGCATCACATGGCGGTGCAAAAAGAGGTGCTGGAGGAAGCGGCCGCGAGAATCGCCGGTGCCGGCGGCGGGGAAATAACCTGCCGCAGGCGTCCGTGACCGGTCGCCGCCTCAGTCGCCGACCAGACGGATCAGCTTGCGCTCCAGCACGTGCAGGACCGAACGCAGGTCGTGGCCGCGCTTGAGGACATTGCCACCCATTCCGACGACACGGTAGCGCCCCTGGCGGGCGGTGTTCGCGGGATGTTTCTCTATGCGGTAGACCGGCGTCTCGGCGGTGTGGCGGAACACCGAGAACACCGCGGCATCGGCAAGATGCGCTATGCCATAGTCGCGCCATTCGCCGGCGGCGACCATGCGGCCGTAAAGAGACAGGATAACCGACAGTTCACTGCGCTGAAACGCTACGGGCGACGGTTGTTTCGGGAAGGAAGCGATTCGCCATTCCGAGCTTTCGAACATGTGAAAATGATGCTTCAGGTCCGGGGCACATTGCAAGCCCCGGTTTTTGTGACAATTTTGCCCCGCGCCGCTGCGGAATTCGCGATTCAGTCGCGATTCCGTCTGGCAGGGGCGCGCAATTCCCTTATCGTAATGCCCGTAGCCTACGGGCTTCACACCCGGCGACGCGCCTTCTGCCCCCACCAAGATGCGCGTCGCCGGGAAAATTTTTTCTCGGCACTCGCGATGGATACCGGGCGATGGTTGCCTGCGCGCACTGCCGGGCGCCGGATTTTTCCCGCCGTATTGCAGACGTGAAACAACCCTTTCCGCCGTCCGGGAATCCGGTATTCGGGAGGATCGGGCGCCTCGCATCCGGTTCGCGCCGGAGATGCTGGTTTCTTTGCCTGTTGACCACATGTTGCCACTATTCGCGAGTAGGTTGATGTGCGGCGGCGCAAGTCCGCCAGCCGGTATCGCGCGTCCCGCTGTGGGGGAGGGACAGCCGCGATACCGGCGTCACTGGCATCA
>JBHHXR010000252.1:0-3809 GCA_046757205.1 Paracoccaceae bacterium
GGCACCTGATGGGCCAGAAGGTCACCGATCAGGTAGCCGAGATGCGCTCGCTGCCGGCGGGCATCGACCAGCGCTCGCCGGCGCGCCACCCGGACTGGCTGGGACCGGACGATCTGGCACTGAAAATCCAGGAAATCCGCGAGGCCACCGACTGGCAGATACCGATCCAGCTCAAACTCGGCGCTGCGCGCGTTTACGACGACGTGCGCATGGCGGTGAAATGCGATCCCGACTCGATCTATATCGACGGTATGGAAGGCTCCACCGGCGCCGGGCCGCACCTGGCAACCGAGGAAACCGGCGTGCCCGGCATGGCGGCGATCCGGCAGGCGCGCAAGGCCATCGACGACCTCGGCAAGCGCAGCGAGATCAGCCTCATCTACGCCGGGGGCATCCGCAACGGCGGCGACATCGCCAAGGCGATCGCGCTGGGGGCCGACGCCATCGCCATCGGGCATTCCGCGATGATGGCGCTGAACTGCAACAAGGACATTCCCGAAGCCAACTATCCGGAGGAGATCGGCGCCGATCCGGGATATTGCTATCACTGCCATACCGGCCGCTGCCCGGTCGGCGTGGCGACCCAGGACCCGGCCCTGCGCAGCCGGCTGGATCCCGACGAGGCGGCCGAGCGCGTGTACAATTTCCTGCACACGCTCACCATCGAGGCACAGCTTTTCGCCCGTGCCTGCGGCAAGACCAACATCCATTCGCTGGAGCCCGAGGACCTGGCCGCGCTCACGATGGAAGCTTCGGCCCTGGCCGGGGTGCCGCTGGCGGGAACCAACTACACCGTCGGCGTCGACGACTACCATCATCTCTGAGGAGGCAACCATGGCGGGAAAAGAATACAGGGGCTCGGAGATCAGGGACGTCGATCAGTTCCTGAAGGACGCCTCGGGTCTGGAAACCGAGCGCGAGAAGGAAATCGGCCAGCATATCGGCTATCGCTACGACGTGAACCTGGTGCCCGATTACCAACGGTTGACGCCATTTCTTGCAAGATACATGGAAGTGATGAACTGGGATGACCTCAACTGGCTCGAGGATGTGCACATGGGCTACGAGGAAGGCATGCCGGCGGTGTTCGACCGTAACATCAACGGCTGGGTCCGGGTTCCCGACACCATCGATCTGCCGGACAACCAGCAGGACCGCGACATGATCGCCCGCGAACTGCTGATCAAGTTCCAGATGTCGGACAGGCACCCTCTGGTCGCGCTGAGAAAAGCCTACATGAAGTTCTGACGATGGCGCGCCGGCTCCATATCGCCTGCCTACAGACATGCCCGCAGCCCGATTTCGCGGCGGCGTTGTCGGAGGCGCTGGGCCTCGCCGAGGCGGCGGTTACGGCAGGTGCCGAGTTCCTGGCGCTGCCGGAGTATTGCGGCGGGCTGAAAAGCGAGGGCGTGGCGCTGGCGCCGCCAAGCGCCCCCGAAGAGGCGCACCCGGTGCTTCGGGGACTGTGCGAATTCGCGGACCGAAACCGGGTCTGGCTGCTGATCGGGTCGATCGCGGTTTCGGTGGATGGCGGCAAGATCGTCAACCGGGGATACGTGGTCGACGACCAGGGAAAAATCCGCAGCCGATACGACAAGATCCACCTGTTCGACGTGCAATTGTCGGACGACGAGGTCTATCGCGAAAGCGCCCGGGTATCGCCTGGGTCGCGCGCGGTCCTGGTCGAAACGCCGTTCGGCAGCATCGGGCACACGATCTGTTACGACCTGCGGTTTCCCGGGCTCTATCGTGACCTCGCCCTTGCCGGGGCCGAAATGCTGGCCGTGCCTTCGGCCTTCACCAGGCGAACGGGCGAGGCGCACTGGCACGTGCTGAACCGGGCCCGCGCCATCGAGAACGGTTGTTTCGTCATCGCCCCATGCGCCATAGGCGCGATCCCCGGCGGCGGCGAGAGCTACGGGCACTCCCTGGTCGTCAGCCCCTGGGGCGAGGTCGTCTCCGACGGCGGGAACATAAGGGGCGCCGTTCACGCCCAGGTCGATCTGGAACAGGTGGCCGCGGTGCGGGCCAGGATCCCGAGCCTCCGGCACGGCAGAAAACTGACCGCCGAAGGCGTGGTGGAAAGGGCTGTGGCATGAAATCGCTGCCCGCGACCCTTGGCACAAGTTACCGGCGGCATCCGTTGCGCGATGCGTTCCTGCGCTGGCAATGCAGGGTCCGGCAGATAGCCATGCGGGAAAACAACGGCCGCCCGGGAGACGCCATCACGCCGTCCTTGAAATTGCCGGGCGAGCGCGAGCCCATGGGGCATATCGTGACGCTGATCTGCAAGTCGCCCGGCTACTCGGTGACGCCCGAACTGATGCATATCGCGCGCAAGTCCAACGACCCGGCGCAGCGCCGCGAACAGGCGATCCGGTTCCTGTCGGCGGCCTATTTCCAGAAACCGAAGGAGTTCTCCGACATCCTGACCGCGACGTTTCCGCCGGCGTCGCCGGGGGCCGCGAAGATCCGCCAGGCCGGGCGCTGCACCCTGCTGTTCGAGGCTCACGCCCAGCGCTTCGAGCTTGACTGCAAGGTCCGGTACCTGCGCGGCAACAACCCGCTCCGTGCGGCCACGTGGTGGCACAACAAGCTGTTCAATCCGGACCTGCACCCGGATACCGAAATCCTCGGTTTCGAACCCGATTGGGAAGGGTCGGCGGCCGATCCGCCGATCGCGTGACGCTGCTCTCGTTTTTTCGCCGGGCGAGACGCCGGGGCGCTACCCGACGCGGCTGACAGATGGAACCGGCGCCGATCCAACGGAACTTCTGCAGACGGGCGGGCGGTTGCGCGGGGCACTGAATCCGGAAAGACGCGGCGGACTCCAGGGAGCGGGTGAAAGGCGATCAAGACACCTGAACGGAGCTTTCTGGCGCCCTTCCGGCGTGTCCGATCCGCCCACCGGCCGCGCGGCCCTTCGCGGCCCATTCCCGATAGTGCTGCGTGCCAAAGCGGGGTTATGCTATAGTGATGTCGACTCACGTCGACGATGTGCATGGGGGTTATTCGATCTTCGCCGGATATTGGTCAATATTGCAGTGTCGGTGATGGATGCCTCCACTGCAGCGCGTCGCGTGAATGTGTGTGCGTCGGGGGGTGTAGCGAGGAATGGGCGAGGAGTCGAAACACGCGGTGTCCGGGGCTGCTCCTGTCGGTGATCCCGCAGGCGACAGATCGTCCCTGAAACCGGTCGGTTTGAAGAACCGCCTGGCGGTGGCGCGGGCGCGCCGGGCCGAACTGCTTGACGGGCTGGCCCGGGATCCGGCCGTGCAACCCGCTGAAGACGCCCGCCAAACGGCCGAATCCCTCGATGACGGCAGCGCCGGCCAACGGTCGGGCTCCGCCGATACGGCCGCCGATTCCGACCCGATGCCCGAGAATGCGAGCCTTGCGGAGCGCCTGGCCTGGGCGCGGGCGCGGCGGGCGCGGGTCCTGGCGCAGCGCGCGGCGAAGGAACAGGAAAAGGAAAAGGGCGCCGATCGGTCGGCCGCCGCCCTGAAACTGGAAAAGCGCGTGGAAGCCATTCTGGTCTCCAAGGAGCGCATGACCCGGCCGGAGCCGGACACCTTCGGCATCGGCGAAGCCGCGCCGGCGCTGGTTGCGCCCCGGAAAATGGCGCTGTCCGCCGCCCGCCGGCGGCGCATGGGCGCCGGATCTTTCGTTGCGGGAATAGTGCTCGTCCTGTCGGTCGGCGCCGTGACGCAGGGGTGGTTCGGCGCCGCCGCGGAACTGGCGGTGGACAGGGTGGCGGAATTTCTCGGCGTCCGGGAGACGGTCGCGGACCGCCGGGTTTCGCCGGGTAG
>JBHHXR010000253.1:0-3783 GCA_046757205.1 Paracoccaceae bacterium
GGTGATGGCGTCGCTTACCGTCTACGGCCTTGGCAGGAACGCGATGTCGCGCGCGAACGGGCTGGCGCTTGCCAAGGCGCTTGTCGCTTCGCTTCACCGTGCGAACGAGGCCGGGTAGGGGGCGCGGATGCTGAAGGCTGCCTCAAGACGCCTTCTCCGCCGATTCGACAGCTTGGCACTGCGCATCTGGTCCCGCCGCCTCGAACTGGCTCGCGGTGCGGAAGCGGCCCGGCTGCCGGGACTTGTCGGCAAGGCCCGGCCGCTCCGGGCATTGGTGGACGGGGTGATCCGGGCGGCGGCGCTGCGGCAGATACCGGCGCCGGTTTCGGAAAGCCGGACGAGCCTGCCACCGCGGACGGACTGGACCTGGCGGCCCGATTTCGTGTCGCCGCCGCGGGACGGGGCCGCGGTGGCGGAAGCGGGATCGCAGGTGACGCCGGATCTGCGCCTCTTTCACGATGCGCAAGTGGCGGAGATCGGCCTCGGCAGGCCATACGCCGACACCGGCCATCCCTGCCTCGCGGCCGATATCTATGCGTTCGACGGCACTTATCTGTCTCTGGCCGCCACTCTGCCCGCCGCGGCGCTGGCCGGTCTGGAACGCAGCCATCTGTTCCACCTGGAACTCGATGTCGGTATGGAATCCCCGGCCGGGCTTTCGGCGCGCCTCAACCTCCGCCACGGCCCGAACACCGAGAAGATCGTGCGGGGGTTCGACCTTGCGCATGGCGAGAAATTTGTCGAGTTTGACATCGCCTATACCGATTTCGATCCGTCGCGCGGCACGGATATCTGGATCGACATGATTTTCGACGGAATGCGGATGAACAGGATCGAGATACGCGACATTCTGGTTCTCCGGCGGCGCCGGGCCGACGTGTAGCGGGGGTGTGATGGCGGCAAGGGCGGCGATCCGGATCAGGCGGCTGGAAGCGGGGATCGCGCACGGCGCCGTTCTTCTGCCCGCCGGCCGGCCCGGCACGCTCGCCATTGAACTGCTGCACCGGGGCAAAGCCGTGGCCCGCGCCGAGGCGGTGGCCGAGGGAGAAACCGGGATCGCCCCCTTTGTCCTGGCGCTGCCGCCGGAAATCCTCGCCGACGGGTTGCAGACGGTGACGCTCCGGCTGCGCGACGCGCCCGACATTCAGGCGCACCTGTCGATCGTGGCCGGCAGCGCGCTGGACGGCGATCTTTCCACGGAGCTTGACCAGCTTCGTGCCGAAGTGGAGCTTCTGAAGGCGGCCTTTCGCCGGCATTGCCGGGAAACCGGCGGGTGAGCGGCGGCCCGGCCACAAGACCTGACGCGACGCCGCTCATGGCGAACGGCGGATGATCGCGGAAAGATTGGCGCGGAAAGGCCGGAGCAAGACATGAGCGATCGACGATATCCACACCTTTTCGCGCCGCTCGATCTCGGCTTCGTCACGCTGCCCAATCGTGTTCTGATGGGCTCGATGCACACCGGGCTGGAGGAAACCGGCGACTGGAACCGGGTCGCCGCTTTCTACCGCGAACGCGCGGCCGGCGGCGTGGCGCTGATCGTCACGGGCGGCATGGCGCCGAACGAGGAGGGCGCCGTGCTGCCCGGGGCAGCCGGCCTGTTTTCCGCCCGCGACATCGCCAACCATCGGTCGGTCACCGATGCCGTGCACGCCGAAGGCGGGCGTATCGCCATGCAGATCCTGCACGCGGGGCGCTATGCCTACACGCCCAAGGCGGTCGCCCCGTCGCCGGTCAAGTCGCCGATCTCGCCATTTCCGCCGCACGAGCTGGACGCCGCCGGAATCGAGAAACAGATCGCCGACATCGCCACCGCCGCCGCCCGCGCCCGCGAGGCGGGCTATGACGGCGTCGAAGTAATGGGGTCGGAAGGCTATTTCCTCAACCAGTTCATCGTCACCCGGACAAACAAGCGCACCGACGAGTGGGGCGGGCCGTACGAGAACCGCATTCGGCTGCCGCTGGAAGTGGTGCGAAGGGTGCGCGCTGCCGTCGGCGACGATTTCATCCTGATCTACCGGCTCAGCATGCTCGACCTGGTTCCCGAGGGTTCCTCCTGGGATGAGGTGGTCACGCTCGCCAAGGCCGTCGAGGCGGCGGGCGCCAAGATCATCAACACCGGCATCGGCTGGCACGAGGCGCGCGTGCCCACCATCGCCACCTCGGTGCCGCGCCGCGCCTTTGCCTGGGTGACGAAGAAAATGATGGGCGAGGTCGGCATTCCGCTCATCACTTCGAACCGGATCAACACGCCCGAGGTGGCGGAGGAAGTTCTGGCCGAGGGCTGCGCCGACATGGTTTCCATGGCGCGGCCGTTCCTCGCCGACAGTCATTTCGTGGCCAAGGCGAGGGCCGGAAGGGCGCGCGCCATCACGCCGTGCATCGCCTGCAACCAGGCTTGTCTCGACCATACGTTCTCGATGAAGCTCTCCACCTGCCTGCTGAACCCGCGCGCCTGCCACGAGACGGAACTGGTGTATGAAACGGCCGGCAGGCCGAAACGCGTGGCCGTCGTCGGCGCCGGCCCCGCCGGTATTGCGGCGGCTCTGGTGGCGGCGCAGCGGGGCCACGCCGTGACGCTCTTTGAACGGGACAGGGAAATCGGCGGCCAGCTCAACATGGCGAAGCGCGTTCCCGGCAAGGAAGAATTTCACGGCATGATCGCCTACTACCGGCAGGCGCTCGCCGATGCCGGCGTCGACCTGCGCCTCGGGGCAGCGGCAAGGGCGGCCGATCTCTCTGCCTGGGACGAGGTGATAGTCGCCACCGGCGTCGTGCCGCGCGACCCCGGGATTCCCGGGCAGGAAGGGCCGAATGTCCTGAGCTACGTCGACGTGTTGCGCGACGATGCGCCGGTGGGCCGGAGGGTTGCCGTAATCGGCGCCGGCGGCATCGGCTTCGACATGGCGGAATTTCTCGTGCATGGCGGCGACAGCCCGACCGAAAACCCGGATCGGTGGCGCCGGGAATGGGGCGTGGCGGATCCCGCGGCGGCACGCGGCGGCCTCGCCCCGGAGGGGCCGCAACCGGAAATCCCGGCGCGCGAGGTCACGCTTCTGCAACGCAAACCGGGCAAGGCAGGCAAGGGGCTGGGCAAGACCACCGGCTGGATTCACCGCGCTGTGCTGAAAATGAAGCGCGTGTCGATGATGGCAGGCGTCAATTACGAGCGGATCACCGGACAGGGACTGCACGTCAGTTTCGGGCAAGCACGCGAGAATCCGCAACTTGTGGAAGTCGACACGGTGGTGATCTGCGCCGGTCAGGAGCCGGCGCGTGGCCTGGCGGAGGAGCTGCGGGCGGCCGGCGTCACGCCGCATGTCATCGGTGGCGCGGACGTCGCGGCCGAACTGGACGCCAAGCGGGCGATAAACCAGGCGGCGCGGCTGGCGGCGGCGCTGTGAGCGCCGCGTCGGCCCGGGGCGCGTCGTCGGATCCGCCGCGCCGGCGGCCGGGTCGCGTTGACACCCGCCGCCGCGCCGCCACCGGCGGGCGAACGTGAAAACGCCCGGGCCTTGGCCCGGGCGAATGTGTCCGGCGTCGCGGGATGACGCTTATGCGAACCACCAGCGCTCGATGAGGCGGGTGCCGTCCATCGGCCACATGTTTCCGATGGTATCGTTATGCGCAAGCTTGGTGGATGCCGCGTCCACCCAGTTGGCGTACATCGGAACGATGACGCCGCCTTCCTTCGACACGATCTGCTGCATCTCGTAGTACATTTCCCGGCGCTTGTCGGTGTCCAACTCGGCGCGGGCGGCGATCAGCAGTTCGTTGAAGCGT
>JBHHXR010000254.1:0-3771 GCA_046757205.1 Paracoccaceae bacterium
CGGCGGTGTTTTGGCGATAGAGGACATTGAACGCTTCGGCGGCAACATCCGGGATTGGGTCAGGCAGGTGGGTTAGGGGTCGCGCAACGCGGCGAATTGCGGGACACAAATCAGACCCGCTATGGGACACACAGGGGCAACGCTGCCTGCTAATGTCCCTGAAAAGCAGTGGGTTACACGTGCGGCGGTCGCTGAGGTAAGGCGTCTCAACCGCACCAGATTTCCGGACATCGTGACCTGACCGGGCGACGGCCGGGTTGTCGCCGACCGGTCCGGTTTGGCGTCGGGTCTCCGGCGTGGCTGGCTGCGCGCCTCAGTCGGCGGCATCCAGCACCAGGATCTGGACATCGGCGACGTTGGTCCCGGTCGGTCCGGTCACCAGCAGGTCGCCGGCGGCATCGAGCGCCGCGTAGCTGTCATTGTCCGCCAGCAGGGCCTCGGGATCCTTTCCGGCGGCGCGGATGCGGTCGAGCGTGGCGGGATCGACGATGCCGCCGGCGGCTTCCGTGGGGCCGTCGCGGCCGTCGGTGCCGCCCGACAGGAACACCCAGCCGCCGCGAAGTCCCGCCTTGCCGGCGAGCCGCGCGAAACGCAGCGCCAGTTCCTGGTTCCGGCCGCCCCGGCCCTTGCCGCGCAGCCGAACGGTGGTTTCGCCGCCGAAAACCAGCGCCGTGGTGGCGGAACGCGGCGCTACCATGGCGGCGCCGAGGATCTCCCGCGCGGCATCCTCGACATCGCCGGTCAACCGGTCGCTGACGATCCGGGCGGGGAAGGCGGCGGACGCGAGCGCGGCGGCGATGCTCTGCCGGTTCGATCCGATCAGCGTGTTTTCCACGTTCGCCGTCCGGTCCGGCCCGGGCGGCGCCCCGGGCCGCTGGAGATGGGCCCGCACGGCTTCCGGGAGCTTGCGAAGGACGTCCCGGCGGCGCAGCAGCTCCAGGGCTTCGCCGCGTGATCCGACCGGCGCCGCCGTCGGCCCGCTGGCGATCACCCGCAGATCGTCGCCGATCACGTCCGACAGGATGAACGCGCGGATCGGCGCCGGCGCGGCAAGCCGCGCCATGCCGCCGCCCTTGAGGTGCGACAGGTGCTGGCGCACCAGGTTCATCTCGGCGATATCGAACCCGGCGCCGAGCAGCACGCGGCTGACCTCGGCCTTGTCTTGCAGGCTTATCCCCTCGACCGGCGCCGGCGCCAGCGCCGAGGCGCCGCCGCTGATCAACGCGACAACCAGATCGCCGGCATCCGCCGCTTTCAGCAGTTCCATTATCGCCTGGCCGCCACGCAGGCCGCCGGTATCCGGCACCGGGTGCCCCGCGCCGACCACCCGGCAGCCGCCGACCTGGCGCACGTTTTCGTAGTTGGTCACCGCCAGCGCCGAGAAATCCTCGCCTTCCGGCAGATGCCGGATGGCTTCCTCCGCCATGGCGCAGGCCGCCTTGCCGACGGCAACGACGCGAAACCTGCCGTCTATCCGCAGCGGAAAGGGCGCATTTCGCAGCGCGCCGGCAAGCGCCCGGGCCGGGTCGGCCGCGGCGACCGCCGCGGCGAACATCCTTGTTGCATGCTGTCTGAGATCGGACAGGTGAGACATTCCTGGTTCGTTTTCAACTGCCGGCCGGAAGATTCAGCGTCTCGGAACGCGCATCCGGGGATCGGTTTCCCAAACGGCATACACCCGCCGCTGCGGGTATGGAACGCCGCCTTCGGAACCGCGCAAAGATTCCGTGGCCGGGTTAACCGGGTTGCAATCTCTGTAATCCACGACTCGTGGCGGCCCCGGTGCCGCGCAGCGCATCGAACCGGTCACGTACAGCAGGAGGCAGGCAGCAACATGCGCGAGATTCCAGATTCGGTCCTGATTACCGGCGGCACAGGATCATTCGGCAAGACGATGCTGCGCGACCTGCTTGCCTCCGGCGTTCCGGAACTGCGTATCCTGAGCCGCGACGAGGCGAAACAGGACGCGTTGCGCAACGAGCTGCGCGACAGCCGGATCGCGTATTTCATCGGCGACGTGCGCGACGCCGACACCGTGGCCCGGGCGATGCGCGGCATCGACAGCGTATTCCACGCGGCTGCGATGAAGCAGGTCCCGTCCTGCGAATTCTTTCCTCTCGAGGCGGTACGGACCAACATCCTCGGCTCGGACAACGTCATACGGACCGCCATCGCGCTCGGTGTCCGCAGCCTCGTCTGCCTGTCCACCGACAAGGCGGTGCAGCCGGTCAACGCGATGGGATTGTCCAAGGCCATGATGGAAAAGGTGGCGCAGTCCGCCGCCCGCTCGCTCGGCGCCGACGCCAAGACGACGATCTCCTGCGTGCGCTACGGCAATGTCATGTTTTCGCGCGGCTCGGTGATCCCGCTCTTCGTCGACCAGATCAGGTCCGGCCGGCCGATCACCGTCACGGAACCGGCGATGTCGCGCTTCCTGATGCCGCTCAGCGATTCCGTGGCGCTGGTGCGCTTCGCCTTCCGCAATGCCCGCCCGGGCGACGTTTTCGTCAAGAAGGCGGCGGCCGCCACCATGGCGAATCTGGTGCAGGCGATGCGCGAACTGTTCGGCGTGCCCGACCACCCGGTTGAAGTCGTCGGCTGGCGGCATGGCGAGAAGCTCTACGAAACGCTGGCCTCGGCGGCGGAACGCATGAGGTCGCAGGAGTACGGCGACTATATCCGGATCGCCATGGACGGGCGGGATCTCAATTACCGCGCCGGGTTCGGCAAGGGCGGAACACGCGGCGCCAAGGCCAGCGACTACGATTCGCACCGCGCGGCGCAACTGGACGTGGCGGAAGTGAAGAACCTTCTGCTCCGGCTGCCCGAAATCCGCGCCGAACTGGCCAACTGGCGCGAGCCGCTGAAATGCGTGTCGTAGTTACCGGCGCCGGCGGTTTTCTGGGCTGGCACGCGGCCGTTCACCTGCACGCGCTCAACGCGGCGGCGCTGGGCGCCGGGCGGCCGCAGCCGTTTCGTGCGGTGCGTCTGGATCGCCGCGGCTTTTGCGACCCGGACAAGCTGGCCCGGGCGGTGGCCGGAGCCGACGCGATCCTGCACTTTGCCGGCGTCAACCGGGGCCCGGCCGACCGGGTGGAAGACGGAAACCCGCAGATCGCCGCCAGCTTGGCGCGCGCCATCGCGGCAGCGCCGGCGCCGCCTCACGTGGTGTACGCCAATTCGGTTCGCGCCGGCGAGGAAACCCCCTACGGCCGCTCGAAGCGGCGCGCCGCCGAGATACTCGGGGGCGCGACCGGGCGGTTCACCGACCTGCTGCTGCCGCACGTCTTCGGCGAGGGCGCGCGCCCGGCCTACAACAACGTCACGGCGACGCTGATAGACGCGCTGCACAGCGGCAGGCGGCCGCGTATCGACCGGTCGGGCGAGGTCTGCCTGCTGCACGCTTCCGCGGCGGAGCGCGCGGCCATCGGCGCCGCGCAGGCGGGGATGACCGGCCGGATGGCGCCGGGCGGCCTGTCGCTGCCGGTGCCCGAACTGTGGGAGCGCCTGCGGGACATGCACGCGACGTATGCCGACGGCGCGTTTCCCGATCTCGGGCAGACGTTCGCCCGGCAGTTGTTCAACAGTTACCGGGCGGCGCATCCGCGGGGCGTGGCGGTCCGGCGTCTGGAGGTCCGGCGGGACGAAAGAGGCATGCTCGCCGAGGCGTCGAAGGGCGGCGGCGGCGGGCAGGCGTTCTTCAGCCGGACCGAGCCCGGCGCACGGCGCGGCGACCATTTCCATATCTCGAAGGTGGAGCGTTTCGTGGTG
>JBHHXR010000255.1:0-3759 GCA_046757205.1 Paracoccaceae bacterium
TGGGCGCGCTTCTGGATCAGCGTCTGGGTGGCCAGCACGTGCTCGACCTCGGAGGTGCCGATGCCGAAGGCCAGCGCCCCGAAGGCGCCGTGGGTGGCGGTGTGGCTGTCGCCGCAGACGATGGTCATGCCCGGCTGGGTCCAGCCCTGCTCCGGGCCGATGATGTGGACGATGCCCTGGCGGATATCGTCGACGCCGTAATACTCGATGCCGAAATCGCTTGCGTTCCTTTCCAGTGCCTCGACCTGGATGCGGCTTTCCTCGTTGTCGATGCCCTCGGTGCGGTCCGGCGTGGTCGGCACGTTGTGGTCCGGCACCGCGACCGTTTTCTCCGGCGCGCGCACCGTGCGGCCCGCCATGCGAAGGCCTTCAAAGGCCTGCGGGCTGGTAACCTCGTGCACCAGGTGGCGGTCGATGTAGATCAGGCAGGTGCCGTCGGGCGCTTCGTGCACCAGATGGGCATCCCATATCTTGTCGTAGAGTGTTTTCGGAGCGGACATCTGTCTCTCCTGCTGGCGGTTTCGTTGAGTCAGTGACCGGTGGGCACAGCGCCCGTCACGACCCCGGCAGCAGGGAGCGCGTGTAGCCGAAGAACCGCCACGGCAGCCGCCGCCGGTCGTCCATGTCGAAAATGCGCTTCATGGCTGCCCGTCTACCCGCAATTGAAGGCCTCGGCAAGAACGCAGGGGCCGGTAATTCCCGGTTCGGTTGACCGGGGCCGGAGGGCAGCGTATCCAGTCCCGGCCGACAGGCGAAGGACGGGGCGCCGAAATGATCCACCGCATGTTGTCAGTTCTTGTCGCGCTGGTCCTGCTCGCGTCCGGCGCGCCGGCACAGGAGGCGCCCCCGGCCGCCGGGGCCGAAGGGTTGAACGCCACCGACACTCTCATTCAGATACTGGAAGACGAGGCCGCGCGAAACGCGTTGATCGACAGGCTGCGCGGGGCGGCCGGAGCGGAAGCCGAAGAACAGCCCGCTCTTCCGGTTCCGGCGGAGACGATCGGCAAGGCGGACCAGTTGATCGCGGAACTGGCGCAGGACTGGGCCCAGTCGGCCGCCCTGTCAGCGCAGAAGGTCTGGACCGGCCTCGTCGGCCTGCCGACGGCGCTGGCCCCTGTCGTGGCGGTCGCTGATGCGGGGTTGATGCGCCAGGTGGCGGGCGATCTGGCGCTGCTGGTCATCGCGACATATGTCCTGCTCTATGGCGGCCGTTTTGCCGTCGCGCGGCTTTTTCGCCGTAACGGCGGAGCGGCCGGTGGTGCGGACCGGGCCAGGCTGTTTCTCTTGTCGCTGGCCGCCGGCCTCGGGGATGCCGCCGTGGTGGTCGCGGCCTGGGCGCTGGGCTACGCGCTGGTGCTCGGCCTGGCCGACATGGAAACGGTGTCGGGTATCCGGCAGAGCCTCTACCTCAACGCCTTCCTGCTGGTCGAACTGTCGCGGGTGGCGCTTCGCATCATACTTCGGCCGGAACGCGACGCGCTGCGGGTCATCGCGCTGCCGCAGGCAGGTGCGCGGGCGCTGGCAAGCTGGATTGGCGGAGCCATATTGCTGCTGGGATACGGCCAGTTGCTGATCGTGCCGATCGTCAACCAGGCGGTTTCCTACCTTTCGGGCAGCGCCTTTTCGACGGCGATTTCGCTGGTTGTTATACTGATGGCGATCGTGCTGGTCTTGCGCTGGCGTGGACCGGTCTCCAGCTGGCTGCGAAGCAGGGAGGCCGCCGGTGCCAGGGACCGGTTGGTGCAGGGCATCCTGTTGCGCTGGCATGTTCCGGCGCTGATCTACCTGATCGGGCTGCTGCTGATCGTCGCCGCCCGGCCCGGCGGCATCCTGATGCCGCTGCTACAGAACTCGGCGATACTGGTGCTTGCGATCCTCGCGGCGATGGCGGTGATCAACGTCCTGAACCGCAGCATCCGCGCCGGTATCTCCGTGCCGGAGCCGGTGAGGCTGCGACTGCCAGCGCTGGAGACGCGGCTGAACAGGCTGGTGCCGAGATTTCTCTATGTACTGCGCCTGGTGGTGATCGCGGTGACCGCGCTCCTGGCGCTGGACGCGCTCGGGTTCAGCGACTTCACGGGCTGGCTGTCGCGGCCCGCGGGGCAGGTCTTCCTGTCCACCGCGGCATCCGTCATCGTGCTGCTGCTGGCCGTGTTCCTGCTGTGGCTGGCCTTCGCGTCTTGGATCGACTACCGGCTGAACCCCGATTTCGGCACCGCGCCGAGTTCGCGGGAAACCACCCTGCTGACGCTCCTGAAGAACGCCGCGACCATCGCGCTCGCCGTGCTGACGCTGATGTTCGTGCTGTCGGAACTGGGACTGAACATCGCGCCGCTGATCGCCTCCGCCGGGGTGCTGGGGCTGGCCATCGGCTTCGGCGCGCAGAAGCTGGTGCAGGACATCATCACCGGCGTGTTCATCCAGTTCGAGAACGCCATCAACGTCGGCGACGTGATCACCGTGGGCGGCATCACCGGCACGGTGGAGAAGCTGACCATCCGTTCGGTCAGCCTGCGCGACGTGCAGGGGGTGTTTCACATCATCCCGTTTTCCTCGGTCGACCTGGTGTCCAACTACACCCGTGATTTCGGCTATTTCGTCTGCGACATGGGCGTGGCCTACCGCGAGGATACCGAGTTCGCCAAACAGGCGATGTTCGACGCCTTCGACGAGCTGAAGAAGGACGAGGACGTGGGGCCGAACATCATCGGCGAACTGGAATGGTTCGGTCTGCAGAGTTTCGGCGACAGCGCGGTGATCCTGCGGGCCCGGATCAAGACGGTGCCGGGCACGCAATGGGGAACCGGGCGGGCCTACAACGGCATCCTGAAACGGGTGTTCGACGCGCGCGGCATCGAGATCCCGTTCCCGCACCAGACCATCTATTTCGGCGAGGACCGCGACGGCAACGCGCCGCCGCTGAACGTGCGCAACGTTTCGGCGGAACCGTCTCAGTAGGTTCGCGGATTGCTCAGGACCGCCGCCGCACGGACATTGCCCACCTCGATGCCGCGCCGGTTGAGCACCGGCGCGTTCATGCGCCTGGCGACCAGCGGATGTGCCGCGTCGAGCAGGCCCAGCCCGACCAGGATCGCTACCATCGCCGCCTCTGACGCCCGCGTCGCGCCGTCCGCGATCTTCAGCGCCACGCCGCGGCGGCGCTTCGGCAGGATGGCTACGAATACGCCTTCGGCCCCGGTCTTGATGGCGCCTTGGTCTTTCAGAAGCCGGCCGATCTCGGTGCAGCAGCGGCCTTCCCCGGCGATCAGCTCGGGGTGCAGCATCATCGCCTCGACGAGGCGCTGCGCGGCCTGCGACCGGGCATCTCCCGGCCCCGCGGGCGCCGCCATGCGCGCCGCGGCGCGGGCGAGGCCGCGCAGGCTGGTGGCAAAGTTCGGCGCCGAGCAGCCGTCGATGCCGAAACCCGGCGACGCTTCGCCGGTCATCTCCTCGAACGCGGCGCGCACGGCCTTTTGCACCGGATGGTCCGGGACGATGTATTCCGGGCCGCCGCCAAGGTGTTTCGACAGCGTAAGGAAACCGCTGTGCTTACCCGAACAGTTGTTGTGAATCTGGCCCGGCGCCTCGGGTGCTTCGCGCAGCGCGGCGCGCGCCGCCCTGTCGTTCGGCAATTGCGGGCCGCAGCGCAGATCGCCGTCCGACAGGCCGAGGCCGTGCAGCCAGCGCTCCACCCGGTCGGTATGGATGCGTGCGCCGCTATGTGACGCGCAGGCCAGCGCGAGGTGCTCGGAAGTCAGC
>JBHHXR010000256.1:0-3759 GCA_046757205.1 Paracoccaceae bacterium
CCGCCTATGGCAAGGAGCCCATCAAGACGCTTCAGGCGCTGTCGGCAAAACATGGGTTTGAACTGATGATCCTGCCGGTCGACCATCCCGGCCAGGAGCAGAAGTCGCAGTGGCTGCAAATCCGCCGCGAGCGACCCGATTACGTGCTGATGTGGGGCTGGGGCGTGATGAACCAGGTGGCCATCCAGGAAGCCGCCAATATCCGTTACCCGATGGACCACTTCATCGGTGTCTGGTGGTCGGCGTCCGAGAACGACGTGCTGCCTGCCGGTGACGGCGCCGACGGCTACAAGGCGCTGGCGATCCACAACACCGGGTCCGATTTCCCCGTCTACGATGACCTCAAGAAGTATGTGGTTGATGCCGGTAAGGCGGCGGGCGCGGGTGATCAGCTCGGCACCGTGCTGTATAACCGGGGGATGTACGCCGCATTCCTGGCCGTGGAGGCGGCGAAAACCGCTCAGGCAATCCATGGCACCAGCGCCATTACGCCTGCGATGATGCGTGACGGCATGGAAGCTCTGGACATAACCGCGGAGAAGATGGCCGCCGCTGGCCTGCCGAACTTCGGACCGGTGTTCAAGAACTCCTGCGAAAACCACGGCGGGCCGGGCCTCGGCGCTGTCCAGCAGTGGGACGCAAAAGCCAAGAAGTGGACCCTGATCACCGGGTTCGAGGCCTCCGACATGGATGTGATCCAGCCACTGATTGACGCCGACTCGGCGGCATTTGCAGCGGAAAACAACATTTCGGAACGCTGCAACTGATCCGCCCATGGCGGTTCACCCCGGGGCTGAGCCGGGGTCTCTGACAAAAGGGCGCGGCGGAGCAAAATCGCCGCGCCCAACAAAGGGATCAAGGAGGTCCCGGGACCGGCCCGGGATGCGCGGGACAGATTCAGATGCTCGACGGCTCAAAGACTGACGAGACCCTGCTGGAGGTCAACAACATCGAGGTGATCTACAACCACGTGATCCTCGTTCTGAAAGGCGTCTCGCTCAGTGTGCCCAAGGGCGGCATCACGGCACTTCTGGGCGGCAACGGTGCCGGCAAGACCACGACGCTGAAGGCGATTTCCAATCTCCTGAGGTCCGAGCGTGGCGAAGTGACGAAGGGAACCATTCGGTACCGCGGTGAAAGCGTGACCGACCTCAACCCCTCGGCGCTGGTGCGCCGCGGCGTCATCCAGGTGATGGAGGGCCGCCACTGCTTTGAACACCTGACCGTCGAGGAGAACCTGCTGACGGGCGCCTACACACGGCGCGACGCGGATATTTCCAGGGATCTGGAGATGGTCTATTCCTACTTCCCGCGGCTGAAGGAGCGGCGAAAGAGTCAGGCCGGGTACACGTCCGGCGGCGAGCAGCAGATGTGCGCCATCGGCCGCGGGCTGATGTCGCGGCCGGAAACCATCCTGCTCGACGAACCGTCGATGGGCCTGGCGCCGCAGCTTGTCGAGGAGATCTTCCAGATCGTCAAGGATCTCAACGAAAAGGAAGGCGTGTCGTTCCTTTTGGCCGAGCAGAACACGAACGTTGCCCTGCGTTTCGCCCATCACGGGTACATACTGGAATCGGGGCGCGTGGTGATGGACGGGCCGAGCGCTGAATTGCGTGAAAACCCGGACGTCAAGGAATTCTATCTCGGCGTGTCGGACGAGGGCCGCCGTTCGTTCCGCGACGTCCGTTCCTACCGGCGGCGCAAGCGCTGGCTGAGCTGACCGGCACAGGGTTGGCCCCGAACGCCGCGCCTTGCCGGGAGCTTCATTCCACCCGGTCGCGTTTCGCCTCCGCCTTCATTTCCTCGACCCTCGCGAGCGCTTCCTCGCGGTTTCGGCGGATGTTCGGCCGGAAATCCTGCGTCGCCGCCTGCCTGCGGATCTCGGCCTCGGTCTCGGGCGCGGTGTGATAGCGGACGGATCCCAGCGAACTCGCCAGATTCAGCCTTTTGCCGCGTTGGGAAAACGCGATCCAGACCCGCAGATCGATCCGGCAATTCCGGTAGTCGACGATGAAATACCATTTCCTGCCGGTCGCGGCGATGCGCGCTTCTATGTGATCATAGAACGCCCGGACATCGCTGTTGGTGTCGAAATCGAAGTCGCTGAAATCGACGTCCATCACCTGGATGTCGTCAAGAAAGCGGATGCGCCGGGCGAATTCAGCCTCCGGATACTGTGACGGAGCGGGAACCCGCTTTGCCGGCCGCGCGGCCCGCAACTCCTCGATCCGGGCGACCGCGGCATCCCTGTCGGCGAAAAGATTGGCGTCGAAACTGTCGGTTTCCGCCCGCTTCGCAATTTCCGCGCGGGTTTCATCGCTGGCGTCGTACCTGACCGTCCCCAGCGAATGCGCCTCGTTGAGCTTCTTGCCGCGAAGGGAATGGGCGAGCCACGCTTTCGGGAAGATCCGGCAATCCCCGTAGTTGATCAGGAAGAACCATTTGTCCTGCCCGGTCCCCGCAATGCTCGCTTCGGCGAAATCATAGAAGAGATTGACGTCGGCGGAGTTCTCGAACGTCACGCCGGACAGGTCGATTTCCATGGTCTCGCGGCTCTCGTCAAAGACGATGCGGCCGCTGAAATCCTGTTTCATCTGGTCGTGTTCCACTTACGCCGGGCTTCCTGGTGCAGGTTTAAGCTTCGCCGGCGGGATATTCGAGAAACGCATTGTATACAATTGTTCACTGAGTGGGTGCGTGCATGTGACGCGGGCATTGTGCACCACTTGCGGAATTGTCAAAAGGCCATACTGTCCCAATTGGAAATGACCGGCGCGGCCCAAGCGCCATGCGCCGGCGATCGCCGCAGGAGGCACCTGCCATGCCCAAGTTTTTCGATGATCTGGAGGCCCGGTCGGGCGAGCAGCGCGCGGAAGACATGGCCGCGACGCTGCCGGGGATCATTGCCTGGGCAAAATCCCGGGTTCCGGCCATGGCTGCGTCGCTCGACCAGGTCGATCCGGCGGCGATTACCGACCGCGCCGCGCTCGCGGCGTTGCCCGTCCTGAGGAAGTCAGAACTTGTTTCCGCGCAGAAGAGGCGGCCGCCGCTCGGCGGCTATGCGGCTTTGGAGGTCACGGGTTTCGCGCATGTCTTCCAGTCGCCCGGGCCGATCTATGAGCCGGGCCAGACGAAGGCGGACTGGTGGCGCTTCGGCCGTTTCCTGCACGCGCTCGGGATCGGCCGGGACGACATCGTGCAGAACTGTTTTTCCTACCACATGACGCCGGCCGGGCTGATGTTCGAGAACGCGGCGCGCGCGGTGGAGGCGACGGTGTTTCCGGCCGGCACCGGGCAGACGGAACTTCAGGCGCAGGCGGCGGCGGAGATCGGTGTCACGGCCTATACCGGGACACCGGATTACCTGAAGATCATTCTCGACAAGGCCGACGAACTCGGCTTCGATCTTTCCCGCATCCGGCGGGCGGCGGTATCCGGCGGCGCGCTGTTCCCTTCGCTCAGGCAGGAATACACCGATCGCGGAATCACCTGCCGCCAATGCTACGGGACCGCAGACATCGGTCATATCGCCTACGAAACCGAAGCGCAGGAGGGTATGGTCGTCGACGAGGGCGTCATCGTCGAGATCGTGACCCCGGGCACCGGTATTCCGGTCGCTGACGGCGAAGTCGGCGAGATCGTGGTGACGGCGCTGAACCACGACTATCCGCTGGTGCGTTTCGCCACCGGCGATCTGTCGGCGATCATGCCGGGCAGGAGCCCGTGCGGACGCACCAACATGCGAATCCGGGGATGGAT
>JBHHXR010000257.1:0-3656 GCA_046757205.1 Paracoccaceae bacterium
GGACCCCAGGGGGGTGATGGCGGAACTCACCGGGCGCGAGGGCGGTTATTCGCGCGGCAAGGGCGGCTCGATGCACATGTTCTCGGCGGAGAAGAATTTCTACGGCGGCCACGGCATCGTCGCCGCCCAGGTGCCGATCGGCGCCGGCCTCGCCTTCGCCAACAAGTACAGGGGCAACGACAATGTGAGCTTTGCCTATTTCGGCGACGGCGCCGCCAACCAGGGGCAGGTCTACGAGAGCTTCAACATGGCGAGCCTGTGGAAACTGCCCTGCGTCTTCGTGATCGAGAACAACCAGTACGCCATGGGCACGTCGGTCAAGCGCGGCTCGTCCACGCCCGCCTACCACACGCGCGGCGAAGCCTTCCGGATCCCGGGCGAAGCGGTCGATGGCATGGACGTGCTGGCCGTCCGCGCCGCCGGCGAAAAGGCCACGGCGCACTGCCGCGCCGGCAAGGGGCCCTACATCCTGGAGATGAATACCTACCGCTACCGCGGCCATTCGATGTCCGACCCGGCCAAGTACCGCACCCGCGAGGAGGTCCAGAAAGTGCGCGAGGAGCGCGATCCCATCGACCACGTGCGCGACATGCTGCTGACCGGCAAGCACGCCACCGAGGACGAGATCAAGGCCGTCGACAAGGAAATCAAGGCGATCATCAACGACGCCGCGCAGTTCGCGCAGGACAGCCCGGAACCGGGCGAGGCCGCGCTCTGGTCCGACGTATACGCCTGAGGGGGGGAAGAGACATGGCAATACAGATACTCATGCCCGCGCTTTCGCCCACCATGGAGGAAGGCACGCTCGCCAAATGGCTGGTGAAAGAAGGTGATACGGTCTCGTCGGGCCAGATCATCGCCGAGATCGAGACCGACAAGGCGACCATGGAATTCGAGGCGGTGGACGAGGGCACCGTCGGCAGGATCCTGGTCGCCGAAGGCTCCGAAGGGGTCAAGGTCAACGAACCGATCGCGGTGCTGCTGGAAGATGGCGAGGATGCCGCCGCCGCTGCCGCGCCGGCCTCCCCCGCCGCCCAGGCCACCGAGCCGGGGCCTCCCCCGACCGTTCCCGCCGCCGCCCCGGCCCCCGAGCCAGGGCCTCCCCCCGCAGCGGCCGCCGCCCCGCCGCTCGAAGACATCCCCGCCGGCACGACCTTCCGCCAACAGACCGTTCGCGAGGCCCTGCGCGACGCCATGTCCGAGGAAATGCGCCGCGACGAAGGCGTTTTCCTGATGGGCGAGGAAGTCGCCGAATACCAGGGCGCCTACAAGATCAGCCAGGGCATGCTCGACGAGTTCGGCGAGCGCCGGGTGATCGACACGCCGATCACCGAGCACGGCTTCACCGGGCTGGCGGTCGGCGCCGCCTTCGGCGGCCTGCGCCCCATCGTCGAGTTCATGACCTTCAACTTCGCCATGCAGGCGATGGACCAGATCATCAACTCGGCGGCCAAGACGCGCTACATGTCGGGCGGCCAGATGGGCTGCCCGATCGTCTTTCGCGGCACCAACGGCGCCGCCGCGCGGGTCGCCGCGCAGCACAGCCAGGACTACGCGGCGTGGTACGCGCATGTCCCCGGCCTGCGCGTGGTGCAGCCCTACTCGGCGGCCGACGCCAAGGGCCTGTTGAAATCGGCCATCCGCGACGACAACCCGGTGATCTTCCTGGAAAACGAAATCCTCTACGGCCGCAACTTCGAGGTGCCGGAGATCGAGGATTTCACCGTGCCGCTGGGCCGCGCGCGCATCTGGCGCGAGGGCTCGGACGTCACGCTCGTCAGCTTTGGCATCGGCATGCAGTACGCGCTGGAAGCCGCCGACGAACTGGCCAGGGAAGGCATCTCGGCGGAAGTGATCGACCTGCGCAGCCTGCGTCCGCTCGACTCTGAGACCGTGATCCGCTCGGTGCAGAAAACCAACCGCTGCGTGACGGTGGAGGAAGGCTGGCCGGTCTGTTCCATCGGCAACCACATCTCGGCGGTGCTGATGGCCGAGGCCTTCGACTGGCTCGACGCGCCCGTCATCAATTGCACCGGCAAGGACGTGCCGATGCCCTATGCCGCCAACCTGGAAAAACTGGCGCTGGTCACCACCGCCGAAGTGATCGCGGCCGTCAAGGCCGTGACCTACCGATAGGAGGGGGAAGATGCCGATAAACATTCTCATGCCCGCGCTCTCCCCGACCATGGAGGAAGGCACGCTGGCCAAGTGGAACGTCAAGGAGGGCGACACGGTCGCCTCCGGCGACGTCATCGCCGAGATCGAGACCGACAAGGCGACCATGGAGTTTGAGGCGGTAGATGAAGGCACCATCGGCAAGATCATTGTGGCTGAGGGCGCCGAGGGCGTGAAGGTCAACGAACCGATAGCCGTGCTCCTGGAAGACGGCGAAAGCGCCGACAATATTGGCGCGGCAGCCGCCGCCCCGCAGGCCGCCACCGTCCCGGCCCCCGAGCCGGGTCCGCCCCCCGCATCCTCCACCACCGCCCCGGCCCCCGAGCCGGGGCCCCGCCCCGCCAGCGCACCGGCCCCGGCGGAATCGCCTGCCGCAGGAGGCCCCGGATCGGGGCCGGGACGCGCGCCTGACGGCGAACGCATCTTCGCCTCGCCGCTGGCCCGCCGCATCGCCGCCGAAAAGGGCCTCGACCTGGCGCAGATCGCCGGCTCCGGCCCGCACGGCAGGATCGTGAAGGCCGACGTGGAAGCCGCGCGGCCAACCGCCGCCGCCCCGGCCCCCGAGCCGGGGCCTCCCGCCGCTGCGCCCGCAGGCCCGTCCACCGACATGGTGCGCAAGATCTACGCCGACCGGGAAACCGAGGAAGTCACCCTCGACGGCATGCGCAGGACCATCGCCGCGCGCCTGGTGGAAGCCAAGCAGACCATCCCGCATTTCTACCTGCGCCGCGACATCCACATCGACGCGCTCCTGAAATTCCGCGCCCAGCTCAACAAGTCGCTGGAGACGCGCGGCGTGAAGCTCAGCGTCAACGACTTCATCATCAAGGCCTGCGCGCTGGCGCTGCAGGACGTACCCGACTGCAACGCGGTGTGGGCCGGCGACCGCATCCTGAAGCTGAAACCGTCCGATGTCGCGGTCGCCGTGGCCATCGAGGGCGGCCTCTTCACGCCGGTGCTGCGCGACGCGGAATCGCGCTCGCTCTCATCGCTCTCGGTACAGATGAAGGACCTCGCGGCGCGCGCCCGCGAGCGCAGGCTGGCGCCGCATGAATATGTCGGCGGCAGCTTCGCGATCTCCAATCTCGGCATGATGGGGGTGGAGAGTTTCGACGCCGTCATCAACCCGCCGCACGGCTCGATCCTGGCCATCGGCGCCGGCGTGAGGAAGCCCGTGGTCGATGCCGACGGAACGGTTCAGGTCGCCACCGTGATGTCGGTCACCCTGTCGGTCGATCACCGCGTCATCGACGGCGCGCTCGGCGCGCGGTTCCTGGCCGCGGTCAAGTCCTACCTCGAAGACCCCATCGCCATGCTGGCCTGACGGCAACGGGCGGCGCGCGACACCGCCGCCGCCCTTCCGTATTCTCAGCAAATCTCACGCTCCGCGGCACCGCTGGAACATGCTGCCCAAAGACGGAAACGCCTGTCCGAATTGACAAGGATCGCGCCTGCCCCGAGGTGGGCGCATCGCGCCCGCC
>JBHHXR010000258.1:0-3571 GCA_046757205.1 Paracoccaceae bacterium
CATTGCGCCGGCAGGCGTGCAGGAAGTGGTTCCCGCCGATGGAAAACCCGTCGCCGTCGCCGCTCATCACCATGACGGTGAGATCCGGGCGCGCCACCTTCAGGCCCGTGGCCAGCGCCAGCGCCCGGCCGTGCACGCCGTGAAATCCGTAGCAATTGGTATAGGCGGGAATGCGTGAAGAGCAGCCGATGCCGGAGACCACGGCAATGTCCTCGGGCGGTCTGCCAAGTTCGGCCAGCGCCTTTGTGATCGACATCAGCACGTGAAAGTCGCCGCAGCCGGCGCACCAGACGGGCGGAACGTCGGACTTGTAGTCCTTTGCCTTGAACGGCGAGGTTAGCGGAGCGTTCATGAGCTTTTCCAATGGCGGATTTGGTCGCTGATTTCTCCGGGTCCGATGAGATGCGGCCCGGGCCGGTGGAACCGGCGGGTCCCGGCCGGCAGATCACAGTTTGCCCGTACGTGCCGGTAGAACTGGCCGGAATGGGATTGCTCGACGACGAGAATACGTTTTGCCCCGTCCAGCTCGGCAAGAAGAGCGTCCTTCGGAAAGGGCGAGATAAGGCGCACCGCCACCAGTTTGACGTCGGTGCCCTCGGCTCTCAGGGCGCGGACCGCTTCGCGCGCCGGTCCGGTAAGCGAGCCCCAGGTCAGAATGACGGTGTCGCCTTCGCCGGTGATCTCGCCCCAGTGGACGCCGTAATCGAAATTCTCGATCTTGTCGCGGCGCTTGTCCATCTGATCCTGCTGGTCGGTTCGCCTGGTCGATGGCGTTCCCCTTTCCGAATGCGTCAGGCCGTCGGCGGTGTACTGGCCGCCGGGGGTGCCGGGAATGGCCATCGGCGATACGCCGTCCGCCGTCAGGGCATAGCGGTTGTAGACCTCTTCGATGTTCGCATCATGGGTCTTGCGGTTGGCGAGGAACGAAAGACTGGCCGGCCGTTTCATCAGCACGCGCGCCTGCCCGAGGGACTGGTCGGACAACACGATGGCCGGAACCTGCATCGCCTCGGCAAGATGGACAGCCCACTGCGCGGTATAGAGGCAGTCGGCCACGGTAAGCGGCGCCACGACAACATGCGGCGCGTCGCCGTGCAGGCCGTATACAGCGATATTCAGATCGGATTGTTCGGATTTCGTGGCGATGCCGGTGGACGGGCCGCAACGCATCACGTCGACCACGACGACCGGCACTTCCGAGGCCACCGCCAGGCCGAGCGATTCCATCATCAACGACAGTCCCGGCCCGGAAGTGGCGGTTATCGAGGCGCGGCCGCCGAAGGAGGCGCCGATGGCCATGTTGATGGACGACAGCTCGTCCTCGGCCTGAACCAGCGCGCCGCCGACCCTGGCGAGTGACGGCGCCAGCCATTCGAGCACCTCGGTGGCCGGGGTGATCGGGTAGGCGGCGGCGAAGCGCACGCCGCCGCGGATCGCTCCGAGCCCCACGGCCTCGTTTCCGGTGACAAGCCAGCGGCCCTTGTTCTTCAAGTCGGCCGCGCCGATCTCGAAGTTTTTCTGATGGTCGGCGGCCTGCGCCATGCCAGCCTCGACGCAGATCCGCCCCGATTCCACGGCCGCTTCGCCCTTGCGCGACAGCTTGGCGGTGATGACCGCCATCAGATGATCCAGCGAGAGGCCGATGAACCCGGCCGCGAGGCCGGCGGCGATCATGTTTTCCCGCCCGCCGGCGATTTCGCCTGCCAGCTTCTTGATGGCGATTTCGGCCACCGCCGCGCCGGAGCCGCCAACCGCCTCCGGCACCTCTCCCGCGCTGGGGTCCGAAACGATCAGCCCGTCCGGCTTCAACGGCATCTCGGCCGCGAAACGGTTGGCGTTTTTCCAGTCGATGGCGATCAGCAGGTCGTAGGCTTCGTTCATGCATTCGACCGGGTGGTTGGCCAGCCGCAGAAGCGCCGCCGCCTCGCCGCCGCGGATCTGCGGGCCGACCGAGCGGTTCATGATACCGTACCAGCCGGCCTTGCCGGCAGCCTCCAACAGGATCGCGCCTGCCGTCATGGCGCCGGCGCCGCCCGATCCGGCAATGGCAATGGAGACGCTCTTCTTGGCTATTCCGGATTTTGACATGGCCTGGCGTGGTCCCGTTTGCGGGCAGTTTCGAGATCTGCCGGTTTTCGCTATTGACCCAATTAAAGTATTCGCGTACCAATTTACGGTAATAAGGAAATCGGGCGCTGTCAACATGGCCGGCGCGGTCAGCGGAAAGTTACCTGAAATAGCAGGTGCCCGGGAAAGGAAAACCAGATGGCGCGGCGTTGGGTCATGGTTGCCGGGAACGAACCTCTGAAACTCGAGGAATTCGAACCGGCGGCGCCTGGCGAGAACGAAGTGGTGATCGAGATCGCCGGCTGCGGCGTCTGCCATACCGACCTGGGTTATTACTACGACGGCGTGCGAACCAATCAGCCGCCGCCGCTGACGCTTGGCCATGAAATCAGCGGACGGGTGGTGCAGGCCGGTGCCGGGGCGAAAGAGTGGATGGACCAGACGGTTATCGTCCCCGCCGTCATGCCGTGCGGGGAATGTGATCTGTGTTCGCGCGGCAAGGGCACCATCTGCCGCGCCCAGAAAATGCCCGGCAACGATATCGAGGGTGGCTTTGCCAGCCATGTCACGGTGCCGTCCCGCGGGCTGTGCCCGGTCGACATCGACCGGCTGCGGGCGGTCGGCCTTGAGCTTGCCGACGTTTCGGTCGTTGCCGACGCACTGACCACCCCGTACCAGGCCGCCGTCCAGGCCGGAATCGGCCCCGGCGATCTGGTGGTCGTCAACGGCGTTGGCGGGGTCGGAGGATATGCGGTGCAGGTTGCTGCCGCGTTGGGCGCAACGGTTGTCGCAATCGACGTAGTGGCGGAAAAACTCTCAGCGGTTGCTGAGTACGGCGCGGCGCTGACACTGGATGCGCGGAGTTTCGATGGCAGGGCACTGAAAAAGGAAATCGCCGGGTTTGCCAAGGCGCAGGGGCTGCGCGCCACCGAGTGGATCATCATGGAATGCTCCGGTACCGCGGCTGGCCAGAAGGCCGCCTTCGGGCTGCTGACCCACGGCGCCACCATGTGCGTGATCGGCTTTACCATGGACAAGGTGGAGGTGCGCCTGTCTAACCTGATGGCCTTCCACGCCCGCCTCCTGGGCAACTGGGGCTGCCCGCCCGAGCTTTACCCCGGTGCGCTGGACCTGGTTCTGGACGGCAAGGTCAAGCTGGCGCCGTTCGTCGAGCAACGCCCGCTGGACGACATCAACGAGGTTTTCCAGGCCGTTCACGATGGCAGGCTCGTCCGCCGCGCCGTTCTTGTGCCGTAGGGCTGAAGGAGACACCGTTATATGACCGATGATTTCGAATTCCTGCCTCATGACCTGGTGTCCGACGAGGTGCGCGAGGCGATAACCGGCGACGTTCTTTACGAAAAGCGCCCGGCGAAGAACTTCGACGGGTCGGAGGTTGACGGGCTCCACAATGTCTGGGTCACGCTGAACAACCCGGCGCAGTTCAATTCCTACACCACCGACATGGTAAAATCCGTGATCTTCGCCTTCCGCGCCGCGTCGA
>JBHHXR010000259.1:0-3548 GCA_046757205.1 Paracoccaceae bacterium
GACCAGGCGGGCGTCGAAGTCGGTCAGCAGGCCGTCGCCCGGACCGCCGACGGCCCAGGTCAGAAGGCCCAGGAGCGTGATGAGCAAGGCATGGCAGGCCAAGCTGATGCTGAGTGGCCCGGCGATGCGCGCCGCGATGGATCGCGGATCGTCTTCCGGGTCTCTGCCCGCTTGTTGCGGCGCCGAGGGGGGACTCGACCGGCCGGGTGTCTTCTGTTTGAGGGGGCGGGATGCCAAGGGTGTGCGCTCCGCCGGTCGGGCAAACCGAAACCGGACTCATCGGCGACTCGGCACCGACCGGCGCGGTGTCGAATCACGAGAATTATATCGGCTGGAGGCGGCCAATCAACGGTCTGCCCCCGATTGAGTCGCTTTCCGCGTCGCCGGGGCCGGTTCCGCTAATGCGCCGGCTGATTCCGCTGACTGACGGCCGTTGGAAGGTGAAGAGACGGGGGGCCAATCTGGTCGCCGCTTCTCCGAGGAGCGCCCGGCGGCCGCGCTTTGACCTCACGTTCGGACGAGGATACGATTGGGTAGTCAAAGGGTGGATGCGCTCCAGGCTCGCTGGGCGCTTGCCGGTTTTTCTCGGATTGTTCGGCGAACAACGTCAAGCATCGGCTGTTCACCCGGGACAGGGAAGAAGACACGCCAGGAAGGGGCTCGGTCGCGCGGCAACCATCGCGACCGCGGTACAAGCTGTGAAACTACTTCCGGGATACGCCCGAATGGTTCGAGCCATGGGTCTGGCCTGCGTGCTGTCGTGCTTTTCGGCTGCGACGGCGGCCGGTGCCGAGGGCGACGGCGTGCGCTTGGCCCTTGCCGACCAAGACGCCGGCTCCGTGAAGGCCGTCGCCGTGGAGGCCCGGGTCGCACTGGCGGCGGGCGACGCAGAGCGTGCGCTGGCACTTCTGAAGAACCGTGGCTTGCGGATTACGAAGGCCGAGCGGCGATCGATCGAAGGGCGGGCTCATTTTCTGCTGCAGGACTACATCACGGCGCGAAGGAAGTTGCGCTCGGCCCTGAGACTGCGTTCCGCCGACGAACGGGACTGGTATTGGCTGGGCCGAACCTATGCGGCAGGCGGTTCCGCGGCGCTGGCCGCATCGTGTTTCGAGAAAGCGCATTGGCACGGCCTGGACAGCGCCGAACTGCATTATCACTGGGCCGCGGCGCTGGCGGACGCCGACCGTGTTCTCGGGCAGATCAGGCAGGTTCGGTGGACCGATGCCGACGGGCCGTGCCCGGCCGTCGGGGCGCTTCTGGAAGACGGCGTTGTGTTGGCGCATTTGTCCTCTCCATCGGGGCGGCTGGTTGTCGCGCCGGTCAAGTCCGCGATCTTCCAGGTTCAGAAGGCGCTATCGTTGAAGCCGACGCGTACGGACGCGCTGTTGCTTGCCGGAAGGCTTTGGGCGCGCACGAATCACCCCGAGCATGCCGTTTCCCTGTTCGCACAGGCGGCCCCGAGGCTGACAGGCGCCTCGCTGGCGAAGTGCCACGCGCGATGGGCGGAGAGCCTGCTCGCGCTGGGGGATTTCGAGGGGTATCTTGAGCACGCGCAGGCGCACATTCAGCTCATGCGCGGCGTCGATCCGGCCGGGCTCGCGGCCTGCTACGACACGGCGGCGCGGGAATCGGGCAACCGGGGCGATCTGCCGGGCCAGATTCGTTACCTCAAGGCCGGCGTGCAGATTCATCCCGCCGTGGATCGTCTGATCCGGCTGGCCGACGCGCTGCTTGCGGCGGACATGATCGGCGACGCCGCCCCGTATCTGAAACAGGCGCTGGCGTTGAAGCCGACGAAGCCGCAGCGGCGCGCGATCAAGCACAGGCTTCTGCGGACGTCGCTGCTCGCATCGCCTGCGGTGAAGCCTTGAGGGTGCGCGGGCGTTTATTCCGTACAGGATGTGACTCGTTATTCCTGTGGGGCCGCCAAACGGCAAGCCACGCGTGAAGAATGCGCGTAAGCGCCGTGCCAAACGGCAAGGCATGTTTGATGGCTTGATCGCCAATGCGGGCGGATCGTCGGATGGGTGAAAGCGATTATGCGAAGACTCACGAGGTTGCGCGGAGCGACCGTTCGCAGGCGGTGACGGTGTTTTCCAGCAGCATCGCGACCGTCAGCGGCCCGACGCCGCCGGGGACGGGCGTGATCGCGGCGGCCACGGGCGCGACCTCCTGGAAGCGAACATCGCCCACTATTTTCATCTTTTTGCCGGCCGGGGCGTCCGCCGGCAGGCGATGGATGCCGACGTCGATCACGACGGCGCCAGGCGACACGTGCTCGGCGCCGATCAGGCCCGGCACGCCCGCGGCGGCGACCAGGATCTCCGCCCGCCGGGTCTGCGCGGCGAGGTCCCGCGTTCGCGTGTGACACTGGGTGACCGTCGCATGTGCGGCGAGGAGGAGCATCGCCAGGGGCTTGCCGACGATCACGCTGCGCCCCACGACGACGGCCTGCTTGCCCTCGATTGTTTCGCAGGCTGATCGCACGCAGGCCATTGCCGCGGCGGCGGTGCACGGTGCAAGGGCCGGCCGCCCCATGGCGAGCAGGCCCAGGTTTTCCGCGCCGACACCCTCGACGTCTTTTGCCGGCGCGATCCGTTGCTGAAGGGCGAAACCGTCGATCGGTTCGGGAACGGGCAGGAACAGCATGATGCCGTGTACGGCGGCATCCGCATTCAGGGCGTCGACGGCCTGCTCCGCCTCGTGGACGCCCGCGGTCTGTTGGAGACTCACGGGGCGATAGGCGATGCGCGCGGCCTTGGCGAGCCGCTTCTGTGATCGGGCGTAGCTGGCCGTGGCCGGATCGTCGCCGATCCACAGGGCCGCCAGGCAGGGCTTGCAGCCTTGTTTCGAGAGCGCCGCGGCTCGCCGGGCCGTCCGGTCCAGTGTCTCCCCCGCCAGACGTTTGCCATTGATCACGGTTGCCGGCACGGTTCACCTCTCTCCCGCGGGCGTCGACGCGGTCGAAGTCGGCTGTCGGCTGAGCGCTTCGACGTATGTGACGAGCTTTCGTTCAAATGCGGTGTCCAGCTTGCCGAAGGTCGCCTGGAACTTCGCCGCCTCGGGCACGACCGGCTCGCCGGTTGCGGCCGGTCGCGAACTGATCTCCAGATAGGCCGCCAGCGCGCGGGGGCGTTCGTGGACGAGCCGGTGGACCAGGGCCCAGGCCGCGGCGTAGCGCCCGGGGAGATCCGCCGCGCCGGGGCCAAGGTATTCCGGATCGGCGATGAGATCCCGGAGATTGAGTCGCAGGCCGGCTCGATCGAGCGCGAGGAAGTCCTCCATGCGATGCCGGTTGACGCCTGCCGGTGCTTCGAACTGCATCGCCAGCCCTTCCCGGAGCCAGCGCGGGTTTGATGCGCCTCTCGGTTGCAGGCCGTAGTTGAAGAGCACCTGGTGGGCGATTTCATGGCGGACGACAGTTTTCGTAATCAGGTCTTCATAGATGCGAATCCGGCTCTCGATTTCGCGGATGCGCCGGTGCCGTCGATCGATCACCGCTTGCGCTTCGGGGGTTCCGCCGCGCCGCCGTTGGTCGACTAACT
>JBHHXR010000260.1:0-3545 GCA_046757205.1 Paracoccaceae bacterium
CCGTGGCGCCGGCGGCGGCAAGCTGGCCGCGCACCTCGACGAGGCGGTTGCGCCGCTTCAGGCGGGCGGCGCCGCCGGTTGCCGCCCCGGCCGACATGGTGAAGCCGTCCCAGCGCCACAAGGCTCCGTCCCGGCTGACCAGGCGTTGCCCCTGGGACAGCCGGTCGCCGAGGCGGGCGCCGTGCCCGTCGTCGGCGACGACGCCGACCTGCGACAGCCGGCGCGTCAACGCCTTCGGTCCCTTGACGACGGCGTTCAGGGGTTGGGCGCCCTCGGGCAGGGGCGGCGGCTTGGCGAACGGCGCCAGGGACCGCCAGTACGCGCTCGCCGGTTCGTCCGCCGGCGCCAGGAGATCCTCGCCCAGGGCCGCGGCCAGGGCCGCCTCGAAGCCCGGCTCGACGGTGAGCGATTCGATCAGCGGCGGCCATGGCTCTTCGTCCCCGGTCTCCAGCACGCCGGCCAGGGCCCGCTCCTCCGCCTCCAGCCGGGTCATCGCGGCCTGGGCGGCCTGCAGCGCCGAAACCGCGTCGGCGGCTTTGTCGGCGGCCTCGGTGCGGGCGGCCTCCGCCGTCTGCGCGTCGGCGCGCGTCCGCTCGAGCCCGGCGCGGGCCGCGGCAAAATCGGCCTTTGCCGTGTCCAGGGCCGCCGGATCCACGGCGCGGCGTTCCAGCTCGGCGTGGGCCTCGGCGACCGTGGCGGCGCGGGCGGCGAGGCGTTCCTTGCGCTCGTTGACCTCCGAAATCGTGCCCGCCAGGCTTGCCCGGCGGGCCTCGGCGGCGGCCATCCGTTCGGTGACCTCGGTGAGGCGGGCTTCCAGGGCGTCGACGGCCCCGCTGGCGGCTTCCAGGGCCTCGGCCGCCTTGCGGCGGGCCTCGTCGTCGTCGTCCGTTGCCTCTTCGATGCCCGCGCGCTCCGCCTCCAGGCGCTCCATGGCGACGCCGGCGTCCTTGGCAAGGGCCTTCTCGCGGGCGGTGTCGGCGGCCACCTGTTGCAGGCGAAGCTCGCAGTCCTTGCGGGCGGCGGCGATTCGCTCTTCCTCGGCGTCGAGGCCGTCACGGGCCAGGATCAGCCGCTGCAGTTCGGCCGCCGCCCCGGCCTCCGCCTGGCGCAACGCGGGCAGGTCGGCGGCGGCATCGGCCTGCCGGGTGGAGGCGGCGCCGGCGCGGCGGGTCAGTTCGGTGACCTCGCGGTCAGCTTCGGCGAGCCGCGCGCGGCCGGTTTCCGTCTCGTCGGCGGCGGCGCTCCAGCGCAGGTGGAACAGGGCCGCCTCGGCGCGGCGGATGTGATCGCTGATGTTGCGGTAGCGGTTCGCCTGCCGGGCCTGTTTCTTGAGGCTGTTGAGCTGGGCGTCGAGGGTGACCAGCACGTCGTCGAGGCGCCCGAGGTTGGTTTCGGCGCCGCGCAGGCGCAGTTCGGCCTCGTGGCGGCGCGAATGCAGGCCGGTGATGCCGGCGGCCTCCTCCAGAATGGCCCGCCTATCGGTCGGCTTGGCGGCGATGACGGCGCCGATCCGCCCCTGGCTGACGATCGCCGTGGAACGGGCGCCGCTGGCCGCGTCGGCGAACAGAATCTGCACGTCGCGGGCGCGCACCTCCTTGCCGTTGATGCGGTAGGTGGAGCCGCTGCCCCGTTCGATGCGGCGGCTGACGCGCAGTTCCGCGTCATCGTTGTAGCGGGCGGGGGCGGTGCGGTCGGTGTTGTCCAGGCTCAGCACGACCTCGGCGATGTTGCGCGGCGGCCGCTCGCGGGTGCCGCTAAAGATGACGTCGTCCATTTCGCCGCCGCGCATCTGCTTCGGCGAGGACTCGCCCATGACCCAGCGCAGCGCCTCGACCAGGTTGGACTTGCCGCACCCGTTGGGTCCGACGACGCCGGTCAGGCCGGGCTCGATCACGAGCTCCGTGCCGTCGACGAAGGACTTGAAGCCGGAAAGCCGCAGTTTGTTGAAGCGCAACACTATCCGGTCCCGCTACCGCTTTTTCTCGAGCGCTTTTTCGATGGCGTTCCGGAAGTCCTCGAAGGGCCGCGCGCCGAGGACCTTCTCGCCGTCGATGATGAAGGTGGGCGTCGAATCGATACCGAACGTCTTCTGGGCGTCCGCCGCCCGCTGGCGGATGTTCGTCATCAGGGGTTCGTTCACCAGGCAGGCATCGAAATCCTTCTGCGAGATGCCGCCGAAGCGGGCGACGCGCGCCAGTTCCCTCCGCGGATTGTCGCTGCGCGCCCATTGCGCCTGGCTGCGGAACAGGACCTCGACGAAGCCGAAGTACTTTTCCGGGCCGCCGCACCGGGCCACCATGGCCGCCGCCAGGGCCACCCCGCCCAGGGGAAAATCGCGGAAGACCAGACGTACCTTGCCCGGACCGATGTAGGTTTCCTTGATCCTGGGCAGGACGTCCCGGTGGAAGGCGGCGCAATGGGGGCAGGCCAGGGACGAGTACTCGATCATGGTCACCGGCGCGTCATCGCGGCCCATGGTCATCTCCGCCACCGCTTCGGCAAGCGGCGCGTTGCCGGCGGCGGCGGGAGGGGCCGCGAGCAAAAACGTGAGGATTCCCATACCTAGTACAAATCTGGACAAAACGGCCTCTCAAGGTACAAGATGTTGTTGAATATAGAATTGCCGGAGGCACTTCACAAGCCCCCACAAGCCCCCGCGGCGGCGCCGGTGAATCTTCGCCGAATGTCGCCGGGCGGGACCCCTTTCAGTCCTTCCCGGCGCGCCGGCCGATCACCGCCCGTCCCAGGGATTCCAATGCCTGACGAAGCTCGGGGTCGTCGACGGCGCACAGGTGCCGCACCAGCTCTTCTTCCTCGCCCGGTTCCAGGGGGCGGACGGGCGACGGGGACGCCTTTCGCCTTTTCGGCAATGGTCCCTGGAGGAGCTTCAGGCGGGCCACCGCGCGGTAGCCGAAGTAGCCGTTGATGCGTTCGATGAGCAGGGGTTCCAGGTGCTGCAGCTCGATCGCCAGGCTGCCGCTGTCGATGCGTACGTGCAGCGTGCCCTCGGCGCCGCCGCCCGACGCGGCAACGATCTTCTCGGGCGCGCTGTGGGCCGCGAAGTGGGCGCCGACGATCGCCGGCCATTCCTTGACAATGGCGCCGTCGGCGAAGCCGCGCCGGGAGAACAGGGGTCTGGTGATGGCGCCCACCGTGGCGGCGAGCGCCCGGGGTCCGCGTCCCCTGCCGGTCATCGAAGCGCCCTCCCGGTATTCTGGTCCATGACTTACATTACTTAAAAGGATAGCCGGACGCCGGCGCCGGTGCGTGCCGCCGGGTCGGGCGCCGCCGACTCTTCAAACAGGCGCCGATGCCTATAGTATGATCCCGGCCGCCACGGAACAACCGGACATGTCCACCACCGCCATGACGTCCCCCGCCCGCCTGCGCCGGCGCCTGCTTTCCTGGTACGACCGCCACCGGCGGGCGCTGCCGTGGCGCGCCCCGCCCGGCGGCACCCCCGATCCCTACCGGGTGTGGCTCAGCGAGATCATGCTGGCGCAAACCACCGTCGCCACCGTGACGCCGTATTTCCGCGATTTCGT
>JBHHXR010000261.1:0-3503 GCA_046757205.1 Paracoccaceae bacterium
CGGCCGGTGAAGAACGCCAGTTTCTCCGGCGCGTTTTCCCGCAATGGCGCCAGCCAGCCGGCGGCGATGTCGAGCGCCTCGTCCCAGGAAATCTCCTCGAACTCGCCTGACCCGCGCGGCCCGGTGCGCCGCAGCGGCGCGCGCAGGCGGGCGGGTGAATAGTGCTGCATGATACCGGCGCTGCCCTTGGCGCAGAGCACGCCCTTGTTTACCGGGTGGTCGCGGTTGCCCTCGATGTACTTGACCTTGCCGTCCTTGATATGGACGTTGATGCCGCACCGGCAGGCGCACATGTAGCAGGTGGTCCGGCGGATTTCGTCGGCGACAGGCGGTGACATGTCCACAACAGGCTCACCGTCTCTTGCCATGATTACTGCCTCCCCGGCGTGTAGCTGTACGGGTCGCGGGGCCGATGCCCATGCCGTCCCGTTTTTATCTTTCGCCCAGCGGCAGATAAGGTCGCGGTTCGGGCCCGTTGTAAAGGGTCAGCGGGCGGATCAGGATGTTCGATCGCAATTGCTCGATGCATTGCACCACCCACCCCGGAACCCGGCCGATGGCGAAGATCGGCACATAGAGGTCGGTGGGGATGCCGTGCAGTTGGTAGATGGCGCCGGAGTAGAAATCGACGTTCACGTTCAGGCCGTGCCTGGAGTATGGTTTCATCGCTTCGACGACCGCCTGGAGAATGTCAAACCATTGCGGCTGCCCCATTTCCGCACCGAGCCTGGCGACACCGTCCCGCAAATGCCGTGCACGCGGGTCTTCGGCGCGGTAGACACGGTGTCCGAAACCGGTGATGGGCTCACGATTTGCGCGTTTCTTCTTCACGTATTCAGCGGCCCGCTCCGGCGCGCCGATTTCTTCCACCATCTTCATGACGTTTTCCGCCGCGCCGCCATGCGCCGGCCCGGCCAGCGTGGCGATGGCGCTGACCATGGCGCCGTGCAGGTTGGCTTCGGTTCCGACGGTAACACGGGCCGCGAAGGATGATGCGTTGGAGCCGTGTTCGGCGTGCAGGATGAAATCCAGGTCGGCCAGCCTGGCGGCATCGCGCGAAGGCTTCTCGCCCTTCAGCATCCACAGCCAGTTGGCGGCGTGCGACAGCGCCGGGTCCGGCGCCACCGGCTCCTTGCCGTTGCGGATGCAGTCGTGCGCCGCGACTATCATCGGAACCTGGGAAACCAGCCGTAACCCGTTGTCGATGAATGCCTTGTCGGAAACCTCGGCGGACCGGGGGTCGAGCGCCGCGAGCGCGGACACAGCCGTGCGCAGGACGTCCATCGGGTGGCCGTCCCGGATTTTTCCGATGATATCGAATACCGCGTCCGGCAGATGCCGGTTCTCGACGAGCCGCGCTTCGAAGGCTGAAAGTTCCGTCGCCGTCGGCAGTTCGCCATGGATCAGAAGATAGGCGGTTTCCTCGAAAGTGGAATGCGCAGCGAGATCGTGGATCGAATAGCCGCGGTAACTCAGTTCGCCCTTGGCGCCGTCAATCATGCTGACGCCCGAGCGTTCGAAATAGACCTTGTTCAGGCCGCGGTGGATCTTGACGTCTTCGCTCATACAGGGCTCTCCTTTACGCGGATTGGAGATTGCGATGTCGGCACTTGAACGCGCATTGGCGGCCGCCCGGCGGCGCCCCCGTCGCGTGGTCTTCCCCGAAAGGGAGGATGCCCGGATTTCGGCGGCGGCGCAACGTCTGGAAACCGATGGGCTGGCGGTGCCGGTCTGGCTGGAAGACGCGGGAGACGCGTCCCGGTATGCACGGCGGATCGCGGAATTGCGGCCGCGCACAACGGAAAAGATGGCGATGCGGCTGCTGCGAAAGCCGCTGTATCTTGCCTGCGCCATGGTCGCGGCAGGCGAGGCCGACGCAGTGGTCGCGGGCGCCGCGACACCGACACGGCGGGTAATCGAGGCGGCGTCGATGACCATTGGCCCGGGCGAGGGCGTCGGCACCATATCGAGTTTCTTCCTGATGGAATTTCCGGACGGGCGCGAGATCGTATTTGCCGACTGCGCCGTCAACGTCGCGCCGGACGCGGCCGCCCTTGCCGATATCGCGGCGGCGAGCGCCAGGTCGGCACAGGCGCTGTTCGGGGAAGAGCCGCGGATCGCGATGCTGTCGTATTCCACGCTGGCCTCGGGGTCGGGACCGAGCGTCGAACGGGTCGCGGAGGCGGTCGAACGCTCCCGCGCAAGGCTGCCCGGCATTGTCGGACCGGTGCAGGCCGACGCCGCACTGTCGGCGCAGATTGCCGCCAGGAAAGGGCTCGGGTCGGGCGATGCGAACGTCCTGATCTTTCCCTCTCTCGACGCCGGAAACATCGCGTACAAGCTCTGCCAGGAACTGGCCGGGGCAAAAGCGATGGGCCCCTTCCTGCAGGGCTTCGCGCGGCCGGTCTGCGATCTTTCGCGCGGCGCCACCGTCGACGACATCGTTGCTTCCACGGTCGTCGCGCTGGCGATGGCATAGCGGCGGCGCATCAGACCGCCACCCTGTCGCGCAGCAGGCTTCGGGCGTCACGCGCGATCATCAGATCCTCGCGCGCCGGGACGATCCAGACCGGGATGTCAGACGTTGAGGCGTGCAGACGCGGGCCGCCCCGCCGGTTGGCATCGGGGTCAAGTACGACGCCAAGCCATTCCATCGCCAAACAGACGCGCTGCCGCACGGCCGGGGCGTTTTCGCCGATGCCGCCGGTAAAGGCGACCGCATCGAGCCCGCCCATGGCCGCCATCAGCGAACCGGCGTGCCGGTTTACCCAGTAACAGAAATGGTCGACGGCGAAGGCGGTCGCCGCGTCACGGCTGTCGAGAAGCCGCTGCATGTCGGACACGCCGCCGGACAGGCCGCGCAGCCCGCTCTCGGTGTTCAGGATGCGCGCGGTCTTGGCGAGGCCCAGATCCTCGACCATCCGCAGAACCGCGTTGGCGTCGATGCCGCCGCAGCGGGTGCCCATGGTCAGCCCGTCGAGCGGCGAATAGCCCATTGTGGTCGCCACGCTCTTGCCGTTCCTGATGGCGCAGAGCGATGCGCCGTTGCCGAGATGCAGCGCCAGCAAGCGCCCCGGTAGGCGGCTTTCGGACACTGCCGGCAAGTGCTCGACGAGGCTCCGGTATGACAGGCCGTGAAAGCCGTAACGACGCACGCTGTACTTCTCGTACCACTCGTATGGGACCGGATACATGTAGGCATGCTCGGGCATGGTCTGGTGGAAGGCGGTGTCGAAGATCGCCACATGCGGGACATCCGGCAGGTTGGCCTGAGCGGCTTCGATGCCGGAAATGTTCGGCGGATTGTGCAAGGGGGCCAGGTGCTGGACCTCCTTGATGGCGTCGAGGACGGCATCGTCGATCATCACCGAGCAGGTGAACTTTTCACCACCATGCACAACGCGATGACCGACGGCGCTGATTTCGCTCATGTCGCTGACCACGCCGTATTCCTTGTCGGTCAGAACCTTGACGATCAGGTGAATGGCGACCTTGTGGTCGGG
>JBHHXR010000262.1:0-3488 GCA_046757205.1 Paracoccaceae bacterium
CCCCGGGCCGGGGTGGCCCCGACGGCGCCGGGCCGCCGGGCCGCCCGCCCCCCCCCCGGCCGCGGCGCCGCCCGGGCGAGGCGAACCGGAGATGTTTCCACGTAAACTCGTCATGCTCCAGAGGCACCGGACGGAATGAAAATTCCGTGGCGCCGAACCTCGGAAAACCTCGCGCCATGATCGGTCTGGACACGGCCTGTACATGGCCGGTTTTCTCGTTTAGCAACTATATCAATAACTTGACCATATGCACACGCGTGTACACACACTCAGGATAGCGACCCGGGCGCTCACGCTTCCGGCTTCTCCGCCACGAACACCAGAAACGGCCACAACGGAAATCCGATGACGCGGGAAAACACGAGGCGCGCGCCCGCCGCCTGCAGCGCGGGAAGCACGCTCACCGGCCGGCACCCCATCGACAGGCCCGGGAACCGCCAGGCGAGGTTTTCCACCTTCTCCGCCAGCCACCGCACGGGCCTGCTCGCCGGCTCCGCCGAATGCGCCGCGCCGATCAGGCCGCCGGGCCGGGCGACCCTGAACATCTCGGTCGCCCCCTGCGCCGGGTCGTGCAGCGGGCACAGGCTGTAGCTCGACAGCACGACATCGAAACTGCCGTCTTCGTACGGCAGCCGCGCCATGTCGCCCGCCTCGAACGTCAGCCGCTCCCCCAGCCCCGCGCGCGCCGCCTTTTGCCGCGCCACTTCCAGCATCGCCTCGCTCAGGTCGAACAGCGTGACATGGCCCTCGGGTCCGGCCCTGCGCGCCGCCAGGATGCCGGTCGCGCCGGTGCCGGCGCCGCAGTCCAGCACGGCGTCGCCCGCTTTCACGGTCCTTTCCACCAGCATCCGCCGGCCGCGCCCGTCGGCGCCCAGGGTCAGCGCCGCATGCTGCAGGTCGTAGCGCCAGGCAATACGGCGATAGGTGTCGAGCAACCTGCCTGTGGCCAGTGCCTTTCGCATCGAACGCGCCTCCTCCCGGCCCGTTTCACCTTGCCTCGCGCTGCACCGCATCGAGCTGCGCGCCAAGCTCGGCGGGCGTGTCCACCGGCAGCCGGCAGATGCGGTTGCGGCAGACATAGGCCGTCGGCTTGTCCGCCAGCAGCGGCCGGCCGGCCAGCAGCGGCCAGGCGTCGTTGTCTTCCGGCGCGCCCGGCGGGATCAGGGCGACAACCGCGCCACGCAGCAGGCGCCGGTTCACCTCGTCCAGCAGGGCCTCCGTCGCGGGATCGTCCGGCAACCCGACGATGACGATCTCGCGCGCCGTCGCCGGCAGGTAGTCCAGCGCCCGCAGCAACCCGGCCGCCGAGGCGCCCTCGGCGTCGAGAAATCTTCCAAGACCCTGCCCGACGGCGTTCGCCTGCTCCCCGACCGCGCCGCCGGCGCCATAGAGCGCCAGCCGGTTCAGCGCCATCAGCGCCACTGCGTTGCCCGACGCCATGTCGCTCTCGCGCAGGATCGCGCGGGCCGGAACGTCGCCCGGAACATCCACCGGGGTGAACAGGAACGGCCGGCCCGGCGCGGGCTGGAACCGGGCGATCATATCGCGCGCCAGCGATCGCGCGGCATCGAGATGACCAACCCGAAAATCCGTCTCGTAAAGATCGATGAGGGCGGCGATAACGAAGGCGTAGTCGTCGAGAAAGACCTCGCCGCCCCGCCCGTCCCCTCCCAGCGTGTGAACAAGCCGTCCGTCTCCCGCCTCGCCGGCAAGCAGTTCCGCGACTTCGACGGCCGCGCGACGGTACCGGTCGTCCTTCAGGATCCGCGCCGCCCGCGCCAGCGCGCTCACCGCCAACGCGTTCCACGAGGTCAGCACCTTGTCGTCGCGCAGGGGCGGCGGCCGCGCCTCTCTCGCATCGCGCAGCCGCGACAGGCTGGCGGCGAGTTCGGCCTGCGTTTCGCCCCGAAGGCCGGGTTCGCGCCGCAGCCGCAGCGTGGCGCGGCCATCCACCAGGCCGGCCCCGGCGTCGAGATAGGCATCGAGAAACGGGCCCGCCGCGTCGCCGCCGAGAACCGCCCGCACCTCGTCGGGCGTCCACGTGTAATAACCGCCTTCCGCGCCGCCGGCATCGGCGTCGAGCGCGGTCGCGAAGCCGCCGCCGGGCAGGCGGAACCGGTCCAGCAGATCGTCGAGAATGCCGCTCGCGACCATCGCGTAGCGCCGGCGCCCCGACGCCTGATAGGCCTCCAGATAGAGCATGGCCAGCGCCGCGTTCTGATCCAGCATGATCTCGAAATGCGGCACCTGCCAGAAGCGATCGACGGCGTAGCGATGGAAGGCCCCGCCAAGCTGGTCGCGCACCGCGCCGGCGGCCATGCGGTCCAGCGTGCGGTAGACGTTTTCCAGAAGCTCCCGGTCCCCCGCCGCCACGCCGTGGTGGAGAAGAAAGGACAGAACGTTGGGCATCAGGAACTTCCCGCTCCTGCCGAAGCCGCCGTATTCCCGGTCGAAGCGCGCGGTCCAGGCGCGCGCGGCGGCGTCGCGCGGGTCTTCGCGCCCCTCGCCTTGACCGACCGGAACGGCGGCAAGCATCCCGCGTATCTGCTCCGCCGTCTCGGCGCCTCCCCGCAGCAGTGCGGCGCGGTTGCCGCGCCACTCCGCCGCCAGCGATCGCGCCACCGCCAGCAGGCCGGGCGCGCCGAATTCCGGCTCCGGCGCGATGTAGCCGGCGGCGAACAGCGGCGTGCCGTCGGGCAACAGCACGAAATTCGCCGGCCAGCCGCTCTGCCCGGTCGCCGCCGCCATCACCGCGGCAAAATGATGGTCCAGATCCGGCCGCTCCTCGCGATCCACCAGAATGCTGACGAATTCGCGGTTCAACAACTCGATGACGCGCCGGTCGGCGAAAGTCGTCCGCGTCTGGACATGGCACCAGTGACAGGTGGCGTAACCGATGGAAAGGAAGATCAGCCGCTGCTCGTCCCTCGCCCGGTCCAGCGCCGCCTCGCCCCACGGGTACCAGTCGATCCCGTCATCGGCGTGGCTGCGAAGATAGGGGCTGGCCGCGTCGCTCAGCCGCCCGGCCCGCGCCTCGGTGCCGAAGAACGCCATGACCAGCAGGGCCACGAGCCCGCTCGTTATGATGACCCCGGTCTGTAACGGACGCGTTTTCATCGCTCCCCTGCAACATCGCCAGGTCGGGGCAGAGGCGAATGCCTGATCGCCCGCACCGCACTATACAGGGTTTTTTGCCCTGTGCGCAGCCATAGACCGCCAAACGGGCATGCGAGCCGCAAAGCGATGCCCATGCGTTGAACCGCCCCGCTTTGCTGTCTGTCCCGGGGCTTCAGCCCCGGATCGCACCCGCCCCACCCCAGGCGGGCGTGGATCGCGCCCACCCCGGGGCAGGCGCGATCCTTGCCTATTCGGCAAAGGCATTACGTCAAGATGCGCCGCCACCCAAAGCATGACGCCCTTTCCATGGTTCACACCGCCCGGCCGTTCACCCCGGGGCGCAGCCCCGGATCGCGCCCGCCCCGCCCCCA
>JBHHXR010000263.1:0-3453 GCA_046757205.1 Paracoccaceae bacterium
CGTCCCTTCGACCTGGCGACGGGACCGCTGCTGCGGGTGCACGTCCTGCGGCTGGGCGCCGAAGCGCACGCGCTGGTGCTGGTGCTGCACCACATTGTCGCCGACGGCTGGTCGATGTCGGTGCTGTTTCGCGAGCTGGGTGAAGCGTATGCGGCGTACCGGTCGGGCGGCGCGCCGGCGTGGCCGGCGCTGCCGGTGCAGTACGCGGATTACGCGCTGTGGCAGCGCGGCTGGCTGGACGGCGCCGAACTGGAACGCCAGCTGGGCTACTGGCGCCGGCAACTGGCCGGGGCGCCGGCACAGCTCGCGCTGCCCGCCGACCGCCCGCGCCCGCCGGTACAGACGCATCGCGGCGCCCGCGTGACGCACCGAATCTCCGCCACGGTCACGGAAGCGCTGAAGGATCTCGGCCGCGCCCACGGCTGCACCTTGTTCATGGTGTTGCTGGCGGCGTTCGACGCGGTGCTGGCGCGCTGTTCGGGCCAGGCGGACATCGTGGTGGGCACGCCGGTGGCGGGCCGCGGTCGCACGGAACTGGAAGGGCTGATCGGTTTTTTCGTCAACACGCTGGTGCTGCGGGTGGACCTGGGCGGCGACCCGGGTTTCGACACGCTGCTGGCGCGGGTCCGGCGCGTCGCGCTGGACGCCTACGCGCACCAGGACGTGCCCTTCGAAAAGCTCGTCGACGATCTTCGGCCGGAGCGCGATCCGGGTCGCACGCCGGTGTTCCAGGTCATGTTCAACCTGCACAACGAACCGGCGCGCGCGCCGGATCTCAGCGGCCTCGAGGTGGAAACGGTCGGCGTCGACCGGCGGACGGCCAAATTCGACCTGGCCGTCAGTCTGCAGGAGTTCGAGCAGGGCCTGTTTACGCATTTCGAATACAACACGGACCTGTTCGACCGAGAGACGGTGGAGTACTGGAGCGGTTACCTGGAGCGGGTGCTGGAGGCGGTGGTAGCGGATCCCGGGGTTCGGTTATCGGGGCTGCCGGTGTTGGCGGGCGGGGCCACGGCAGGGTTGCCGGCGGCACGGTTGCCGGCCGGGGATGACCTGGTATCGGCATTTGCGGCGCAGGTGGCGGCGGCGCCGCGGCGGGTGGCGGTGCGCAGCGCGAGTCACAGTCTGAGCTACGGGACGCTGGACGAACGTTCGGACCGGGTGTCGGCGGCGTTGCGGTCGCTGGGGCTGGCGGGGGACGGCCATGCGGCGCGGGTGGGTCTGCTGGCGGGCCAGGACGCGCCGATGGTGACCGGGCTGCTGGGGATCCTGAAGTCGGGATGCGCGTACGTGCCGCTGGAGCCGTGGCAGCCGGCGGGGCGGCTGGCGGCACTGGCGGCGGAGGCGGGGGTGAGCGCGATCGTCTGCGATGCGGCGCATGCGGGGCTGGCGGCGGAGCGGTTCGGCGCGCTGCCGGTCATCGATGTCGGGTCGCTGGCGGCGGTGCCGCGTCCGGCGGCGGCGGTGCCGGGGGCCGATGCGCTGGCGTACATCATTTACACGTCGGGCACGAGCGGCGCGCCGAAAGGGGTGATGCAGACGCACGGCGGGGCGCTGGCGCAGGTACGCCGTTACTGCGCGGGCCTGGGGCTGGGGCCGGACGACCGGGTGAGCCTGTTGTCGGGTTACGGCTTCGATGCGGCGGTACAGGATGTGTTCGGGGCGCTGCTGACGGGGGCGTCGTTGTACCCGCTGGACGTGCGCGGCGCGGCGGACGCGGGGTCACTGGTGGATGCGCTGGTGGCGGCGCGGATGACGGTGGTGCACGCGACGCCGACGGTGTACCGGCACCTGTTCGGCGGCGAGTTGCACTGTGACCAGGACCTGTCGGCGGTTCGGGCGGTGGTGCTGGGCGGCGAGGTGGTGCGGCGCTCGGACTTCGAGCTGTACCGGTCGCGGTTTGCGCCGGGGTCGGTGCTGGTGAACGGGTTCGGTCTGACGGAGTCGACGATGGGCCTGCAGTACGTGGCGGATCACGACACGCGGGTGCTGGGCCAGCAGTTGCCGGTGGGCCGGGCGGTGCCGGGGTTGGAGGTCGGGTTGTTCGACGCGGGTGGCGCGGCGAGTTGGCACGGGGAGATCCGGCTGCGCGGCGCGGGGGTGTTTGCGGGCTACTGGGGCGAGGCGCAGCGGACGGTGGCACGGCGCACGGCGGACGGCTGGTATTGCACCGGCGATAGCGGGCGGCGGCTGCCGGACGGGACGATCCTGTACACCGGGCGGCTGGACGAGCAGCTCAAGGTGCGCGGTCAGCGGGTGGAGCCGGGCGCGATCGAGGCGGTGCTGGGGGGCCTGGCGGGGATTGCCGAGTGCGCGGTGCGGCTGGTGGAGCGGCCGGGCGGCGACTGGCTGGTGGCGTACGTGGTGCCGGCGGCGGGGTTGTCGGCGGGGGCGGCGCAGCATGACGCCTGGCGGGCGGCGCTGGGCGCGGTGTTGCCGGGCTACATGGTGCCGCAGGCGTTCGAGGTGCTGGCGGCGTTGCCGCGGCGCTCGAACGGCAAGGTGGCCAGGGAGCGGTTGCCGGCGCCGGGGACGGTGCGGGCGCGGACGGCGGTGCCGGCGCGCACGGAACTGGAGGCGGTGCTGACGGGGTTATGGTGCGAGGTGCTGGCGGCCGAATCGGTCGGCATCCACGACGACTTCTTCGCCCTCGGCGGCCACTCGCTGCTGGCGACCCGCCTGATCTCGCGCATCCGCGACCGCCTCGGCGTCGAACTGCCCCTCGTGCGGTTCTTCGAACAGCCAACCGTGGCGAAGCTTGCAGATGCAATCGAGAATGATCCGGTGACGGGGGGATTGGACGCCGTAAGCGCGGTGACGCGCCGTGACCGGCGTGTCCCGGTACGGGCCACGGGACTGGAGTAGACTTCAATTCCGCAACGAGAGGAAGGAATACCAAGTGTCAGAAGACGAAAAGATCAGGCTGATGGAAGACCGCTATCGTGACATCATTGCGGCGCTCGGCGAAGACGTCAATCGGGAAGGCCTGGTCGATACACCGAAGCGCGCCGCGAAGGCGATGCACGCGATCACGCGAGGCTATCGTCAATCGCTCGATGATTTGATCAACGGGGCGGTGTTCACGAGCGATACGGACGAGATGGTGATCGTCCGCAACATCGAGTTGTATTCGCTATGCGAGCATCACGTCCTGCCGTTCATCGGTAAGGCTCACGTCGCCTATATCCCGGACGGCAAGGTGCTCGGCCTGTCGAAGATCGCGCGAATCGTTGATTTTTTCGCGCGCCGGCTGCAGATTCAGGAGAACCTGACCAAGCAGGTCGCGAGCTGTGTTCACGACGCGATCGATGCGCAGGGCGTCGGCGTGGTCATCGAGGCGCAGCACATGTGAATGATGATGCGCGGCGTGCAGAAGCAGAATTCCATCATGACCACGACATGCATGCTGGGCAATTTTCGCAGTCAACCGCAGACCCGTGAGGAATTTCTACG
>JBHHXR010000264.1:0-3453 GCA_046757205.1 Paracoccaceae bacterium
CGCGGATTCATCCAGTCCTCGCCCAGCGCGTCTTCCAGACCGGTATTGGTGCTGAATCCGGAGCCCGGCAACTGAAGATCGTCGAGATCGTTCATCGACACCCGGACGCCCGGCGTGTTGCCGGACGGTCCCTCGAAGAAATTGTTCGAGCTGATCTTCACCCCCGCCTGCCCGTGGATGCAGTAGCCGGCGTAAAAACTGTTGTTGGAACTTATCTCGGCCACACCGACCGAAACTATTCCGTCCATGATGCAGCTGGGAACGAACCGCTGGGTCGTCGAACGCGCGACGATATCCCATTTGTTGAAACCGATCAGCCGCAGAAGAAAGGTCGGAACGGCGTTGCCGTTGGCACTCATCCGCTTGGTCAGAACGCGGACGGCATCGGCGCCGGCGGTCGCCGGCGTGAAGGTCCTCGTGTCGTGGTCCCAGTTGCCGGTTTCGACATCCGCCGCCGCCAGCACGTTGCCGAAGACGGAAACCGGAAGGTTCAGTCTTGCGACGCGTACCGCCTCTTCCTTTGCGCTCTCGTCGTTCAGAAGGCCGAGTTCCACGGCTCCGGCGTGCGACGCCGCATCCGCTACCGCCTGAAGCTCCTGTTGTGACTTCCAGGCACTGGAATTGTCGATGGTCAGGCCACCGATGATGAAAAATATCAGCGCCCACGAGACCGACCAGGCGGTCGCGGCACCGTCTTCGTCTCTCAAGAAGCGCAATAGCCGGGCAGTCAGCTCTAGCGTTGCCATTCCCCTGGGGCCTCCGTCTTCCCAAACATGCGCCCCGCCGCTGCGTCGGCGGACGGGGTCGCGAAACTCTTTAACGACCGTCCCCACGGTCAGCCGGTCTTCCCCTTCCCTTCAGTACGGCTCCAGACGTTGTACCACCCGGGCCTGAATATTGCCGCCGACCGCGTTGGCCGCGCCGAGCAGGTCGAACAGCGCGGCGTCGGCGACCGAAATCGTGATCGAGGTGGAAACCTCCGGCCCCACGTCGTCCACCACCACGTTGTAGGACTGCGCCCCCCAGCTCGCGTTCGAGGTCGCGTATTCCTCCGCCTGTTCCTCGTTGAATTCGTGCGTGGCGACGCGGCGCGTGGTGTCGCGCGCCACCGCCCACATGTTGGCCTGGGTCAGGAACAGCATGGACACGTCGATCACCAAGAACATGATGATGACGAAGACCGGGATCCACAACACGAACTCGACCGTCACGCTGCCGCGTTCGTCGCCGGCGAAGCCCGCAAACCGCCGTGGCCGCACGTTGCCGGGCCGGCGTTCAGTTTCTCCTGCCATGCCGCGTCTCCAACGCCTTCGTCGCGCCAGCACCGGCTCGCCGTCAGGCGGCTCCGCTGCCGGCAGTCAGGCGGCCTGCGCCACCTGCGTTTCACTTCACCCACCAGAATCACACGTCACCGCGATCTCGAATTCGCGGCCTGTTCCCGGTATTATGGCGGCAGCGGTGACAAAAATAAGGCAAAAACCGCAACTTTTCCGGGCTTTCCGGCAAACCGGTGCCGCGACGCCGGGCAGATGTGGGGGCATACGCCCGCCACGGGGCGGGCGGCCGCATGCCCGGGAGATCCGTCCCGCGCGGCCTTTCGGGTGACCGGATCGCGAGTGACGCAGCGGTCGCCGGGATGCGCGATTTCGCCGGGATCACCAACTTTCGCGCGACAGCCGTGGGGGCAGGTCTTGGGGGTTATCCGGCGACGAATGACGTTAGCTGGCGCTCGGCCGGTTCACCATTTCCAGGAGAAATCGATCACCGCCTTTTTGTCCTTGATCGAAAGCTGGCCGTTGACCCGCGCGCCGCCGCCGATATCGAGCCCCGGCTCCCGGTTCAGAATGTCGATATACCACTTGTCCATGCCCTTCTGCCAGGCGGGCAGGGCATCCTTGTCGTCGGGCACGTAGGTCTGCAGCATCCGGTTTATGCGTTTCGCGGTGGCGTCGGCTTCGCTCTTGCAGGATTTCTCGATGACCTTGAGTTTCTTGTCGACCTCCTTGACCCTTTTCTTGTCTTCCGGCCCGGGCTTCTTCTTTTTGGCGAGTTCCTTTTTTTCCTCGACCAGTTTTTTTGCCTCGTCGGAATTCTTCTTGGTGTTCTTCGCAAGCTTCTTCACTTCACCTTGAACGGCCTTCTTGGCTTCCTCGATCTTCTTCTTTTCGTCCTTCTTGTCAGGTCCGGCCACGGCAATCTCCCCTCCACATGAGTCGGTCAGTCGGAACAGTTTACCATAATCCAACGGATCGTCCGGCCCGCTTAAGAAATATTCCGCCGCTGCGAGTCCGGTCTCGCGTCAACAAAAGCGGATGTTCGGAGGCAATTCGGCTTTGGCAAGAGACCCGGGGTGGGGGCGGGAAATGCCTGACGAAGCTGGATTGCCAGGGGCAGATTCCGGACCCCGGTGCATGGCCGGGCGCGGCCCTCTTGGCACAGCAAGACGTAACCGGAGCCGATACCGATACGGGCTTGCGGCGGCATTTCCGCAACCGGAGATCATGCCCTACGATCTCGACTCCAGGCAGTTTCTGAACTAATCTCGCTTTGCGGTCGGCCGCGGCCAGGGGGCGCGATGCAAGCGCGACAAGCGATATCGCATGCTTTCGGGTTGTATGGGGCATTCCTGGCAGCCTGTCTCGCCGCAATTCCCGCAACCGGCCTGGCGGACACGATTATCTTTGGCAAGCCGATCGGCCGCCTTGTCCTCCACGATCTCAATGACGGAATGTCGCGGGCAGCTGATCCGACCTCCCCGCATGCGGCCGACCTTCCGGGCCGGCCAAAGGTTGGCGGCCTGTGCCCGACATTCACCGACAAGCTGTGGGCCTTCCCCGCCGGTATCACCGAACATTGCATCACACCGGCGGTGACCGCAGCGCTGAAGTCGTGCGGTCAGGCCGTGGGCGGGTCAGGGGCCGGCGTCCTGGCCAATGCGGCGAGCTGCATGCAGTCGCTGGCTGACCAGGCGGATTTTTCTCAGCCGCTGGACCGGGCACTGAACGCGGTCTCCGGTTCGGTCGCCTGCATGGCGCGAGGGGTCGTCTCGGCGTCAAGCGACTCGCCGCAGGAAATCCGCGCGGCGATTGCAGTCATCGACGGGATCGAGGCGACCTACAATGAATACACCGCGCTATCGAAAATCGCGACCGGTCTGGCGCAGGCCGGCCCAGGCGCGATCCCAGATTTCCTGAGCATCGATATCAGCGGCAATGACGGTTTTGACGGATCGGTCAGCGCCGGCGACTGGGCAATCGAGCTCTCGACGATTGCCGACGATCCCGAGGCCTACGCGCGCTCCCGCACCAGCGACAAATTCAAGACCAAGCTGACCGAAGCCCTTGCGAGGGCGGTATTCGATCCGGCCCGCAGCCTCGACGAACTGCGCGACTGGGCTTCCCCCGACAGGCCGCTGGGACGCACCGACGAGATGCTGAGACGCTGTGAACTTGC
>JBHHXR010000265.1:0-3450 GCA_046757205.1 Paracoccaceae bacterium
TGGCCACCCGGCCGGGCGCATCTTCGCGGCCGCGAAAAAGAAGCGGGGCAGCAGGTGGCAGGCCCGGATTCGACGCGGGATCGCAGACGCCGTTTCAGCAATACCGGCCCGGGGAGGTCGGCCAGCACGGGGCAGGATCCGTTCCCGGGCGGGGTTGCGGCCGGTAAGCGGGCCAGCGACTGGGGGGCCTAACTCGTCGCTCCGAGGGAGGAAACGATTTCCCCGAGCGGCGACGTATCGGGGATCGCCGCCCCCATTCGACGGTGGAGTGCCTCGTTGTAGAGATGCAGGGCGACAGTGTTCGGCGTGGCTATATCCGCAACCGACAGCCCCGGATCGAGCAACCTGGCCGCCTCCGCCGGAGGCAGCGGGTAAAAGACGTCCTGAGGCAAGGCTCGTGACAGGAGCCCGTATTTCCTCAGAAACCACGTAAGCGCGTACGGACCGGTGCTTCCGTAGGGCAGATGGCGCAACCGCCCCTTCCCGACGGCATACTGGAATCTCCATTTCAACCGTCGCTTCCATGATTCCCAAGGTGGCAGGAATTGCCACATATCCTTGATCATGCTCAATGACCGGAGGGTCGGGCAATCAACCGGCAACTTCAGAACCGCATTATTGATGCTATGGTCCACCTGCCAGCCAAAAATATAGTCGGCGTCTATCATTGGCTTCAAGCAATAAATATCGCAATCTACATATAAACCTAATCCTTTACTTAGTATTTCATATCGCATCAGATCCACAAATGGCGCCAAGCTGCCGGTTTTTTTGTGCCGAAACATCCGTCCACGAAGAAGCAACTCGTCCGCATCTGCGACGATGACGCCCCGCGGCACATCTCTTGGCTCCTCATACGCATGCAGGACAACTTCGTGGCCATGTCGGAGAAACGAGGCAAGACACGCCGCATGAATCGCGCCGAGTTCGGCCCCGATCCATACGGCATTGATCTTCGCGAGTCCCATGTTCCGTAGACCGTCCGTTGCCCTGAGAGCCCAACCGAAAATTATGTTGAGTGATTTCAGCCGTTTATGATTCCCTCTGGTTGCGACACCAGGAGGGAATGATGCCTTGGACAGAAATCACTCGTCCACACTATGACCGGCGCGGCCAGCGGTATGCAAGCGATTGTACGGACGACGAATGGGCGCTGATCGCGCCATTCATGCCACCGCGATCCAAAGTTGGGCGTCCGCGCAGGACCGATATGCGTGCGGTATGGGACGCGATCCAGTACATCGCCGCAGCCGGATGCCAGTGGGCGCTGCTGCCCAAGGACTTTCCGCCGTTCACGACCGTGCAGTATTATTTCTACCGGATGCGCGACAGCGGCTTGCTCGACCTGATCAACGAGGCGCTGGTTGGTGCGGCGCGGCTTCTGGCCGGGCGCAATGCCGAGCCAACCGCCGGTATCATCGACAGCCAGTCGGTCAAGACCACCGAGAGCGGCGGACCTCGGGGGTACGATGCAGGCAAGAAAACCAAGGGCCGGAAACGGCATATCGTGACCGACACCGAAGGCAACATGCTGGCTCTGACCACGCATACGGCCGACATTCAGGATCGTGACGGCGGGCCGGATGTGATCAAGCAGGCCTGCGATGACTTCCCTGCCCTGGCCTGCATCTTCGCCGACGGTGGCTATTGCGGGGACACCGTCAAAGAGGCGGTGGCAGCCTTCGACGGCCCGACCATAGAAATCGTCAAGCGTCCGCCGGGCATCACCGGGTTCGTTGTGATCGCCCGCCGCTGGGTGGTTGAGCGAACCTTCGCATGGCTCGGACGCTGCCGCAGATTGGCGAAGGATTGGGAGACCTCAATCGCCTCTGCCGATGCCTGGACACTCATCGCATCAATTCGAAGATCAACCCGTTATACCAGCGCCCGTTGGTTTTGACTCGTTGAGGGATTCACAAACGGGGTCTGACGTGATTCAACATGGAAAACAGGCAGGAGGTTTTCCATGCACCCGGGGGTTCCCGTTCGATCCGACTTTGATGGCAATGGCTTGAGGCGGCTCGCGCGAGCCAGCCGGGACGCCAAACAGACGCGTCGGCTGCTTGCGCTGGCGTCGATCTACGACGGCGGGTCTCGGGGGCAGGCTGCGAAGATCGGCGGGGTCGGGGTCCAGATCGTGCGCGACTGGGTCGTGCGCTTCAACGCGGAAGGGCCGGAGGGCCTTCTCGACCGCAAGGCGCCGGGCAAGGCACCGCTTCTGGACGGGGAGCATCGTGCGGCGCTGACGCGGGCGGTCGAGGCCGGGCCGAAGCCCTATCTCGACGGCGTGGTGCGCTGGCGGCTGGCCGATCTCGTGCAGTGGCTGTGGGAGGAGTTCGGGGTCTCGGTCAGCCGCCAGACGCTCGGTCGCGAGCTGCGTGCCATGGGGTTCCGGAAGCTCTCGGCCCGGCCCCGGCACTACGCTCAGGATACCCGGGGCATCGAGGCGTTTAAAAAAACTTCCCCGCCGCTGTGGCAGAAATCCGCGCCGGGCAGGCCGGCGGCAAGCGGATAGAGGTCTGGTTCCAGGACGAAGCGCGGATTGGCCAGAAGAACAAGATCACGCGGCGCTGGGCCCGGCGGGGCACCCGGCCGCGCGCGCCGCACGACCAGCGCACCAAATGGGCCTACATCTTCGGCGCCATCTGTCCGGCGAAGGGCAAGGGCGCCGGGCTGATCATGCCCTGGTGCGACACCCACGCGATGGTCGCGCATCTGGCCGAGATCAGCGCCATGGTCGACCCGGACGCCCACGCCATCCTGGTCCTCGATCAGGCAGGTTGGCATATGTCGACCGGGCTGATCGTCCCCACCAACATCACACTCCTGCCGCTCCCCCCGAGATCGCCCGAACTGAACCCGGTCGAGAATATCTGGCAGTTCATGCGCGACAACTGGCTCTCCAACCGGGTCTTCCGGTCCTACGACGACATCGTCGCCCACTGCTGCGAGGCGTGGAACAAGCTCACCGACCAGCCTTGGCGCATCATGTCCATCGGGCTTCGCGATTGGGCAACAAGTTTAGATCATTGAGCGGTGGTATCAGCCGGTCCAGTCGGCGTTCACACCGCGGGTATCGACGTGGACGAAGGACCCGTAGGTGCCGATCCCGCCCCTGAACACGCCCTCCCTGCGGAGCTTTCGCAGGATGTCGCGCCATTGCCGCGGGTTGCCCGCGCCCGGCACGAAGATATCGGCGGCACGGAATTCCTTGTGCTGGCTTCCCGGCTTGCCGCCGACGCAGTCGTTGTAGGCGGGGCTGCGATAGACATTGGTGATGCGCACTGGCGCGCCGACCGCGCCCCGGAACGCCTGCAATACGATCTGGACGCCAGCTATCAAGCCAGCTTTGATGCCGCCGTCGCCCATTTCGTCGCCTGCTTGCGCACCGGCGCCGCGTTCGAGACCGACGGATCGGAGAACCTGGAGACCTTGCGTCTCGTGGACGCG
>JBHHXR010000266.1:0-3440 GCA_046757205.1 Paracoccaceae bacterium
GCCCTCGTCGCCCCTTCGCCGCTGGCCACGCCGCGGCGCAGCGCCGTCGGCTGGGACAGCGGGCGGCTGGCCATGATCCTTGCCGTCCTGGAAGCGCGCTGCGGCGTCCGCTTCTCCGGCCAGGACGTCTATCTCAACGTCGCCGGCGGCATGCGCATCTCCGAGCCGGCCGCCGACCTCGCGGTCGCGGCGGCGCTCGTCTCCTCGCGCCAGAACCGGCCCTTGCCGCCTGACAGCGTGCTTTTCGGCGAGGTCAGCCTGTCCGGTGCGTTGCGTCCGGTGGCGCAGGCCGATACACGTCTCCGCGAAGCAACAAAGCTCGGATTTGTACGCGCCCTCGGCCCTTCGGGCATGAAGTTCTCGGCCGAATCTGGCATTGAGGTGAGAAGCGCAAGCGACTTGACCGGTTTCATCGACTTGTGTTTCGGTGAGATAACGGACTGAGGCAGAGGCACATAAGGAGAAGGAACCATGGAAGGGTTCACCCTGGTTGACGGCGTCGTGCTGCTGGTGATGGCGATTTCCTGCCTGCTGGCCTATTCGCGCGGCTTCGTGCGCGAGATCATGGCCATCTTCGGCTGGATCATCGCCGCCATCGTCGCCTATTTCCTCTCTCCCGCCGTGCAGCCGCTGATTACCGAGGTTCCCTATCTCGGCGAACTGATCGGACCGTCCTGCGAACTGGCGCTGATGGCCGCCTTTGTCGCGGTCTTCGCGGTGACGCTGGTCATCGTTTCGCTGTTCGCACCTTTGCTTTCGGGCGCGGTGCAGAATTCCTCGATGGGACCGGTCGACAAGGGCCTGGGCTTCGTGTTCGGTTTCGCCCGCGGCGCACTTCTTGTGGCGGTCGCCTTCGTTCTCTACGGCCAGTTCATCGGCGAGGGTCCCGGCATGGCCGCCGTCGAGGGCTCCAAGTCAAAGGTCGTCATCGCCGGTGCCCAGGGAGCGCTGCAGGAGCAGTTGCCCAATCAGGCCCCGGAATGGATCATCGCACGATACGACGAACTCACGACATCCTGCCGGCTGAATTGACGCCGCCGTTGCCGGGGCCGCAAACAGCGGGTGACTCTTCGTCGCGGCCTGTCTATACACTGCGCCAGCATACCCTTTCCGGAACAGCCCAGCCGCGCCATGGTCACTGCCCCCGAAGACTTCCCGCAGCACCCGTTCGACGACGACAAACTCCGGGAAGAATGCGGCATTTTCGGCGTCACCGGGGTTCACGACGCGGCGAATTTCGTCGCCCTCGGCCTGCATGCATTGCAGCACCGCGGCCAGGAAGCCGGCGGCATCGTCACCTACGATCCGGCGAACGGATTCAGCCAGGCGCGCCGATTCGGCTATGTCCGCGACAATTTCACCAAGACCTCGGTCATGGAAACCCTGCCCGGGCCGCTGGGCATCGGGCACGTGCGGTATTCCACCGCCGGAGCCAAGGGCAGCGGCGCGATCCGCGACGTCCAGCCCCTGTTCGCCGAATTCGCCATGGGCGGCTGCGCCATCGCGCATAACGGCAACATCACCAACGCCGACGCGCTCAAGCGCGAACTGATCGACCGCGGCTCGATCTTCCAGTCCTCGTCGGACACCGAGTGCATCATCCACCTGATGGCGCGCTCGATACAGCACGACATCCCCGAACGCATCAAGGACGCGCTGCGCCGGGTCGACGGCGCGTTTTCCATCGTCGCCATGACGCGCTCGAAGCTGATCGGCGTGCGCGACCCCCTCGGCGTGCGCCCGCTGATGCTGGGCCGCCTCGGTGACGGCTGGGTGCTGTCGTCGGAGACCTGCGCGCTCGACATCATCGGCGCCGAATTCGTGCGCGAGATCGAGCCCGGCGAAATGGTCATCGTCTCCAACGGCGATCTCGAAAGCTATTTTCCGTTCCACCCCGCCAAACCGCGGTTCTGCATATTCGAGCACGTCTATTTCTCGCGCCCCGACAGCATCCTCGGCGGCCGCTCGGTGTACGAGACGCGCCGCGCCATCGGCGCCCAACTGGCCCGCGAAGCACCGGTGGATGCCGATCTGGTCTGCCCGGTGCCCGACAGCGGCACGCCGGCGGCCATCGGCTTTTCCCAGGAAAGCGGCATCCCCTACGCCATGGGCATCATCCGCAACCAGTACATGGGCCGCACCTTCATCGAACCGTCCGAACAGATCCGCAACATGGGCGTGCGCCTGAAGCTCAACGTCAACCGGGCCCTAATCAAGGGCAAGCGGGTCATCCTGGCCGACGATTCCGTGGTGCGCGGCACCACTTCGCGCAAGATCAAGGAAATGATCCTCGACGCCGGCGCCCGCGAAATCCACTTCCGCATCGCCTCGCCGCCCACCGAATGGCCGTGCTTTTACGGCGTCGACACGCCCGAGCGCGACAAGCTGCTGGCCTCCTCGATGACGGAAGAGGAGATGCGCGACCACCTCGGCGTCACCTCGCTGCGCTTCATCACCCTCGACGGCCTCTACCGCGCCTGCGGCGAGAACCATGGCCGCGACAAGACCGCCCCGCAATACTGCGACGCCTGCTTCACCGGCGACTACCCGGTGCGGCCCGCCGACATGGTGGAAAAGGGGTTCAGGGTGAAAACGGTGGCGTGACGCAAACGCCGGGTGATCGTCCATTCCGGGCGGCGCCGGCTCCCGCATTTTCTGCTTCTGTTCTGACACCCGACCTTCCGGATTCACCTTGGCGGCGCCGTGTTTGATCCCCCTCAAGGCGTGCTTTTGGCGTGCCTTATAAACTGCGCGCCAACGGAACATCAAAACAAGGAGACGGCGAAATGATCAAGCATATCCTGGCCGCGACGGATGCCTCCGATTCGGCGCGCAAGGCGGTCGATTTGGCTGCCGAAATCGCCGCCAAGTTCGACGCTGAACTGACCATCGTCCACGTACTCGTCCACGGCCGCAGGGCGCAGGAGATGCGCCGCATGGCGGAGGCCGAGCACCTGGTTTCGCGGGCCCGCCCGGCGCTGAACGATATCCGCAACGTCCCCGGCACCATGGGCGAAATCTTCCATGCCGAGCGTTCGACGCAGGAAATGGACCGGATCGCCGCCGCCATCGGCGAGGTCATCGTGGAGCACGCCGAGGAAAGGGCACGGGAACTCGGGGCCGCGAAGGTCACCGGAAAAACCATGGTGGGAAGTTACACCGAAGCCATTCTGAGTGCCGCGGACGACGTCGGCGCCGACATGATCGTCATGGGCAGCCGTGGTCTTGGCGGTTTCCGGGAACTGCTTCTCGGAAGCGTCTCGCACAAGGTTACCCAGCGCGCCAAGTGCAGCGTCGTGACCGTGCGCTGAGGCCGCGGGCGGCGGCGCGGGGCAGATTTCCTTGCGGGCAACACAGCCGCGGCAAATCCACGAACATGACTATTTGCTGACAGTATCTGTAAATTAATTGTTCGGTTGCGTGCCTCATCCTGCGCTTGG
>JBHHXR010000267.1:0-3391 GCA_046757205.1 Paracoccaceae bacterium
GGCTGGAGCGCGAGACGGTGACCTACCCGTCGCTGTCGCCCGAGGACCCGGGCCAGGCCATCGTCTTCGGCGACGGTTTCCCGCGCCCCGAGGGCCGCGCGAAGTTCACGCCGGCCGGTATCGTGCCGCCGGCCGAGGCGCCGGCCGCCAACTATCCGTTCATCCTGATCACCGGGCGGCAGCTGGAACACTGGCACACCGGCGCCATGACCCGGCGGGCCAGCGTGCTCGACGCGGTGGAGCCGGAGGCCAACTGCTCGCTCAACCCGCGCACCCTGCGCCGGCTCGGCGTCGAGCCCGGCGGGCTGATCACGCTCACCACCCGGCGCGGCAGCGTCACCGTCATGGCCCGCGCCGACCGCGCCGTGGCGGAGGACAACGTGTTCCTGCCGTTTGCCTATGTCGAGGCGGCGGCCAACATCCTGACCAACCCGCAGCTCGACCCCTACGGCAAGATCCCGGAGTTCAAGTTCTCGGCGGTGCGGGTGGAGAAGGCGGACGCGGCGGGGGTGGCGGCGGAGTAAGACGCGGTCTGGTAATCGCGCCGGAATTGCGGCACGATTTCCGTTATGGCGAAAGCTGTATTCATTCAAAACCCGGAGTCGATCTACAAGGACAAGCCGGGGGAGGCGTATCATTTCCCCCGACGATACCTTGGCACCGTTCAGCAAACCATAGGCGACTGGATCATCCTGTATGAGGGGCGGCAGGGCGCGTTCGGTTATGTGGCGGTGCAGAAGGTCCGCGGCGTGGTACCCGATCCGGACCAACGGGACCACTTTTTCGCAATACTCGAGCTTGGCAGTCTTTGGGAATTCGAAACTGTCGTGCCAAGGGCGGATCGGTTGGGGCAGGCCTTTGAGGCTATGCTCCGCAAGCCCGATGGATCGCCGATGTCCGGCGGCGCAAACACATCCGCGGTTCGTCGCTTGAGCGATGCGGAATTTGCCGCGATCGTGAACCAAGGGCTTTCACCGTTGAGCGACACGGAATCCTATCCGCGGGAAGGGCCGCTGCCGGGGGAAAGAGAACCGGCTTTGTTTGGCTTCGAAGAACAACAGGCACCCTTCGGGGATGCACCTCTGGCAGGATACCGCGAGGAAATCCTCACCTCCCGAAAACTCCGCGATGCGTCTTTCGCAAGACGGGTAAAGGCCGCCTACGGGGCGGTCTGTGCAGTCTCCGGTCTTTCCCTGCGAAACGGAAGCGGCCGACCGGAGGTTCAGGCCGCGCATATCCGGCCCGTCGAACGCGATGGACCGGACAGCGTGCGGAACGGCATCGCCTTGTCCGGAACGCTGCACTGGATGTTTGACCGGGGATTGATTTCCGTCGCCGAGGACATGCGCATTCTGATATCGCACAACAAGGTACCGGTCGAAACGGCCAGGCGCTTGATAATGCCAGATCAACGCCTGAGATTTCCGGCAAACCCCCGGCACCATCCGCACCCGGAATATCTCCGCTATCACCGGGAGCACGTGTTCGGGCAGGTCGCATAACCGCGCCTCAGATCACCGACACCTTCCCCGAATAGGCCTCGACGATGGCCTTGTCGGCGTGGGCCGCCAAGGCCGCGATTTCGCGGGTCTGGTCCTCGCTGAGGGTGCCTTCGGGCGGGGCGTTGGCGATGGCCGCCAGCGCCATGTCGCGGGCCTCGTCGAAGGCGGTGCGGCGGCCGCTGGCCTCGTAATCGTCGCGGCCCTGGCGCAGGAAGGCTTTCGGCAGCAACTGGTCGCGGCAGTTCTTCACGGTGTGATCGCTGTCGAGGAAATGCCCGCCGGCGCGGATCGAGGACATTTCCTGCCAGTTGAGGCTTTCCTCGTCGATCTGCGGGGTGCGGATGAAGCGGCGCATCATGGCACCGATCTCGTTGTCGAGCACCGCCTGCACCGGGCTGAACACGGTGGCGCATTCCAGTTGCCCGACACCGCCGAGGATATCGGCACCCGATAGTGCTACGTTCTGCATCAGAAGCGCGCGTTCCGCCATCGACTGGTGATCGACATCGGGGGTGTCGGAGCTGGAACCGTAGGTGTGCGCCAGCATGCCGAAGCCGCGTTTCATGAGCTGGATCGACATGCTGGCGGCCTGCAGGGATTCCGCGCAGGACTGCAGGGCGCTGCCGGTGCGCATGTCGAGGGTGAACATCAGGGGCGTGGCGATCACCGGGACGCCCGGCGACAGGATATGCGCCATGGTCATCATGCCGAGGATTTCGGCGGCCGCCATGACGGTCATCGCCGGTACCGACAGCGGCGCGGTGCCGCCGGCCGAGGGCAGGCTGCAGGCGTGCAGCGGCACACCGTACCTGCCGGCCTGGATGATCACCTCGGTGTCCATGAACTTGAACTCCAAAGGCGTGAAGGAGCATGTGATCACACTGGTGATAGGCCGCGCCCGCAATTCGGCCTCGCCACCCGCCGCGATGGCGGCGATCTTCATCAGGTACTCGGTGTTTTCCTTCTGGTAGGGCTGCATCCAGACATGCTTGTCCGTATGCGCGATCAGCCGGCCGAAGCTGTGGATGTCGGACGTCACTTCCGGCACGCCGTGCACGAAGGGATGCGCGATGAAGCCGACCTCGTCGAGCGCGCTGGCCACGGCGGCGATGTCGTTCACCGCGTCGAGGTCCATCTTGCGGTACTTGGCGTCGCGCGGATCCACATAGCCGTGCGCGCCGGTGCCGGTGCGCAGGATGAAACCGCCGTCGCGGCGCGGCAGGTGCATGTCGAGCGACGGTTTTCTGCCGGCCAGCAGCACCGCTTTCGGCGTCGCCTGCAAGGCCTCCAGAACCAGTTCGCGCGGCAGACGAATGCGGTCCTTGTCGCTGCCTTCGCGCGCGCCGGCCTCGAGGAAGGCGTCGCGCGCCGCGGGGTGGACGACGACGGCGCCGTAATCCTCCAGGAGTGCCAGCGTCCGGTTCCTGAGAAATTCCAGCCGGTCCTCGTCGAGGAAGCCAAGGCGCGGGCGCGGCCCGAAAACGCTGTCCATGGTAAAGGCGTCGGCGGTCCTGGCAACGGCAGGGGACGCTCCGCGGCCGCGGCGCTTCGGTCTTTCTATCGATCTGCTTTCCATAAATACCTCCCGTCGGAACAGAGATAGATATGGCACACACCGATTAGGCTCACTGCCTGCCGACTTGAGCGTGGCGGCAAGGTAGCATTTCACGGCCGATCCGGCAAACCGGGCCTCAGTAGCCGCTCATCATGCCCTTCAGTACCGGCAGCAGGGCGGCGCCGATGACACCGACGCCGATGCCGATGCCGAAACGCAACAGCCTGCGCCCGAGCCATGGCGAGGTCAGGCCAAGCACACCGCAGATCACCCCGTAATAGACGATGTTGAACGCATCCATGCACGCCTCCGGATCAGCCCGGACGGCCGCGGG
>JBHHXR010000268.1:0-3374 GCA_046757205.1 Paracoccaceae bacterium
AGGCGAACCGCCCGCAGCCCCGGGATCATGAACCAGATGATCGAGAAGGGGTTCCGCATCGAACGGCGCGGCGGCCGCGAGCTTGCCGATATCCTGAGCGAATTCAAGGACTACCGGGTGGTGGCCAACATCCGCAACCCGTACCATCGGGTGCTGTCGAGCTATCTCGACAAGCTCAATCGCTATACCAGGGCGTTCGATCGTCCGGTTTTCTATTACGGGAAGATGCGCCAGTTCCTCGAAGGCCCGGCAAGCTGGAAGAACAACCACCGCTCGATGCACCACATGCAGTCGCGCATCAGTTTCGAGGCGCTGGTCGATGGCCTGGCACGCCACGGCGTCGCCTTCGACAACCATTTCAACCTCCAGGTCGAACTGCTCAGCCTGGGCAGGGTCGAGTACGACGCGCTGTTCCATCTGGAGAACCTTCAGGAAGAGCTTCTGGCGGGGTTGAGGAAATTCGGCGTCGGTGACGAATTCATCGGCCGGCTGAGTGAAATTCCCCGCAAGAACACCTCGAAATACAACAAGAGCAGGGACGCCTTCCTGACGCCGCCGGTCAGGGAGAAAATTTACGACATCTACCGCCGCGACTTCGAGGCGCTGGGCTATACGCGCTGACGGCGCCGCGGCCGCATCTTCTCATCTCTCGCAGACGACGCGGTTCCGACCGGCTTCCTTGGCTGCGTAAAGCGCGAGATCGGCGCGTTTCATCAACTGTTCGGCACCTTCGCCGGGACGGAACTGCGCCGCCCCGAACGAGGCGGTGACGGTGCCGATGTCCCTGCCGTCGCGTCTTGAGATCCAGCGGCAGTTCTCGAAGCTCTGGCGGATGATGTCGGCGATCTTTTCGGCCCCCGCGATATCGGTGTTCGGCAGCACGAGACAGAATTCCTCGCCGCCGAACCGGGCCGCCAGATCCTTGCCCTTGGTATTGCGCTGAAGCAGCGCGGCGTAGTGTTTCAGGATGTTGTCGCCGACGTCGTGGCCGAAACTGTCGTTCACCATCTTGAAACGGTCGATGTCGATCAGGACGAAGGACAAGGGATTGTCGGCCGGGTCCGAGCTTGCCATCTGCTGCAACAGGAATTCGTCCAGACGCCTGCGGTTGGCAAGGCTGGTCAGGTGGTCGGTATTGGCGTTCCGGCGGACCTGTTCCAGCTCTTGTCTGAGGCGGGAGACATCGCTGTGCGCCCTTGTCAGTCCGGTTCTCATCCGGTTCATGCTTTCCAGCAGCGCGCGGTTGGAACCTTGCAGTTCCCCCGCATATTTCAGTACCGCCTGGCGACTTTCGCTTTTTCCCAGGGTGGTGGCGATTCCCGACACCTCGTGCGAGATTTCCGCTCCGTGCCGGATTCCGGTGTCGAGGATCTTCTGGACCGAACTGACTTGCCGGCTCAGGCCGGACCCGACTTTCCGATAGGCTTCGGCAGCGGACAGATCCGGGAAATGACCTGCGTGAAGCTCACCCAAATACCCTTCCGTTACCGCCCGGCCCGAGGAAATCCTGAGCTCAAGCTCCTTTGCGATAGCAGAATCGGGGTCGGAAACGCATTCATGGATGACGGTAAACACGCCGGGCGTGGGGTCCAGCCCCAATTCGTCGATCCTCTTGATGGTTGCGAACATCAAGGCGCGATGCCGGCCGCCGCGAATACCCGCCGGTTCGGTCGCGGATGATTGCCGCCGGGGATGAGAGGTTCCGTCACCGGCCGTCCGGCCTTCCCGGAACAGTTGGCGGGCGCCCGGATTTGCCATGTTCCAGTCCCCTGATTCCCGTTGCTGGACCGCCATCGAAGCCGGTTGTCCGGCCCGGAGGCCGGCCGGGCTTCAGGCCCGTTGCCGTCACCGTGGCGATTTGACGGTACCGGCGTGAATATTGTGTTAACCGGGTCAGGCGGCCGCGGGCGATTGGCGTTGAATCCACGTGCCAATTCCGACATGGTGCCGCAAACCCTGGGGTCACGGGAAAGGACCGCAATGGCCGACGCTGGCGACACGCCCATTTACCGGCGAGTGATGCTGAAACTCTCCGGCGAGGCCCTGATGGGCGATCAGGGCTATGGCCTGCACCCACCGACCGTCCAAAAGATAGCCCGTGAAATCAAGGAGGTACATGACCTTGGCGTAGAAGTCTGTCTGGTCATAGGCGGCGGTAACATATTCCGCGGCCTGCAGGGTTCCGCTCAGGGAATGGAGCGCACCACGGCCGACTACATGGGCATGCTGGCGACCGTGATGAACGCCCTGGCCATGCAGTCCGCTCTCGAAAGCCTCGGCGTGTTCACCCGCGTCATATCGGCGATACCGATGGATCAGGTGTGCGAACCCTACATCCGCAGGCGCGCCGTGCGGCACCTTGAGAAAGGCCGCGTGTGCATATTTGCAGCCGGCACCGGAAACCCTTATTTCACGACCGACACGGCGGCCACGCTGCGCGCCACCGAGATGTCGTGCGAAGCGATATTCAAGGGCACGCAGGTCGACGGCGTTTACGACAGCGACCCCAAGAAGAACCCCGACGCCCGACGTTTCGACCGGATTTCCTATGACGCCGTTTTGCAACGCAACCTGAAAGTAATGGACGCGTCGGCCATCGCACTGGCGCGCGACAACGACCTTCCGATTATCGTGTTTTCGCTGGATGAACCGGGCGGACTGGCGGGCGTGTTGAGCGGAAACGGAAAGTATTCCATTGTAGAGCCATGTTAACGCGCCGGAGACCGGGCGCAGGCCGGGAGAGCGAACATGTCGGACGAAGGCATCGATTTTGACAATCTGGAGAAACGCATGGAGGGGGCGCTGAACGCGTTGCGATCCGAATTCGCCTCGCTCCGGACGGGGCGCGCTTCGGCTTCGATGCTGGATCCCATAACGGTGGAAATCTATGGCGCGCAGTTGCCGGTCAGCCAGTGCGCGACGATCAATGTGCCCGAACCGCGCATGGTCGTGGTCAATGTCTGGGACAAGTCGCAGGTGAGCGCCGTCGAAAAGGCCATCCGCAATTCCGGTATCGGAATCAACCCGGTCGTCGACGGCACGATCCTGCGCCTGCCGATCCCGGAACTGAACGAGGAACGGCGCAAGGAATTGTCAAAGGTTGCCGGTCACTATGCCGAGCAGGCGCGCGTGGCGATCCGTAATGTCAGGCGCGACGGCATGGAGCAACTGAAGAAGGCCAAGGCCGAAGGCATGAGCGAAGATGACAACAGGGTCTGGGCCGAGGAAGTGCAGGAGCTTACCGACCGGATGATCGAGCGGGTCGACAAAACCTTGGAAATGAAACAAGAAGAGATTATGCAGGTCTGAAAAATCCGGCCGCGGGTATCGGGACCGAAACGAGGCAGTTCAATATATGTCGCAAGACGATTTCA
>JBHHXR010000269.1:0-3333 GCA_046757205.1 Paracoccaceae bacterium
TAATCATTTTCATTCGGTTCTCCCTAAGGCTTTGGTCGTTGCAAACTTCAGCTTCTCAGGGATGGATCGAATGAACAACGTGATGAGTACTCACATCTAGGGCGGAGCGGCGGCCGGGACGGCGCGGAGCGGGCGGCGCCGGGAACCCGGGCGCGGGCGGTGCAACATCGGCGCCAGCCCCGGAGCCGGCTGCGGAGCCGGCGTCCCGAACCGACAGGCGCGCGGCCGGCCAAAACGCCCGCCCTGCCCCTCCACGGCCAGCCGCGCCCGGGACGAAACCCGCGTCTTCGCTCATCCGGGACCGGCCGGCACCGTCATCGCGCCGCGCCTTCGGCCGCGCGACGCCAGTCTTCTGGGTTCGCCAAATATCCCCGCCGGAGGCGCGCCCTCCCCTCGCCGCTGCGGGAAACCGGTCGCTCACCCGCGTCGCGGCGAGGCTCCCCGATGCGATCTGCCGGGCCGACCCCTCCCCACGCCCCGCCTCAGGCGATGATCCCCGGATCGCCGCCCATGTCGAGCCTGGGGAACACGCGCCCCTCGATGCCGGAGCGGCCGAGACCGAAGAGCGCGCGCAGCGCCCAGGCGGAGTAGCGGCGGACATCGCCCGTGGGGTTGAGGTCGCGGCCCTCGTAGAGGTCGCCGCCGCCGAGGCCCGGCCATCTGCCGTAGACCTTGCCGCCGCGGATGGCGCCGCCGGCCAGTATCATCGCGCCGCCGGTGCCGTGGTCGGTTCCGCCAGAGCCGTTCTCGCGGGCGGTGCGGCCGAATTCGGTCATCGCCAGGACGGCGGTGCGCCGCCAGTTGCGCCCCAGCTTGCGGTTCAGCGCGACGATTGCTGACGACAACTCCTTCAGGGCGATCGGCAGGGCGCCCTTCTGCGCCCGGTGGGTGTCCCAGCCGCCGATGGAAAAGGCGGCGATGCGGGCGTCCTCGTTGAGCCGCGCGGCGGCGTATTCGGCCAGCGCGCCGGCGCGGGCGGCGGCGCGGGCGTTCATCCTTCCGGTCGCCGTCGCCGAGAGCTCGATGGCCGACTGCGCGGCGTTGCGGAACAGCGGATCGGCGGCATAGAGCCGGTCGATCGCGCTGAGCGCGCCGGGCGGCAGGTCGAGTTCGCCGTCCGGGCTCCAGCTCGAATAGGGCGCGGCGCCGTCGAGCAGCAGCATCCGGTTGCGCCCCACCGCGTAGGCGGTATGCGAGGTCGCGCCGGGGATCAGCCCGAGCGCCCGGTTCAGCCAGCCGTCATGCCTGCCGGTCAGCCGGCCGTCGCGCGCGCTGCCGCCGTTTTCCAGGAAATCCTGGCCGTCGAAATGGCTGCGTTTGTTGCGATACGGCGTCGACACCGCATGCGCGAAGCCGAGTTCGCCGGCCTTCCACAGAGGCTTCAGGTCGCCGAGCGCCGGATGCAGGGCGAAAAACCCGTCGAGATCGTGGGCGCCGCCCGCCGGTCCGGTGGCGAAGCCCGGACGCAGGCGCCTGAGGTTCCGGTCGCCGTAGGGCTGCACCACGTCGAGCCCGTCCATGGCGCCGCGCAGGATGATCACCACCAGCCGGCTACCGGTCGGCGCCGAGGCGAAGGTGAGCGGGGTGATCAGCGGGCTGGCGGCGGTGCTGCATCCGACGGCGAGCGTGTTCCGCAGCAGCCGCCTTCGGGAAATTCCCTTGTTCATGCCATTCTCCTTCATCGGCGTCATCGGCGGTTGAATTCCGGCGAAACCAGCAACAGCGCGACGCCCTCCCACCTTTCATCGGCGCCTGCCACGGCACGCGTCAGGGCCGGCGACGCCATGTCGCCCAGCACGTCGTCGAGAAGCCGCATCGGGTCCGTCGCCCGGCCGTGCCGGCGCGCCAGTTTCGCAGACCATTCGATGCGCGCCGCCAGCGCCGCCGGGGTGATCCAGTCCGCCGCATCCTCCGACCAGCCGTCAGGGCCGGGCGGCCGGAACAGGTTCTGCCCCATGGTCCGCAGCGGCACCACCAGGTTGTCGCGCAGCACGCGCGGCGACGCGTTGGCGATTATCTCGCCGACGTCGAGCGCCCGCACCGACGAGACGGCCAGTTCGACCGGCAGCTTGACCTTCCTGCCGATAGGGCCGCCGCTCGCCGGATGCGCCAGAAGCGCACGGTAGACCTGCATCAGATCGCCCCCCGACGACCGGTAGGCCGCCGTCAGGCCGGCCACCAGGTCCTCCGGCGGGTGATCGGCGATGAAATGCACCGCCAGCTTGCGCGCCACGTGGGCCGCCGTCCGCGGATGCGCGGCAAGGTCGTCGAGAAATTCCAGGATGTCGCGCAGCGCCGGTTGGCCGCCGCCGTAGCTGCGGCCCAGGATGCGCTCGGCTCCCGGCTCCGCCGCGCCGGGGTCAAACGTGAAACCGCTCTTGCCGATCCTGAGCCCGGTCAGCAGTTCGGCGAACTGGCGCACGTCGTTCTGGGTGTAATGCGCGCGCGCGCCCAGGGTGTGCAGTTCCAGGACCTCGCGCGCCAGGTTCTCGTTGAGCCCGCGACCACGGCGCTGGCCGACCGCGGAGTGAGGGCCGAACGACGTCATCTGGTCGAGATAGGCAAGCATCGCCGGGTGGGTGACCGCCGCCTTCAGAAGATCGGCGAACCGGCCCGAGATGTTGGGCCGGATCGCTTCGTCGAGATAGGCGCCATGGGCCAGCATGATGGCGGAATTCTTGCCGCTGACCGTGAAATGGTTGGCCCAGAACGCCACCAGCCGCTCGCGAAAGCCGTGGTCGGAAAGCGCGGCGCGCGACAGGAAGGCGCGCATGTCGGCGATAATCCACTTCCACGCCGCCTGCCGTTCGCGGCGGAACTGCGCTTCGGCGCCGCTCTTGCCGTCCTTGCGCCTCTTGCGCGCCTTGCGGAGCTTGCCGACCAGGGCCAGCCGCTGCTTCACACCGGGCCGGGCGAAGCGGCGCGCCAGCGGATCGGGCGCCGTCAGCCCGCGCAGCAGCGCCGCCCGGTCTTTCGCGCCGCGCCCGCCCGGGCGCACCCCGTAGCCGAAGCGGATCGCCAGGATCTGTTCCGAAATCGCCATCGTTCCTCCCGCCGGACCCGGTTTCATCTTGTACGCAGCGGTAGTGGATTTCCGTTTCCGAAATATTTCGTTACACCATGATCGGCAAGAATCCGCCGATGATTTTGGAAAATCGGCAATTGTTCCCGTAATGTTCAGATCTCCGGCGCTCAGGAACAGATTCGAAAGACGGATTCGGGCGGACCGTCGCCGCCGGCTGCCCGGCCGACGACAATCGCCGGCGGCGCACGCATTATGCGGAATTGCGCGGCCAAACGCATCGGTAGCTCTTGGCGGGACTGATCGCGGCC
>JBHHXR010000270.1:0-3308 GCA_046757205.1 Paracoccaceae bacterium
CGAACTGCTGCGCGGCGCGCCCGTGCGGCGCGAACAGCCCGCTGGCGCGCGCCTGCGGGATCAGGCTGGTGTCCAGCCCGAGAACAACATCCGCTTCGGTGCGCGCGCCTTCGAGTTGCAGGCGCGACAGCACGGCGGCGCCGTCGCCTGCGGGAACCAGTCGCAGTTCGCAGCCGCAACCGGCTTCGAACGCCTTTTCGATCTGCGGACCGGGGCCCCAGTCCGACACGAAACTGTCATAGGTGTAGACGACCAGTTCCGGCCTGGCCTGGGCGGCGGCCGGCCCTCCGGCACAAAGGGCAAGAACTGCGGCCAGCGAAAGGGGCTTGATCACGTTTCGGTCCTCCTGCATGCCACGGCGCGGGGCGCGATGAGGACGGAGTTCCGGAACTCACCTTCCCTACGCCGGTATGATCCGGTTCAGGTTCAACGGGTCCGTCTTCGACGTCTCAGCCACCGGCGTGGCCCCCCGAGGTCGCGCACAAGGTAGTAATCTGGCAACCGAAAGCAAGCGAAATCGCCTGGCAGCCGGGCGGCGATGTCAGGCGTCGCCAGGCAGCGTCACATCGGCCCAGACGGGCAAGTGGTCCGACGCCCTGAGCGCGCCGCCGCGGGTATAGACGCCGGCGTCGTGAATGCGCAGGTCGCGGCTGACGGCGATCCGGTCCAGCGCGGCGACGGGACGCGCGGCGTGGTAGCTCGGCCCCGGAACGTGGACCTCGAACTCGCGGTTCAGGGGCTCAAGCCCCCTTTCGGTGGACCATTCGTTGAAATCGCCGAGGATGACGGTCGGCATGCGTTGGCGCGACCCGAGCGCCGCCGCGATGGTGCAGAGCTGGCGCAGCCGGTGTTTCCTGATCAGGCCGAGATGGATGCCGACGACGCGCAACCAAAGGCCCCGGCAATGCAACTCGGCGATCACCGCACCGCGCGGTTCCAGCCCCGGCAGCTCCAGCCTTTCGCACCCGTTGAGCCCGATGCCCTCGCGGGCCAGGATGGCGTTGCCGTGCCAGCCCAGGCTCACCGCGTTGTGCGACAGATCGACCGGAACCAGCCCGGTCCGGTCGCCCACTATGGCGTGCGGGATGGTCGATGGCCGGCGGCCGAGCCGCCGGTCGGCTTCCTGCACGGCAACGATATCCGCGTTGAGCCCGGCGATCACGCCCAAGGTCCGTTCCGGCCGCCTGCGGCGGTCGAGCCCGATGCATTTACGGATATTGTAGCTCGCGACGCGTATCGTTCCGCCGTTTGCGGTCTTGCCTGCCATATTCCTGATCATAAGCAGTAACGGAAGAAAAAAAAGTGCACGGCCCTATGCAGGGGAGGCTTCGGGGTCTATTTTTCGTGAATGACGTTGCGGGGGCAGAGCACGATCGTCTATGCGGTATGGGGAACGCTGGTCTTTGCCACCCTTGTGGCGCTGGCGACGGCGCGCTGGTCCGTCGCGTTCGTTTCCCTCCTGACGCTCTTGTTATCCATGCTGCCGGCGATATTCGTCGAACGGTTTCAGATACGTCTGCCGGTAAGCTTTTTCGCAGGGATCGTGCTGTTCGTCTTCGCCACGATATTCCTCGGCGAGGCGTTCGACTTCTACGAGCGGTACTGGTGGTGGGACGTTCTTCTGCACGGCGGCTCGGCCGTCGGTTTCGGACTTATCGGGTTCCTGTACGTCTTCATGCTGTTCGAAGGCGACCGCTACGCCGCGCCACCGATCGCTGTCGCCTTCGTGGCATACTGCTTCGCGGTCACCATCGGCGCGAGTTGGGAAATCTTCGAGTTCGCGACGGATCAGATTTTCGGCACCACGATGCAGAAATCCGGCCTTATCGACACCATGTGGGACCTGATCGTCGACGCCATCGGCGCCGCGATCGGAGCGTGGAGCGGATTCCTCTATCTCAAGGGACGCGAGTTCGGCGAATTGTCGGATATCATCGACCAGTTTGTGCACCTCAACCGTCGGTTTTTCAGGAAATTCCGGGAACGCAACGAGCCGAAGGACGGCGGATGAAAAGCTGACCGCTGGCCGGGCAACAGGCGCGCGTTAAGGCTTTTGCGCAGGGCGGCCATGCGCTAAGCATCGCGCCAGACGGGAGCGCAGTAATGTCCATCAACACTTTCGGTCGTCTTTTCCGGTTCACGACATGGGGCGAGAGCCACGGCCCGGCGCTGGGCGCCACGGTCGACGGCTGTCCGCCGGGGATCGCGATAACCGAAGAGATGCTGCAGCATTGGCTTGACCGGCGAAGGCCGGGGCAGAGCCGGTACACCACCCAGCGCCGCGAGGCCGACCGGGTTGAGATCCTGTCGGGCGTGTTCGAGGGCCGCACCACCGGGACCCCGGTACAGCTGATGATCCGCAATACCGATCAGCGCTCGAAGGATTACAGCGACATTGCCGGCAAGTTCCGGCCGGGGCATGCCGATCTGACCTATCACCTGAAATACGGGCTGCGAGATTATCGCGGCGGCGGCCGGTCGAGCGCGCGGGAAACCGCGGCGCGGGTGGCGGCGGGCGGGCTGGCGCGGGCGGCGCTGGCGGCGCTGGCACCGGAAATCGCCATCACCGGGGCGCTGGTCCAGGTCGGACCGCACCGCATCGACCGCGAGCGCTGGGACGACGCCGAGATCGGCCGCAACCCGTTCTGGTGCCCCGATGCCGGGGCGGCGGCGTTCTGGGCCGACTATCTCGACGGGCTGCGCAAGGCCGGCAACTCGGTGGGCGCGGTGGTCGAGATCGTGGCGAAAGGCGTTCCGCCGGGGCTGGGCGCGCCGGTCTACGGCAAGCTCGATACCGACATCGCCGCCGCCATGATGTCGATCAACGCCGTCAAGGGTGTCGAGATCGGCGCCGGCATGGGCGCCGCCGAACTGACCGGCGAGCAGAACGCCGACGAGATCACCATGGGCAATGACGGCCCGCGGTTTTCGTCGAACCATGCGGGCGGCATCCTTGGCGGGATATCGTCGGGGCAGGATTTGGTCTGCCGGTTTGCCGTCAAGCCGACATCGTCGATCCTGACGCCGCGCCGCACGATCGCCGTCTCCGGCGAGGAAACCGAGATTGTCACCAGGGGCCGCCACGACCCCTGCGTCGGCATCCGCGCGGTGCCGGTGGGCGAGGCGATGATGGCCTGCGTCCTGCTGGACCACCTCCTGCTGGACCGGGGCCAGACCGGCGGCGAGCGGGGCAAGATCGGCTGAAGACGATCCCGGCGGGTCAGCCGGGCGGCAATTTCGACGTGGCCCGACCAGCGAAACCGGTCGATGATCTCGATGCGGTCGACGGTGAAACCGGCGTCGCAAAG
>JBHHXR010000271.1:0-3299 GCA_046757205.1 Paracoccaceae bacterium
AGCGGATGCAATTACACGTTAAATTACAATGTGATAGGGAAATTTCGTGGCGGAGGAGGAGGGATTCGAACCCCCGGAACGCCTTCGCGCTCAACGGTTTTCAAGACCGCCGCAATCGACCACTCTGCCACTCCTCCGGGCGCGTCTGTTTAGCGCCCGGTGCGGCCTCCGTCCACCGGTTGCTTGCCCTTTCAAAACGCCCGATTGTCAGCTAAGATTCCGCCAAACCCCGGGCGTCGGGGCAAGACCGCGCACAACCGCGGCAGAGCAGAGGCAGCCGCCGGCGGGCAGGCCCGCACCGGCGGGTATCGACAGGAGACGGATGTGGGCAAGCGCATACCCAATAACGCGGCACCGTACCGCGCGGTGGCGGCGCTGTCGGCGACGCTCGTTCTGGCCGCCTGCAGCGAAGAGCAGATGGCGCAGTTCGGCGGCACCGGTGCCGCCGCCCCGCAAACCACCCTCGAGACGGTCGAGCAGGAGGTCGAGCGGCCGGACGTGTTCCAGGTTGTCGACCTGGCGCTGTGGGACGGGCGGCCGTCGCTCGGCGGCATCTGGGTGGCGCACGCCAAGGCACAGCAGCCCGAGCGCGTCATCGTCGTCAACGAGGAGACCGGCGCCGAGGTGAAGGCGGCGCTGTTCCACCGCGAAAGAACCGAGCCCGGACCGGCCTTCCAGCTTTCCTCAGAGGCGGCGACGAAGCTTGGCATGCTGCCGGGCGCGCCGGCCAGGATACGGGTCACCGCGCTGCGCCTCGAAACCGTCGAGATCGTGAGGAACGCGCCCGCGGCGGCGGCCGCCCCGGCGGCCTCGGGTGCCGCACCCGGCGACAGCACGCTGGAGCCGGTGACGGCGTCGGAAATCCTCGCGGTGCCGCGCGCCGAACCGGCGGCGGAGGAAAAACCCGTCGCGGCCGCGCAACCGGCGCCGCCGCGCAAAAGGGCGAAGCCGGCGGTGGCCGCCGAGACGCCCGCCGGCTCACCGGCGCGGCCCTATGTGCAGGTGGCGACCATGAGCGTCAAGGCGAACGCCGACGCGCTGGTTGAAAAGCTGGTCGCGGCCGGCCTGAAGGCGCTCGCCAAACCCGCTTCGTCGGGCGGCGCGCCGAAGTACATCGTGCTCGCCGGTCCGGCGGCGACCGAGGCGGAAGCGGTCGAGACACTGGCGAAGATCCGCGCCATGGGTTTCGCCGACGCGTTCCGGTCGCGCGGCAGATAACGGAGGCCGGGAATGAGGATAGCTGCAAGAACGGTCATGGTGATCGCCGGCCTGCTGCTGGCCACCAGGGCCCTGGCGCTCGAGACCGAGGCGCGCTCGATGCTGGTGATGGACCATTCGTCGGGCATCGTGCTGTTCGCCAAGAACGAGGCCGCGCCGCTGCCGCCGGCCTCGATGTCCAAGCTGATGACGCTCTACATGGTGTTCGAGGCGCTGCGCGAGGGCCGGCTGGCGCTGGACACGGAATTCCGCGTCAGCGAGAAGGCGTGGAAGATGGGCGGCTCAAAAATGTTCGTCGAGGTCGGCAACCAGGTCAGCGTGGAGGACCTGCTGCGCGGCATCATCATCGCCTCGGGCAACGACGCCTGCATCGTCATCGCCGAGGGCATGTCGGGCACCGAGCGCGCCTTCGCCGACGCCATGACCAAGCGCGCCCGTGAACTGGGCATGATGGATTCCACTTTCCGCAACGCCACCGGCTGGCCGCATCCCGAACACCTGATGAGCGCGCGCGACCTGGTGTTGATCGCCGGGCGGATCGTCAGCGAATTCCCGGAGTACTACCACTACTTTGCCGAGAAAACCTTCACCTGGGCCGGCATCACCCAGCCCAACCGCAACCCGCTTCTGTTCATGGACATCGGCGCCGACGGCCTGAAGACCGGCCATACGCGGCAGGCCGGATACGGTCTCGTCGGCTCGGCGGAACGCGACGGCAGGCGCGTCGTCTTCGCGTTTACCGGCATGACCAGCGAGCGCGCCCGCTCCCAGGAAGCGGAACGCATCGTGAGCTGGTCGTTCCGCGAATTCCGCAGCCAGGAGCTGTTCAAGGCGGGTGCCGAGATCGCCCGCGCTGAGCTCTGGCTCGGCCAGGAGGCCACCGTGCCGCTGGTGCCGCTTCGCGACGTCACCATCGTCCGCCCCTATGGCAAGGACCCGGTCAAGGCCAGTGTCGTCTATCGCGGGCCGATCCCAACGCCGGTCGGCGAGGGCCAGGAACTGGCCGAGCTGCGGCTCGAAATCCCCGGCCTGGCGCCGGTGTCGATCCCGCTTGCCGCCGGCCACGCGGTACCGCGCGGCGGCTTCGTGGCGCGGCTGAAGGCGTCGGCCCGGCTGCTCGCCGGCAAGGCTCTCTCGCTCGCCGGGCAGGAGCAGAACTGACCAGATGCCGGGGGGAGTTTTCGTCACGCTGGAAGGTATCGACGGGTCCGGCAAGTCGACGCAGGCCTCGCGCCTCGCCGATCACCTGCGCCGCCGGGGGCTCGACGTGGTGCGTACCCGCGAGCCCGGCGGCTCGCCGGGCGCCGAGGAGATCCGCCGGCTTCTGGTCGAGGGCGACCCCGGCCGCTGGTCGCCGGAGACCGAGATCCTGCTGTTCACCGCCGCGCGCCGCGATCACGTCGAGCGCACCATAGGGCCCGCGCTGGCGCGCGGCGCCACCGTGATCTGCGATCGCTTCGCGGATTCCACGCGGGTCTACCAGAGCTGCATCCGCGCCGACCTGCGTGGCGCGGTGGACGCGCTGCACGACCGCATGATCGGGTTGGAGCCGGATCTGACGATCGTGCTCGACATGGACGCCGAGGCGGCGCTGGCGCGCGGCCTGGCGCGAAGCTCGGGCGAGACCCGCTTCGAGACGCTGGGCGCGGATTTCCAGCGCCGCGCGCGGCAGGGTTTCCGCCAACTCGCCCGCGATTTTCCGGACCGCTGCCGGCTGGTCTCCGGACAGGGCGGCGGCGACGCGGTATTCGACCGCATCCTCGCCGTCTACCAGGAGTTCGCGGCATGAACGACACCTGCACCGCGCCCGAATCCGACCGCGTCGAGGGCGCGCCGCACCCGCGCGAGACGGTCCACCTGTTCGGGCAGGACGCCGCCGAGCGGGCGTTTCTCGAAACCTTCGCCGGCAACCGCATGCACCATGCCTGGCTGATCACCGGGCCGCGCGGCGTCGGCAAGGCGACGCTGGCCTGGCGCATCGCGCGGTTTCTGCTGGCGCAACCGGGGGCCGCGGGCGCGGGGCTGTTCGGCGATCTCGCCGCACCGCGCCGTGAGCTGTCGCCCGAACACCCCGGGTTCCG
>JBHHXR010000272.1:0-3277 GCA_046757205.1 Paracoccaceae bacterium
AAGAACAGCACCACCATCGGCAGGTGCGGCAGCCAGTACCACGAGAAGAACCCGTAGGCCCCGTCCTGCGCCATCACGATGGCCGTCAGGTTCAGCGAACCGGTCGAGATCAGGATGCCGACGATGATGAACCCGATGGAGACCTCGTAGGAAATCATCTGCGCGGCGGACCGCAAGGACCCGAGGAACGGGTATTTCGAGTTCGAGGCCCAGCCGCCCATGATGACGCCGTAGACCTCCAGCGAACCGATGGCGAACAGATAGAGGATGCCGACATTCAGGTTGGAGACGACCCAGCCCTCGTTGAACGGAATCACCGCCCAGCCGATGATCGCCAGCACCACGGAAATCATCGGCGCCAGGAAGAACACCGTCTTGTCGGCGCCGGCCGGCACGACGATTTCCTTGAAGACATATTTCATCATGTCGGCGAAGCTTTGCAGCAGGCCCCAAGGGCCGACCACGTTCGGTCCGCGGCGCATCTGCACCGCCGCCCAGATCTTGCGGTCGGCGTACATCAGGAAGGCCATCGCCACCAGGATCGGCACCAGAACCAGCAGGCACTGGAAGGCTATCAGGATGAGAAGGCCGAGCCCGCTGTCGAAGAATTCCATTGCCCTACCTCACCTTCAAATTGCACGCGCCACCGGGGCGTCTTCGCCCCAGCGCCGGCGGTAGTCGCTTTGCTGTACATCCGCGCCCCAGACCGGGTCGGCGCGTTTCCGCGCGCCGTATGCCAGATAGCCCCAGCTCGGCGTGTTCCAGCATGGCGCGGAACCGGTCGCGGAAACGCGGCGCGATGTGCATCCCCTGCCGCCCCAGCGTCAGGAGCCGTTCCCTGGCGGTGAATTTCTCCGCCAGCGACAGCAGGCGCCCGGCAATGACATAGTCAACGCCCACGTGCCGCCTCCCCGTTGTTGCTCCGCCTCACCATCTCATTCAGCCGCCACCGGCAGGTTCCGCGCCGCCGCCAGCCGCGACAATTCCGCCATCACGGCCGAAGCCCGCGCCACCGGGTTTGCGAGAAAATGATCGCCGGCGGCGCTTGCGAACGGCGCGTCCTTCATGCTGCCCGCCGGTTCCGCCCTGAATTCATTGTCCGGCACCTCGTCGATCGCCGCCAGATGTGGCACCGCCGCGTACATCGCCGCCCTCAGTTCGGTCAGCGAATCCCACGGCAGCGCGTCGCCGAGACGCGCCGAAAGCGCCCGCAGGATCGCCCAGTTCTCTTTCGCCTCGCCAGGCGGGAAACTGGCCCGCGCCGCCATCTGCACCCGCCCTTCGGTATTCACGAACGTGCCGGACTCCTCGGTGTAGGCCGCGCCAGGCAGGATAACATCGGCCCGGTGCGCGCCCCGGTCGCCGTGGCTGCCCTGATAGATCACGAACGGCCCGGCCGGAATGTCGCCCTCGTCGGCGCCGAGATTGAAGATCACCTCGGCGGCCAAAGCTTCGGGAATGCCTCCGTCGCAGGTGAACCCGATATCCATGCCGCCGGCCCGCGCCGCCGCGGTGTGCAGCACCAGCAGCTTCGCGCCGGTCGCGTCCGCCATCGCCATGACGGTGCCCAGAACCGCGGCGCCGTCCTCGCGCGCCAAGGCCCCCTGGCCGATCACGATCAGCGGGTTCTCGGCCTGGCGAAGATAGTCCACAAATCTGCCGCGCGCGGCGCCCGTCAGGTCTTTCGGCCCGGTCCCGAAGTGATGGTGCCCGTAGGTCAAATCCATCGCCTCGCCGACCGCCGCCACCTCGGCCCCGTTCGCCCATGCCTTGCGGATGCGCGCGTTCAAGACCGGCGCTTCCTTGCGCGGGTTGGTGCCTATGAGAAGGATCGCCTTCGAGGCGTCGATGTCCTCGATGCGTGCCGTCCCGGCGTAGCCCGAGCGGTTGCCAGCCGGCAGCTTCGCGCCGTCCACCCGGCACTCGGTGAGGCCGCCCAGCCCATCGACGATCCGCTTGAGCGAGAACATCGCCTCGACCGGTGCCAGATCGCCAGCAATCGCGGCAACCTTCTTGCCCTGCACGGCTTCGGCCACTGCTGCAAAAGCCTCGTTCCAGCTCGCCGCTTGCAATTTTCCGTCGCGGCGCACATAGGGCCGGTCCAGCCGCTGGCGGCGCAGCCCGTCCCAGATGAAACGCGAACGGTCGGAAATCCACTCCTCGTTCACGCCGTCATGGTTGCGCGGAACGATGCGCATCACTTCACGGCCCTTGGTGTCGACCCGGATGTTGGAGCCGAGCGCGTCCATCACGTCGATGGTCTCGGTCTTCTTCAACTCCCACGGCCGCGCCGTGAACGCGTAGGGCTTGGAGGTCAGCGCGCCCACCGGGCACAGGTCGATCACGTTGCCCTGCATCTCCGAGGTCAGCATGGCACCCAGATACGAGGTGATCTCACTGTCCTCGCCGCGCCCGACCTGCCCCAGTTCCGGCACGCCCGCGACCTCGGTGATGAAGCGCACGCAGCGGGTGCAGGAAATGCACCGCGTCATCTTCGTTGCCACCAGCGGCCCGAGGTCGGGGTCGACGGCGGCCCGCTTCGGCTCGCGGTAGCGCGAGAAATCGACGCCGTAGGCCATGGCCTGGTCCTGCAGGTCGCACTCGCCGCCCTGATCGCAGATCGGGCAGTCGAGCGGGTGGTTGATGAGCAGGAACTCCATCACGCCTTCGCGGGCTTTCTTGACCATCGGCGTTTTCGTCATCACAACCGGCGGCTGGCCCTCCGGCCCGGGACGCAGATCCCTGACCTGCATGGCGCACGACGCCGTCGGCTTGGGCGGCCCGCCCTTCACCTCGACCAGACACATCCGGCAGTTGCCGGCGATCGACAGCCGCTCGTGATAGCAGAACCGCGGTACCTCGACCCCGGCCTCCTCGCAGGCCTGCAACAGGGTCAGCCGCGGGTCGACTTCGACCTCCTCGCCGTCGATGATGATCTTGCGCAAATCGCCCATGCCCCTACTCCGCCGCTACCGCGCTGACCCGCCCGGTCTGCCGCGCCCTGATCCGGTCCTCGATCTCGTCGCGGAAATGCCGGATCAGCCCCTGGATCGGCCACGCCGCCGCGTCGCCCAAGGCGCAGATCGTGTGACCCTCCACCTGCTTGGAGACGTCAAAGAGCATGTCGATCTCCTCGATTTCCGCCTCGCCGGTCACCAGCCGTTCCATCACCCGCATCCTCCAGCCAGTGCCCTCGCGGCACGGCGTGCACTGGCCGCAGCTTTCGTGCTTGTAGAATTTCGAAAGCCGCCAGATCGCCTTCACCATGTCGACCGAG
>JBHHXR010000273.1:0-3272 GCA_046757205.1 Paracoccaceae bacterium
CCGCAACCTTACGAAAGCTGCCGCCGCCCGCCCAGTTGCGCCGCGTGCGGTCGGCCACCTGCGCCCGATGCCCGTCGAGCGAGATGCCGATCCCCACGCCATGGGACCGCAGGAAATCAATGGCCTCGTCGTCAAGCAGCGTCGCATTGGTCTGAACGCCAAATCGGAAATCGCCGGTGAATTTCTCGATGCCGGCGAACACGGCGGAGCCCGCCGCCGGGGTGTCGCGCTCGGACAGAAACAGCGCCGAGGGGTTTGGCACCTCGGCAAGGCCGCTGCCGGTCATCTCGAAGACACCGATTTCGTCGGCCGGGCCGAAGCGGTTCTTGACCGCGCGCAGGATGCGGAACTGGTGGCCGCGCTCGCCCTCGAAATAGAGCACGGTGTCGACCATGTGCTCGACCACGCGCGGCCCGGCGATCTGGCCGTCCTTGGTGACGTGACCGACAAGCACGACGGCGATGCCGCGCCGCTTGGCGAAACTGGTCAGTTCGTGGGCGGCGGCGCGGACCTGGGATACCGAGCCGGGGGCGCTTTCCACGTTGTCGGCCCACATGGTCTGGATCGAGTCGATGACGGCGAGCGCCGGGCGCTCGGCGTCGAGCGTGGTGAGGATGTCGCGCAGGTTGGTCTCGGCGGCCAGCATCAGCGGCGCCTTGGCGAGACCAAGGCGCGCGGCGCGCATGCGGATCTGCGCGGGAGCTTCCTCGCCGGAAACATAGATGGCCTTGTCGCCCTGCGCGGCGAAGGCGGCGGCGGCCTGTAGCAGGATCGTCGATTTGCCGATGCCCGGGTCGCCGCCGACGAGGATCGCCGAAGCCGGTACCAGGCCGCCGCCGAGCACGCGGTCGAACTCGGCGATGCCGGTCAGCGTGCGCGGCACGGGCGCGTCTTCGGTGGCCAGGCTGCTGAGGGCGGCGGCGCGGCCGCGCGCGGCGCCGAGCGAGCGGCCGGCCGGGCCGGTGGAAAGCGCGGCCTCCTCGGCGATGGAATTCCATTCACCGCACGCGTCGCAGCGCCCGGCCCATTTCTTGTGGGCCGCGCCGCAGGCGGCGCAGACGTAGCGCGAGGCCGGTTTTGCCATGCGCCATCCCTGCCGCATCGGCGGGCGGACGGCAAGCCGTCATCTGCGGCTGCGCCGCGTCTCGACAAGGGTAATGCTGAGAGAGGCGAGAACGCAGAAGGTGAAAAGATAGAGGCCCCAGCCGGTTTCCACCCGCCCGACACCGACGCCCTTGGCGAGCACGATGTAGACCGCGATCAGGAACACATCGGCCATCGCCAGCTTGCCGAGAAGCGCGAGCAGCGGCAGGACCCTGGGCGTCAGCAGGCCGAAATGGTAGGCGGCCAGCGCCAGCGTCTTCAGCGTCGGGGCGACGATGGCGAAGAAGGCGACGAGGATCGCCAGGAAAAAGTCGGTATCCCACATCGAGGCAATGCCGGTGGCCACCGAGATTTCGTCGAGATCGAAGAACGGCAGCAGGCCGGCGCGGGCCAGCGGCGCGAACCAGGCGACGGGGAACAGGACCAGGAGCGAGAGGTTGAGGAGCTTGAGCAGCACCTCCCCCAGCCGCGCCGCGTTCAGGCCATCCATAGCGCAAACCCCAGGAAGGCGATGACGGCAGCGACGAAGGCGGCGTCGATCCAGCGCGGGCCGTGGCCCGGCATGAACGCCGCGCTGGCCTGGATGAAGGCGCCGATGAACATGTTCTGGGTCGCCATCTCGCGGCTGATGAGGCCGGTCGCATAGGTCACCGCGGTGATGGCAATGAAGGCGGCGAGGATGATCGAGGCGGCGAAGGCGCGGCCTTCGCCCCTGGCGATGCGGACGGCGGCGAGCGCGGCGAGGGCTGCGGAGGCGAAGGCGATCTCAGCGGGGCTCATGCAGGGTCCGTCCGCGAATTTCCGTGCTCACCTTACCGCCTCGATCGGCCCTTCGGCGCTGCCGGTGATGAACTGTTGCATGTAGGGGTCGCCGGAGGTTTCCATATCCGCGATGGGGCCGGTCCAGCGGATCTTGCCGGCGTGGATCATCGCTACCCGGTCGGCGATGGCGCGCACCGAGGACATGTCGTGGGTGATGGTGACGGCGGTGGCGCCGATTTCCACCACGATTTCACGGATCAGCTCGTTGATGACGCCGGCCATGATCGGGTCGAGCCCGGTGGTGGGCTCGTCGAAGAAGATGATCTCCGGCTGGGCGGCAATGGCGCGGGCGAGGCCGACGCGCTTCTGCATGCCGCCGGAAAGCTCCGCGGGGTAGAGATCGGCGGTTTCCGGTTTCAGGCCGACGCGGCGGAGTTTCTCGACGGCGAGCGCGTGCGCCTCTGGCTTTTTCATGCCGTTCTGGACGAGGCGAAACGAGACGTTCTTCCAAACCGGCAGCGAATCGAACAGCGCCCCGCCCTGAAACAGCATGCCGAAGCGGGCGAGGAAGGCGTCTCGGCTGCCGCGCGCGGCGGGCTGGCCGTCGATCAGGATTTCACCGGCATCGGGGCGAATGATGCCGAGGATGCATTTCAGCAGCACCGACTTGCCGGTGCCCGAGCCGCCGATCACCACCATGCTTTCGCCGGCCGGCACGTCGAGGTCGATGCCGCGCAGCACGTGGTTCGACCCGAAGGACTTCACCACGCCGCGCATGGAAATTTTCGGCGTCGCGCTCATGCCGAGAAAAACAGGTCGGTGAGCACGTAGTTGGCGGCCAGGATAAGCACCGAGGCGGTGACCACGGCGTTGGTGGTGGCGCGGCCGACGCCCTGCGCGCCGCGGCCCGAATTGTAGCCGTGATAACACCCCATCAGCGCCAGGATGAAGCCGAAGACGGCGGCCTTGGCGAGGCCGGAAGTGACGTCGCTGGCAATCAGAAAATCCACCGTGTTGTGGATGTAGGTGCCGGGGTTGAAGCCAAGCTGCGCGGTGCCGACCAGAAAACCGCCCATGACGCCGATGATGTCGCCGATGAACACCAGCACCGGCAGCGCGATGGTGGCGGCCAGAAGGCGCGGCACGACGAGATACTTGAACGGGTTGGTCGACAGCGTGGTGAGCGCGTCGATCTGTTCGGTGACCCGCATGGTGCCAAGCTCGGCGGCGATGGAAGAGGACACCCGGCCCGCCACCATGAGCCCGCCAAGGACCGGGCCAAGCTCGCGCACGATGCCGATGGCGACGATCTGGGGCACCACGCTCTCGGCGTTGAACCGCGCGCCGCCGGCGAAGATCTGCAAGGCCAGCGCGCCGCCGGTGAACAGCGTCGTGAGACCGACGAC
>JBHHXR010000274.1:0-3259 GCA_046757205.1 Paracoccaceae bacterium
GCCCCGGACACCGCTCCGGGGCCTCCCGTGAAGCGGCCCCGGCGCAGGGCCGGGACGGCGTCGAACAACGCCGAGGAGCAACCGCTCACGAGTCACCGCACCACGCGACGTCAATCCCGAGCGTCGCGGCGAGGTGCGCCTTCGTCAATGCGCAGCGCCGCGCCTCCGCCGGGGAAGCGCCATAGGCGACCTGGATATGGTTGGCCTTGTGCCGCGCCATCATCCGGTCGCGCGACACGCCGTTCAGCCGGGCGTGCATGATCGGCCATTGCGGCGTCGTCGCCTGGCTGCGGCGTTCGGTTTCCTCCGGCGGCAGTTCGACGACCGTGCCGAGACCGATGTCCATCTTCAGTGCGCCGTCCTCAACGAAGATGCGCGACCAGACTATCGTGCCGGGCTTGGCGATACCCTTCATGGTGCCGCCGCCGAGGCGGAAATACATCGGCGGCTGGCGGAAGCTTTCGGTTCCGGCCCAGCCGCCGATGTGATGGGCAGGCGGCGCGGCGCCGGAGATTTCCAGCACCCAGATGAAGCCATCCACCGTGCCGCTGCGGTCCACGTCGCCCCAGCGCAAATCGTGCAGTGTGGTCTCCACCGGCTGGCCGAGGCGGCGGTGGACGCGGTTGGTCAGCACGGCGTCCAGCCCGGCGCATTCGTCGACCTCGTTGAAATGCGGGATGGCGCGGCCCGGGCGGATCGGCTTGCCGTCGCGGTCCGGTGCGTCCGGGCGCAGTTCGTTGTTGAGCATGCCCTCGGCGAGGTCGGAGGCCGGCAACAGGTCCTTCAGCCCCTGCTGGTACTGGATACCTATCGCGTCGCAGCCGAAATCCTCGGCGATGCGGGCGGCGGCGATGTACATCCGGCACTGGTCGAGAAGCTGGCCGCGCGTGAGATCGGTTTCCGGGTCGGCGCCGGTGTGAAACTGCATGCCCGCGTCCTCCAGCCAGGCCAGCACCTCGCCGGCCTCGGCATCGGTCACTCGCGTCGATTCGTAATAGAGCGCCGATTGCGACAGGCGCTCCTTGAACACGCCCAGCGGAGCCAGCAGCTCGTCGGGGATGATGGCGTTGTACATGCCCATGCAGCCCTCGTCGAAAACGCCGAGGATGATTTTGCCGCGGCGGATGTCCGAAGCGATATCATCAGCCATCGTGGCGATTTCCGCCGGCACCTCGCTTGCATCGAACGGCCGCGCGTGGCCCGTGTCGTGCGTCACCGTGCCCTCGCGCAGCCACTCCGCAAGGCCGCGGTCGAAAAAATCGTCATCGAAAGCCTCGCTCCACAGCGTCGAATAGGCCACACCGGCCTTGGTCAGCGAGCCGTTGAGGTTGAGCATTCCGACCAGCCCCGGCCATTGCCCCGACCAGTTGGCGACCGTCAGGATCGGGCCACGGTGGCCGATCAGGCCGGGCAGGATATGGTGCGAATACTGCCAGACCGCCTCGGCCACGATCACCGGCGCCGTGCCGTCGATGCGGGCGAAAGCGTCCATCCCCTCGCGCTGCGAGGCCAGGAACCCGTGACCGTCGGCCGGCTTGAACGGATGCGCCCGGCGCAGGCGGCGGCTCTTGCGTTCAACCGCGCGGGTAAGCGCGGCCTCCATTTCGGCCTGCGCCGGCCAGCACATGGCGTTGGCGCTCTGCCGCAGGTCGCCGCTGGCAAAAAGCAGAATATCGGTGTCGGTCATGGCCACTCCCCCGTCGGGGGGAGTGTAGACCCTGTGGCGCTGAAGCCAAACGCGGCTTTACCGCGCGCTCAGTGCAGCACCAGCGGGTAGGCCTCGCTCCAGCCGTGGACGGAATCGTGCGCCTTGATCGTCACCTTGGTCAGCGCATCCGGGATCACTACCCCGGACAGCGACCGGGTGAATGGCTGTTCGTCGACGTGCGGGTGCAAGAGCTCTCGATATCCCAGCTCGCTGCCGTTCGGGGCGTATATCATCCAGCCGTCGACATAGTGATCCCAGCCTGCATCGTCGTGGCGCACGGTGACGTCAAACCGCCAGACGCCCGCCACCAGGGTTGCCCGGGCATTCACGATTTCCGGCGTACCCGCCAGCGCCGGAAACACCGCCAGCAGGCAGACCGTCAGCAAGCATACGGTACGCATCACGCTTCCTTTCACTCCGACTCTCAATTCATGGCCGCAGGTTATACCAGACCTCACCATTAGGCATTTCACATTACCGATGGGATAGGCTATCAGGCCCGCTGTTCGGTTCAAACTTTCGGGAGCAGGAAATGGGGTATCGGGTAGCGGTGGTCGGCGCCACCGGCAACGTGGGCCGCGAAATGCTGAACATTCTGGCGGAACGCGCGTTTCCGGCGGACGAGGTTGCGGCGCTTGCCAGCCGCCGCTCGCTGGGCAGCGAGTGCAGTTTCGGTGACAGGACGCTCAGGACTCTGGACCTCGACACGTTCGATTTCACCGGCTGGGACATCGCGCTGTTCGCCATCGGCTCGGACGCCACGAAAACCTACGCACCCAAGGCCGCCAAGGCGGGCTGCGTGGTGATCGACAATTCCTCGCTCTACCGCTACGACCCGGACGTGCCGCTGATCGTGCCGGAGGTCAACCCGGACGCCATCGAGGGCCATTCCCGCAAGAACATCATCGCCAACCCGAACTGCTCCACGGCGCAGATGGTGGTGGCCCTGAAACCGTTGCACGACCGGGCGCGGATCAAGCGCGTGGTGGTCTCGACCTACCAGTCGGTCTCCGGCTCGGGCAAGGACGCGATGGACGAATTGTGGAACCAGACCAAGGGCATGTACGTGCCCGGCCAGGAGGTGGCGCCGAGCGTCTATCCCAAGCAGATCGCCTTCAACGTGATCCCGCATATCGACAGCTTCATGGAGGACGGCCAGACCCGCGAGGAATGGAAGATGGTCGCCGAGACCAAGAAGATCGTCGACCCGGCGATCAAGGTGACCGCGACCTGCGCCCGCGTGCCGGTCTTCGTCGGCCATTCCAAGGCGGTGAACATCGAGTTCGAGGACCATCTCGACGAGCAGGAGGCGCGCGACATCCTGCGCGAGGCGCCGGGCGTCATGGTCGTCGACAAGCGCGAAGCGGGGGGCTACGTCACGCCGGCGGAATGCGTCGGCGACTACGCCACCTTCGTTTCCCGCATCCGCCAGGACCCGACCATCGACAACGGCCTGAACCTGTGGGTGGTGTCCGACAACCTGCGCAAGGGCGCGGCGCTGAACGCGGTGCAGATCGCGGAATTGCTGGGGCGGCGGGTGCTGGGCAAGGG
>JBHHXR010000275.1:0-3238 GCA_046757205.1 Paracoccaceae bacterium
GACCCCGATCTGCGCCTGCGCATAGTCTCGCGCCTCCGGCAGCGACGCATGATAGAGACGCCGCGCGAACTCATGCTGGAACGTTCCCGGTTCTCCGTCGGCCAGCCAAGGGGTTCCCGTCGGCTGATCGAGGGTTTCCTGCGCCACGGCGGGCACTGCCGGGAGGGCCAGCAGGACCGACAGGGAAAAACTCAAGATCAGGGTGAGCATCTTTTCGTGCAACACCGGAAAATCCTCCTATTGCATCCGCTTCCCTGATAGCATGAAACGGCAGGAAATCCGTCGGCGCTCGAAGTGCCGGCCGGTTGCAAGGGACAAGCGATGCGCATCGCCGTACTCGGCTGGGGGTCGCTGTTGTGGGACCTCGACGATCTGGCGCCGAAAGTTGCCGGCGACTGGCAGATGCGCGGCGGGCCGGAGTTGCCGATGGAGTTCAGCCGGGTATCGCCGAAACGCAGGCAGGCCCTTGTGGTGTGCCTCGACCCCGACCACGGCAGCCCCTGCCCGACACACGCCATCGCTTCGGTTCGCCACACTCTCGCCGAGGCGGTGGCCGACCTTGCGGCGCGGGAACGCGCGCCGCTGCACCGGATCGGGCATGCCGACCGGGAAGGCGGCGGCCGGGGGCGGATGCCCGAAGTCATGGAAGCCGTCGCCGGCTGGTGCGCGCGGACCGGCTGGGACGGCGCTGTCTGGACCGATCTGGAACCCAATTTCCACGAGAAGGCCGGCGCCGCTTTCTCGGTCGCCAGCGGCGTCGCCTACCTGCGGACCCTGAGCGGCGAAAGCCTCGCCGAGGCGCACCGCTACATCACGCGGGCGCCGGAGACCACGCAGACACCGCTGCGCCGGGCTCTGAGCCAGGACGCTTGGTGGCGCAGCCTGTAGCGGCACGCGATCCGCAAGCCGTTCGGGCGCGAACGCGTTTGCCGGCAGCGCATCGGTCGGACCCGGCCGGCGGCCTTTCTGAGTTCGTCAAATATCCTCGCCGAAGGCTCCCTCGCTTCCGGCCCTTGGCCGGCCGGAGCGGCGCGCACCGCCGCCCGCCGAAACCTCCGGACGGCACAGTCATCGCCCCGCCCGGCCGTCCACGCCGGGGCGCCGCCCCGTAGGGCGCCCGCCCCGCCCCCGGGGGGGGCGCGATCCGCGTCAATCCGGACAGGGGTTTTCGTCGAAACGCATCATGATCTAACGGTCTTCCAGAAGCTCCTCGCGGCCAAGCCGGAATCCGGAGCGGATCCAGCGGTCGCGGAGCCGTTCGAGCTCCGCACCCAGTTCCGGACCCGGCGGCATCCGCCCGAGCAGGTCTTTCGCCGTGACCGGAAACACCGCCGCCGCGCCGCGCGCGGCGTCGTCGGCCAGCGTTGTCGGGACACTGCTGGCGCCGATAAGCGCCGCCGCCGTCAGCGCCGCATCGAGCGCGGCCTCGCGGCCGTGGAGATACGCCGTCTCGGCAACCTCCGCCGGCGTCTGCAGTGCCTCGCCGATGGCCTTGAGCCGGCGCATCTCGACCTTGGAGAAGCGCATCCGCGACAACGCGTCGCCGCCGAGGCAAATCAGCCGGCGCTGCCATGCCGGCGGAATCCCGGCATTCTGCTCCAGCACCACCAGGCGGCCGATGGCGGAGGTGCCGGCGCCGGGCAAGACCAACGTCAGCACGCCGATCCGCTCCATCGCCTCCAGCGATGGCACCGGGTCCGGCGCCGACAGGAGCTTGCGTATCTCCGTCGTGATGCGCTCGGCGGAAAGCCGCGCGATCCCCTCCCTTTCCGCCTCGCAGGCCGCCAGAGCGTCGGCGTCCAGCCCGTTTTCCAGATCGCCGTACCAGGCGTGAAACCGGAACAGACGCAGGATGCGCAGGTAGTCCTCGCGAATCCGGTTCACCGGGCTGCCGATGAAGCGCAGCCGCCGGGCCCGCAGGTCCGTCAGCCCGTCGAGCGGGTCCACGAGCGTACCGCCGGCGGTGACGTAAAGCGCGTTGATGGTGAAGTCCCGCCGCCGCGCGTCCTCGGCCACATCGTCGCTGAACCGCACCGTGGCGCGGCGGCCGTCGGTGGCGACATCGCTGCGGAAGGTGGTGATCTCGAACCCGGTACCGGAGACCACGAGCGTCACCGTGCCGTGGTCGATGCCGGTCGGCACCGCCTTCAGCCCGGCATCGGCGGCAAGCTGCATGACCCGTTCGGGCCTGGCGTCGGTGGCGATGTCGACGTCGGCCACCGGCATGCCCAGCAGGGCATTGCGCACGCAGCCGCCGACCGCCAGCGCCTGGTGTCCGGCATCACCAAGAAGCGCCAGCGCCCGCTGCGGCGGCGGTGCCGTCAGCCATTCGCCCGACACTTTCATTGCACTGCCCGCAGGCGATCCGCCAGCGCCTTCAGCATGCGCGCGGTGGCGCCCCAGATGTAGTACGGGCCGTAGGGAATGGCGTAGTAGCTGCGCCGCATGCCCTTCCAGATGCGCACGTGAGTCTGCAGGTTGGCGGGGTCCATCAGGAAGCCGAGCGGAACCTCGAACACTTCGTCGACCTCGCCGGGTTGCGCCCTTGCCGTGAACCCGGGCGCAACGAGGCCGACGAACGGGCGGATACGGAAACTTGTCACCGTCTCGTGCGGGTCGATAGCGCCGATCATTTCGACGTCGGCAGGTGCGAGGCCGATCTCCTCGGCGGCTTCGCGAAGCGCCGCCGCCTCGGGAGAGGCGTCGGTTACCTCGACCTTGCCGCCGGGAAAGGCGATCTGGCCGGCATGGTGTTTCAGGTGCGAAGCGCGCTTGGTAAGGATCACGTCCAACACCCCGTCGCGTTCGACCACCGGTATCAGGACCGAAGCGGCGCGCAGCCTTCGACCCTCAGGCAGCATGGCGCGGACCGCCGGGTCGAGGTCGAAATCCGACGACCCGCCGACAGGGCCGTCGAGGACGGCGCGCCGCAGGGCGCCGGTATCGGCCGCGTCGTGTTCCATGCCGTCCAAGATGGGTCACCCCGCCGCGCAGCACAAGGCGCATCGGAACTTCGCAGGTTTCAGGCCCCGGGGTTCGCGGCCTGAAAAGCGGTCAATCGTCAACGGCGCAATCTGCCGAACGGATACTCTTCAGCGCTCGCTCTCCGTTGGCCCGATCCACGTAGCGGCTCCAGCCGAGCCGGTAAACACGGCCGTCGGAGGCACGATTTATGAACTCTCCGGCAAGTTTTCCTGTCGGCTGCATGAGCAGGATTCGTCCCGCATTCTCTTCTTCG
>JBHHXR010000276.1:0-3142 GCA_046757205.1 Paracoccaceae bacterium
TCAGCGTAAAGGCCCGCCAAACCGCCTCGGCTCAAGCGCGCCTTGAAACCAGGCCATGAATTCGAAAATGGAAAATACCGGCAGCCCGGTGGCGTCGCGGACATCGGCGGCATAGGGGACCATGTTGGTGCACTCGAGAAGAATGGCGCCGAGCGCGGGATGCCCTTCGACCAGCTTGGCGGCGGCGCGGAGCATGTCGGATCGTGCTTTCTCGATATCGAGCACCGGCTCGTCATTCAGGATGACACGGAACAACTCGGCGCCCGGGTCGATGCCTTGTATCGGAATGCCGGCCTCAAGCCCGGCGGCGGCGAGGTGTGCCGGGGTAAGCGATTCCGCTGATATGGTCAGTACTCCAAGACGTTTGCCGGGCGGAAGGGTCGCCTGGATCATGCCGCCCTGCATCAGCGCGGAAGTGGCGACCGGAACGTCCAGCGCGGCGGCCAGTTCGTTCTGCAAGAGCGACAGGAAGCCGCAATTCGTGGTAATCCCGTCGACGCCTTCCGCCACCAGCTCCCTGCCGGCTTCGATGAACGCCGGCAGAAGCCCCTCGGCCTGTCGCCGGACCACGCGGTCCGGCGAGGCACCCCGCACAACGCGGTAGCGAACCGGAAATGGCCAGGTCAGCGCGTTTCCCATGTCGCCCGGTATGCGTGGAAACCGCGCCTCCAGCATCAGGATGCCAACCGATGCGCCGTAGACCGCCTTGCCGCCGGTAACCTTCATCTATCCCTCCCGCTCATCTATTTCCTGGGTGAACAGATCGCCGGCGCCGGGGACGTATATGTTGGAAAAGCCTTCGCGCACGGCGGCGACGATCTGGTCCATCCGCTTGGTGATGTGCGCCTGCATCAACCGGACCGCCCGGTCGGCGTCGCGATCGACGATCGCCGCCATGATGCCCTTGTGTTCGCCCTTGGTCTTCATCACTCGCGAAGACATGTCGATCCAACGGATGAAACGGATGCGTTCATTTATGTTGACAAGTTGGCGAACCAGTTCTCCGTTGCCGGCGAGGCGGGCGATGGACACGTGAAAATGTTCATCTGTTTCAGTTACCTGCGGGATGGTCTTGCCAACAAATGCCAAGCCGGATCCGTAGAGGTCGTCCCTGAGAGCCATCACGTCTTCGTCCGCCGCCCGTTCGCAGGCTCGCCGCGTCGCGGCGGTCTCCAGGATTTCGCGCATCTCGTAAAGTTCGAAGATCAGGCCGGCGTCGAGGTCACGGCAGAAGAAGCCCTGGCCGGACCGGAAATCGACAAGCTGCTCCGCGACCAGCCGGTTGAGCGCCTCGCGAAGCGGCGTCCGGCTGGCGTCCAGCTTTCGCGCCAGCGCGACCTCGTTGATTCGTTCTCCGGGCCGGAACTGGAAGCTCACCGCCATTTCCTTCAGGCGGCTATACAACTCCCCTACGCGGCCTTCACCCATCCTGACAGATCCTGATCTGGTGTCGTTCGATCTTGACACATGCCCGATAGAGTTACAAGATACAGAACTGTATACAGGTTTGTATCCAGAAGTGACTTGATCTTCGTACAGGGAAGAGGGGCGCCTTTTGGACAAAGAGGATACGGGGCGGACAAACATGATGACCGGGGCGGAAGCCCTGGTCAGCCTGCTGGCCGGTCATGGGGTGGAGCACATATTCGGACTGTGCGGCGACACTTCCCTGCCGTTCTACGACGCGCTCTGCCGGATGGATCACGGCATGACGCATGTGCTGACGCGCGATGAGCGTCACGCGGCCTATATGGCGGATGCCTACGCCCGCGTAACCGGCAAGCCCGGTGTCTGCGAAGGGCCTTCGGGCGGCGGCGCCACCTATATCCTGCCCGGTCTGGTGGAAGCCAACGAAAGTTCGGTTCCGGTTCTTGGCATCACCACCGATGTGTCGACCGCGTCCGCCGGGCGCTATCCGCTGACCGAGTTGGATCAGGATGCGCTGTACCGGCCGCTGACCAAGTGGAACGGGCTCATCCGCAGCGCCGGCCTGCTGCCGCGCGCGGTGCGCCGGGCGTTTCGGGAAATGACCTGCGGGCGGTCCGGTTCGGTGCATCTGGGTTTGCCGTTCGACGTGCAAAAGGCGGCGGTTGCGGCAGACGACATCTGGGCCGACCGTCGCTATTGCCGCTATCCCGCCTTGCCTGCCGAACCCGGCGATGCCGAGACCGAGGCGGTGCTCGACGCGTTGCTGGCTGCAAGATCACCGGTCTTGATCTGCGGCGGCGGACCGGTTCTGGCCGGCGCCACAGCGGAACTCGCGGCCCTCGCGGAAGCGCTCGACGTTCCGGTCTGCACCACGGTCAGCGGTCAGGGCGCGCTGGCGGAGACCCACCCCAATTGCGCCGGCGTGGTCGGCTCCAACGGCGGCAGCGCCGCGACGCGCGCGCTGGTCGATGCGTCCGATTGCGTGTTCTTCATCGGCTGCCGCGCCGGTTCGGTGACCACGGAACGCTGGCGAAGCCCGCCGGTGGGGGCCACGGTACTGCATCTGGACAGCGATCCCGCCGTCATCGCCGCAAACTACCCGACGGCGGCGGCGATGGTCTGCGACGCCCGGGCCGGTTTGCGGAAGCTGAATGCCGCGCTGGCGGACACGGGCAGGAAGGAAAGCAAGGGCGGTGCGGCGAGGGTTTCCGCCACAAGACTGGAAAAATGGCGTGACTTCAGCGCGTTATCATCCAACGCAGAGAAACCGGTGAAACCCGAAAGGGTGATCGCGGCGCTGCGGAAACTGCTTCCCGACGACGCGGTGATTTGCGCTGATCCGGGCACACCATGCCCGTATTTCTCGGCATGGTACCCGTGGCCGCTGGCAGGGCGCCACTTCATCACCAACCGGGCGCACGGCGCATTGGGATACGCCATCGGCGCCAGCATCGGCGCGCAGATCGGGCGCCCGTCGGCCAAGGTGGTCTGCGCTACCGGCGACGGAAGTTTCGGCATGTCGGTGGGCGAGTTGGAAACAATGGTTCGTCTGGACCTGCCGATCACCATCGTGGTATTTTCCAATTCGGTTTTCGGCTGGATCAAGGCCGGGCAGAAATCCGGGTTCGGCGAACGGTATTTTTCCGTCGATTTCAGCCGCACCGACCATGCCGCCGTGGCGCGTGCCTACGGTGTCAAGGCGTGGACCGTTGAC
>JBHHXR010000277.1:0-3117 GCA_046757205.1 Paracoccaceae bacterium
ATGGGGGCCAACTGGGTGACGGCGGTGCGCACGGCGGGGCTGTCGGCGGTGGCGGCGAAGCGGCTGGCGGACCGGGGCGCCCGCGTGATCGCCTTCGTCGGCTGCGGCGTGCAGGCGCGCAGCCATCTCGACGCCTTCGCGGCGATGTTCCCGCTGAAGGAGGTTCGCGCCTTCGGGCGCGGGCCGGCCAATGTCGGACGGCTGTGCGAACTGGCCGGCGAGCACGGGCTGCGCGCGGTGGCGCCGGAGACCCCGCGCGCGGCGCTGGAGGGGGCGGATATCGTGGTGTCCTCGATCACGCTGGATTATTCGGTGGAGCCGTATCTGGACGCGCGCTGGCTGAAGCCCGGCGCCTTCGCGGCGATCACCGATCTGGCGATCCCGTGGGACGATGCGGGGATGGCGGCCTTCGGGCGCATCTATGTCGACGATCTGGAACAGGAGGCGAGCGCCGAACGCCGGATGGTGGCGCCGGAGCTGATCACCGGCGATCTGTCGGCGCTGGTGTGCGACGAGCCGCAGGCGGCGCACGACCCCGGCATCGCCAGCGCCTTCGTCTTTCGCGGCATGGCGCTGGGCGATCTCGCGGTGGCGGCGCTGGCCTACCGGCGGGCGACGGGCGGATAAACCGCGCTGCGCCCCGCGCGACGGCGCCGTTCAGTGCAGGCGGGTGACGCCGACGACGTAGTTCTTGCCGTAGTGCTTGGCGCATTTCGGGCAGGTGGTGTAGAAAAAGTAGGTCTTGTCCGCCGCTTTTCCTTCACCCTCCGCCGCTTTCGCCAGGTCGGTTTCCCAGCGCGGCGCCTCGCGATACGGGCCTTCAAAAACCTTGGTCAGGAAATCGCCGGACAGTCTGACCGTTTCCTGCCCTTCAACCGGCCTGGAAACGGCGAAAAGGTGCTCCGCGGAAAACGGCGACAGCTCGCGGCTGAGCACGACGATGTTGCCCGGCTTGCCTGCATCCGCCGCCTCGATCGATCCGAATGTGCGCTGGAACACGCGCGCCATGTTGAGCGGAATATGCGCCACGCTGCGGGTTTTCGCGCGCACGAACGCTTTGTCTTCGAAGTGCAGGTGCCGGCCGTCCCAGCCCTCGGGATTGAACTTCGGACAGCAGCCGGTCTCGTTGACGCTGTCGTCATAACGGGGAAGGGCGTTGGTTTTCATGATCGCCTCCTGCTCTGACAGAACCGGAGCGCCGGAAACACAGACGCCCGGAACGAGCAAGCAGGCATTATTCCATCTATTCGAAATTACCGCCTTGATGCGGATCAAATACCGGCCGACGGGCCGCGCGCCGCGCTCGCGCCGCATTTCTTAGCGGCGGTCGCCTGTATCGCCGCCCGGGTAACGCCCGACCCGCCCTGTCTGGTGAGGACCTGTTAGATTGGCGCCGGTGGTGAGCTGGTTTGCACCGGTGGAAAATCAGGTGGCCAAAGTCAAGACCCGCGCGCTGACACGGCAGGGACAATAGCGGGCGAAAGATCACTTGCCGGCGGCGAGAGTTGCTGTGCGTTTCTGGCTCACCTTTAAGGCCCGGCGCACCACCCATCCCTTGAATCGCGCCATCGGCCGAAGGCCTTTTGTGGTGAGCGAGGCAATGTCGGTTGGCATTTCGGTCAAGCTTACGAAGCCGTCGCCGGTTACCAAAACGGTATCCGAATGGCGGATGCCGCCAACACCGTCCAGATAGATCCCCGGTTCGACACTGAGAACCATGTTTTCTTCCAAAACCTGATCGCTCCCCTCCGCCAACCAGGGCGCTTCGTGGTTGCCCAGCCCAAGTCCATGCCCGGTGCGGTGCAGCCTTTGTTCGTCATCCGCATACCCTTCGGCGCAGAGAAATTCATTCACACGCGCATCAATTTCCGCGCAAGGCATACCAGGCCTGACCAAGCCGAAGGCAAGACGCCGTGCTTCCGTCATCGCCTTGAAAGCAGCCAATGTCTGTTCATCGGGCGCTGCCGTAAAATAGGTGCGTTCGCATTCGGCCGCGTAGCCGTTGCAACGTGTCAGCGCCAAGGCGACATGCGGGCCTTCTTTCAGGACATCGAAAAGTTTTGGTACGGAATGCGGCTGGGCGCTGTGCGGGGCGGCCCAACTGGCCATCAGGACGCTCGACGTCAAAGGGTCCCAATCGGGTACGTCCCGGATCATCGGCTTCACGACGGCCCGGGTTTCCGCGAACCCCTCGGCTACGGTTGCGCCATAATATGACATCGCCAGCAACCGTTTGACGGCCAAGACCGCGTAACCGGCGGCACGCCGGATCATGCTTATTTCGGTCGCGGTCTTGACCAGCCGAAGTTCTTCGACAAGCGGCAGCATTTGCGGTTTGTAAACCGCCAGCGCCGCGAATACTTCCTGCGTCAGGGTTGGCTCAATCCCGATCGACAAAGCGGCACCTATCTCGGCGGCCAATCGCTCCGGCCACCCGTCGCCCTGCGGCGCCGGGTATTCCCGATAACTATGAATGTTTTCCGGCTTGATGCCGCGCGCCTTTTTCAGGTGATCGCGATCCAGCAGTGGCGTCAGCGGCGACGGTTCGCCGTCCGGCCGGATGATCAGGAAGAACGGGCGTTCAAGGGGTTCGTAACCGGCCCCGGTCAGATAGAAGATACTGTCGAAGGCGGAAACGATGAAGAGATCGAGTCCGGCTTTCCGCACGCCGGTTTTCAGCCGGTCCAGGCGGGCGAGGTATTCATCCGTCGTGATGCACAACATTGTTGTTATCTGGTCCTCGCGCCGACGCGTGGCCTCGTGAACTCACGTGTCACATTTGCGGTCAGCCTGGGCCCAAAAGCAATTTCGTTTCCGATCCATCTCGCCAAGCCCGGTAACAGCGTAGACCGTCCTTTGCCACCGCTCCACAGGTTTCTCGGCAAGACCTGGCTGGGACTGAGCCCGCTTGCATCGGTGGAGAAACAGGTGCCCCGGGGCCGGGCGGGGCTATCGCATCCCGGCGTCCCGCTTTCGCCGTTGCCGCGGTCTGTCACCCGTACCCGACCGGCAGCGGCGCGTCGGGCTTGATGCGCTCCATGACGATCTGGCTCTGCACGCGGGCGGCGGCAACCTGGATCGCCGACTGACCCAGATCGACAATGCGGTGGACAAGTT
>JBHHXR010000278.1:0-3110 GCA_046757205.1 Paracoccaceae bacterium
CACCGCCGAACCTCAGGCTGAGCCCGGATCTGGCCGGCCGGCTGGCCGAGGCCGGGCTGATCCGCGACGTGATGGAGAAACAGGTCTCTTCCAGGGCCGACGGGCGCTACCTGCCGGACCGCTACATCGAGGGCACCTGCCCCAACTGCGGCTACGAGCGGGCCCGCGGCGACCAGTGCGAGAACTGCACCAAGCAGCTCGACCCGACCGACCTGATCGACCCGCGCTCCGCCATCTCCGGCTCCACCGATCTGGAGGTGCGCGAAACCAAGCACCTCTATCTCTGCCAGTCGAAAATGCGCGAGCGGCTGGAGAAATGGATCGACTCCAAGACCGACTGGCCGATCCTGACCACCTCCATCGCGAAAAAATGGCTGCGCGACGGCGACGGTCTGCAGGACCGCGGCATCACCCGCGACCTCGACTGGGGGATACCGGTCAGGAAGGGCGACGAGGACTGGCCCGGCATGGAAGGCAAGGTGTTCTACGTCTGGTTCGACGCGCCCATCGAATACATCGCGGCAACCGCGGAATGGGCCGACGCCAACGGCCTCGACGACGCCGCCTGGCAGCGCTGGTGGCGCGAGGACAAGGGCGCGTCGGACGTGCGCTACGTGCAGTTCATGGCCAAGGACAACATCCCGTTTCACACGCTGTCCTTTCCGGTGACGCTGATGGGCGCCAATTACGACGGCACCGAGCCGTGGAAGCTGGTGGACTACATCAAGGGCTTCAACTGGCTGAACTACGAGGGCGGCAAGTTCTCCACCAGCCAGGGGCGCGGCATCTTCATGGACCAGGCGCTGGAAATCCTGCCCTCGGACTACTGGCGCTGGTGGCTGTTGTCGAACGCGCCGGAAAGCGACGACGCCAATTTCACCTGGGAAAGCTTCCAGTCCGGCGTCAACAAGGACCTCGCCGACGTGCTCGGCAATTTCGTCTCGCGGGTGACCAAGTTCTGCCGTTCGAAATTCGGCGAAGCGGTGCCTGAGGGGGGAAACCACGGCGCGCGGGAAGAAGAACTGATCGCCGACTTGGGCCGCCGGCTCGCCGCGTACGAGAAGCAGATGGAGGCCATCGAGCTGCGCAAGGCGGCGGCGGAACTGCGCGCGATCTGGGTGGCGGGCAACGAATACCTGCAATCCGCGCAACCGTGGGCGGTCTTCAGGGAAGATCGCGACAGCGCCGCGGCGATAACTCGTTTGGCATTGAACCTTATTCGCTTCTACGCGATTCTGTCGCGCCCGTTCATCCCCGACGCCGCCGACGCGATGCTGGGCGCGCTCGGCCTCGACGGTGCGGACTGGCCGCAGGACGCGGGCGACGCGCTGCGCGTCCTGCCGGCCGGCCGCGCCTTCACCGTTCCCGACGTCCTGTTCGCCAAGATTTCCGACGAACGGCGGGAAGAACTTGAAGCCGGTTTCGCCGGCGCCTGAGCGGTTGACGATTTCGTGCGTCACTCACGGCGGCGCTTGACCGCCGGCAGGGCGCCCGCGCATGATCCGGGCATGCGCCTCGCACTGCTCCTGCTGCTTCTTATGCCGACCGGCGTGTTCGCCACGACCTGCCCGCCGGTGCCCGACCGCTCCGAGGAAAAAGCCGCGCTCTTCAAGGCGCTGGCTCTGTCGGCGGACCCGCAAACGGCGCGCGCGGCGGCCGACGAGCTGTGGCGCATCTGGATGACGGCACCCGACAGGAACGCCCAAGCCATGCTCAACCACGGCATGGGACTGCGCAAGGGTTTCGATTTCGAGGGTTCGGTGGCGGTTCTCAACGAGCTGGTGGCCTATTGCCCCGACTACGCCGAGGGCTGGAACCAGCGCGCCTTCTCGCGCTACCTCGGCGGCGACTTCAAGGGCGCCATCGAGGATATCGACCGCACACTGGAGATCGAGCCGGACCATTTCGGGGCGCTATCGGGCAAGGTGCTGTCGCTGAACCGGATCGGCCAGTCCGACCTCGCGCAGGCGGTGCTGCGCCGGGCGCTCAAGGTGCACCCCTGGCTCAACGAACGCGGCGCGCTGTTGCCGGAAAAGGGCGACAAGCTGTAGTCCGGCCATCGTTCCGCGCTTCGGCAACTTGCGCATTTTCTGAGCCTCCCGCCACATCAAGTAAAAACGGCGCAAGGTGAGGGCGGCCAACCGGCTTCAAAACCCCCGCGGCGTGTCGGCCCATTCGCAATTGTCGAATTCCGTGAAGCCGGTCAGGGTCTCGCTCTGCCCGGCGCGGGTCAGCCGGGTGCAGCCCTCCAGCGCCTCCTCGTCGTAGAAAACGCCGATGCGGCTGTTTCCCACCGCCGCCTCTTCCGTGCACAGCCGGCCGCCGGATTCGAGCCACTCGAGCACTCTCTCCGCGCCCTCGGCGAGAAACAGCAGCCGGTCGCCGGTGGCGTTCTTCACGCAGATTTCCGCGGCGCCCGCGACAGCGGGGAACCCGATGGCGAACGCGAAGAGGACAGGCAGGCGCACGGTATCAGTTGGCGGCCGAAAAGGTCGCCAGATAGGCCGCCACGTCGGCACGCGCCTGTTCGTCCTTCAGCTTGAATTTCATCTTCGCCTTTGCCTTGCGGTCACCGAGGTATTCACGCAGGAACCCCGAGGGATCGGCGATATATTTCGCGATCAGTTCCTCGTCCCAGACAAGACCCGCCTCGCCGGCGGCGCGCATCGAATCGCCGTATTTGTAGCCTTCGAAGCTGGCCGCCGGGCGCCCGACAACGCCGGTCAGCACGGGACCGACGGCGTTTTTCGCGCCCTCGCCGACGCGGTGGCACATCTTGCACCGCTTGAACGCCTTCTCGCCGGCGGCGGCATCACCGCCCGCGTGGGCCGCCGCCGAACCGGCAATCAACATCGCAACAACAATTCCAAGACGCATGGCAGGACTCCCAGGCTGCGGTGCGACAGTCATTGAAGACGCGATCACGGTCCAATCAAACAAACGTTACAGTCTGTTCACGCCCAATTGAAAAACCGTTTTGCCGCTGTGAGGAAGAACTGGGGCAGAGTGGCGCGGCAATTCACACTCTTGGGAGAAACCAAAAAATGAAATCCAGTAAATCCCGCATCGTTGCGGTGGCGATGATGGCTGGCCTGCTCGGCGGCACGACG
>JBHHXR010000279.1:0-3042 GCA_046757205.1 Paracoccaceae bacterium
TCTTGGGCCCCACGGGGGGGGCGTCACGGCGGCACCCGGGCGATGCCGCGCTGCTGGAGCATCTGCGCGGGTTGATGGCGGAGCTTCCGCGGGAGCTGGCGCTGGGACTTTACGAGTGCCCGTCACCCTACCGGAGGCTGCTGAGCGACGAGCATGTCCGCTTCTGCGCCGGATCGGGCCGCTTCGTCGCGCTCAAGGACGTGTCGTGCGATCTGGCTACCGTCAGCCGGTGCTGCGCCATCGCCGAGGGCTCGCCCTTCGCCATCGTCAATGCCAATGCCGCCATCGCCTGGGAAGCGGTGCGGGCGGGATCGCGCGGTTTCTGCGGGATCACCAACAATTTCTATCCCGACCTCTATGCGTGGCTGCTTGCCGAGGGAGGCGCGGATCGGCCACACGCGGCCGAGCTCGCCGCTTTTCTCGGTATTTGCGGCATGGTCGAATTGCTGGGGTACCCGGCCGTCGCCAAGCGTTTTCACCAAAGGCTCGGGACTTTCGCGTCCACCATGTGCCGCAGCGTTCCACCCGATGTCCTCGAACATCACTGGGCGCTGGACGCCCTGCTCGACCAGATGAATGTCGGCGCCGAGTTCCACAGAGACAGAACCACCCGTGCGCGAGTTGGCACGGCGCGGCAAACGCGCTGAATGCGGTGAACGGGTTTCGAGGGCCAAATCACCGGTTGCCGCGGCTGCGACCCGCTTGGTGCCCGGCTTCGGGGCTTTCGCGATCTGACGCGGCGGTGAGGGGAAAGATGTTGACTGACTCCAAGTTTTCTTGGTCGAAAATGCCGAAAAACTGACCTGATATCGGCCCCACAGGTGCTGACGTCAGACACGGATGTAATCCTTGAACGGATCGAACTTCGACGGCCGCGGTGCTCGCGGCCCGTAGGTACTGTCAAATGTCTTTCGCACTTTTGGTCATGCAACGACAGCTCCTTGGGTTTTATCCCCGAATAGCGGGGCCATGTTCATGTATCTTCGGATTGCCCACTGGGTTCCGGCGATATGGCGCAGGCGGGCAGAAGCCAGGTTCACGCAGGATTTGCCATCCGGGAACGCCCCCACGACCCGCGTTCGTCGGCGGATCTCGCGCATGATGCGTTCCAGCGGGTTGTTGGTCAGGACATAGCCTTCGCGGGCATCGACGATCACGCCGGACCCGGCGCTCATCTGCCGCTGCGGCGGCATCTGCTCGAACGGCGGAAGAAAGGGTTGGAAAAACGGGCCGCGGAAAAGAGGCGTCATTTGCGCCGGCCGTTCCGAGACCACGGCGATGTTGACCACCGCGTCATCGACGGCGTCGATGAGCGGCGCGACAGTCGGGATGCCGCGCGCATCGGCCTGGGCCGTCACCACCTGCGCGGCTGCAGCGCCCGCCGCCATGCCCGGCGACAAGACGAATGCGAGAGCCAAGCGGCTCGGCCTTTGTTATCTCCTTCGAAGAACTGCGCCGTCGGGCTGAAGCACGGCGGCGCGATTCTTGGCATGCCTCAGGCGCCCTTGACCTCGATGCGCTTGACCTTGGCCTGGGCTTCAGGGGTCTGCGGCAGCTTGATCGTCAGAACGCCGTTCTTGAAGCCGGCCTCGGCCTTCTCACCATCGACGCCCGGGGGCAGCGGGATCGTGCGATAGATTGCGCCGTAGCTGCGCTCGGAGAGGAAGTAGCCCTTCTTCTCCTCCTGCTGCTCGATCTTCTTCTCGCCCTTCACGGTCAGCATGTCATCGGTCACCGACACTTCGATGTCCTTCATTTCCATGCCGGGCAATTCGATCGACACCTCCACATGGTCCTTGGTCTCGACGACATCGGACTTCGCCTCGCCGCCGCCCCAGGGCCAGTCGAGGTCGCCAGCGCGCTTCCAGAAGCTCTCGAACACGCGGTTCATGTCGCGCTGGAGCGCGGCGATGGGGTTGTTGTCGTCACTCTTCGGTTCGGGCGCGTGGTCCTTGCGCGCCCAGGGGATCAGGTCCTTGATCTGCATGTATTTTCTCCTTGTCTCGTCATGGTCCGGTGGCGCCGGGTTACGCCGCCTTGACGGTGATTTTCTTCGGCTGCGCCTCGGGCGCGCGCGGCAGCGTCAGAGTCAGCACACCGTTATGCACCCGCGCCTCGATCTTGTCGGGGTCGAAATCCTCCGACAGGGTAAAGGTGCGCTCGAAATCGCCTTCGCCATATTCGGCATAGGCCAGTTGCAGCTTTTCGGGGCTGGTGGGCCGCACCTTTCCGCGGATCGTCCGCACGCGCTTTTCCAGAGTGATGTCCACGTCCTCGGCGGCGACGCCCGGCATCTCCAGCATCAGGGCCACGCCCTCGGAGGTCTCCACGATATCGGTCAGAGGCCGGTAAAGCCGCCCGCCCGTGGTGGTTTCCGGCGCTTCGGCCGGAGTCTTTTCCGCAGTCTCGGTTACTTCGTTGGTCATCTGTTCACCCTCCTGTCAGGCGGCTTTGATCTCGATCTTCTTCGGCTTGTCCTCTTCGGGGCGGCCGATCACGACATGCAACACGCCATTGGTCATCCGCGCCTCGACCTTCTCGTCGGATACCGCGAAGGGGAGCCGGATCGCGCGGGTGAACTTGCCGTAGTCGCGTTCGTTGCGGTGCCACGTGGCGCCCTCGGGCACTTCGGGCGCCTTGCGCTCGCCGCCGATCGTCAGGACATTGTCCTTGACCGAAATGTCGATGCCAGCAGGTTCGACACCCGGCAGTTCGGCGGTCACGGCCACCGCCTCGTCGCCCTGCCAGACATTGACGGCCGGAAAGGCCGGCCGTCCGGCACTGGCGGAAACGAAAGGATCAAAATCGCGCATCATCGCGCGCATCAGTGCGAATGGATCACTGCTTCTTGAATATGTGGGGTAGAGCATGTCTTGCCTCCGTTCTCGGTTTCACCTTTGACCGCTGCCAATTCCTGGCGGGTCTGCGTGAAACACCCGTGACGGGTGGACATGCGTATGGGTTCGCCTGTGCGGCGCTGGGTAGTATTCGCCCTGTTGATTTTCACTGAGAAGTGACCCGGTAGCCTGCATTATTTTCACT
>JBHHXR010000280.1:0-2992 GCA_046757205.1 Paracoccaceae bacterium
CGGCGCGGTGACCCCGACGCTGACCGCCTCGGCGGCGGCATCGACGGTGCCGGTGGTGACCGGCGTGGCCTCGGCCAGCCCGGTCTCGGCGGCGGCCTGCGCCGTGACATGCCCGGCTATCTCGGTCGACCAGGCCAGGCGCGGCAGGCGGTCCAGCCCGATGATGTCGGGCGCCATGTCGTCCACCCAGTCCTGTCTGCCGGCATCGTAAAGCGGCATGAAATTGACGGCCGTGAAATGGTCGATAACCACCTCGCCGGTCAGGCGCTGGACGAGGTAGGAAGTGGAGGTGAGGATGTGCGCGGTTTTCGCGAAAACCTCCGGCCGTTTGCGCTTCAGCCAGAGGATTTTCGGGCCGACCGACTGCGAAGTCAGGGCATTGCCGCAGCGGGCGAGCAGCACGTCCTCGCCGATGTTCTCCGTCAACTCGGCAATCTCGGCGGCGGCGTGGGTATCTACGCCGTAGAGGACGCCGTTCATCAGCGGTGCGCCGTTACCGTCCACCGGCAACATGCAGGGGCCGATGGCGCTGCACGCGACGCCCGCAATGTCGGCCGGGTCGCAGCCGCTTTCGCCGAGGATCGTCCGGCAGATATGAACGAAATCGCCCCACCAGTCCTCTTCTGCCCGGTGCTCGGCCCAGCCGGGCTGCGGCACGATCATCTTGTGCGGGCGGGCGGCGCTGGCGTGGATGTTGCCGTCGCCGTCGACCAGAACGCCCTTTGACTCAAAGGTACCGATATCGATGCCGAGGGTGTAGCTGGTCACGTGTGGTCGTCCCTGTCGAGCGAGAACCCGGCGTCGATGCGCCCGAGCGCCGCGATCAGCAGTTTCAGAAGGCCGTCCAGATCGTTCAGGTCGCAGACCTCCAGGCTTGAATGCGTGTAGCGAACGGGAAAGCAGACGTCGATCGAGGCGATGCCCCCGTCCGCTAGCTGCACGTAGGACAGATCGGTCAGGATACCGGTCTGGGCGCTGCGTTGCAGGGGCAGGGCAGCCGCATCGGCGGCATCCTCGAACAGCCGCACCATGGCGGGGTGCGGGATGACACCATTCAAGGTACCGCGCCCGTGGAAGGAATAGAGGCTGATCGCCGGGCCGCCGCCGAGGCGCATGTCGCCGCGCCCGGCCATGTCGGGCGTGTCGTCGGCCAGCGCCAGGTCGAGCTGGATGGCAATATCCGGGCGCAGGGCCTCGGCCAGCGGCCACGCGCCGCGCAGGTTGAATTCCTCCTGCACGGAAAAGACCAGGTGCACAGTCGGCCCGCCCTCGCGTCCTTTCAGGGCCTCCGCCAGGTGCAGCAACACGGCGCATCCCGCCCGGTCGTCAAGCGACGTGCCGGCGATACGCTCGCCGGCGAGTTCCAGAACCCGCGGCTTGTACACCACCGGCGTGCCGATGCGCACGCCCGCTTGGGCCGCTTCGCCGGCCGAAGAAAACCCGGCGTCGATGTAGAGATCGCGATACGGGACAACGGTGTATTTCTCGTCCGATCCCGTCGCGTGGTGGCTCTTGTTGGCGATCACGCCCGGCACGTCGCGCCCCTCGGCAACGCAGAGCAGCACCGCCTGCGAGGCCAGCGCCCGCTCCGGCACCCCGCCGAGGCGTTCGACGCGGATCAGGCCGTCAGGCTCGACCCGGCGGACGACGAAGCCGAGCTGGTCCATATGGGTGAAGAGCATGACGGAGGGCAGGGCGTCGTCGCCGGGCAGGGTCGCGATCAGGTTGCCGAGCGTGTCGGCGCGCGAGTCGATCCCCCAATCCGCCAGACGCGCGGCGATTGCGCGGCGAACCCGGTCCTCGTGACCGCTCAGGCCCGGTATCAACATCAGGTCGCATAGCGTTGATTTAATTTCAGGTTTCACGATCAATTCCCCGCACTGTGCGAACCTCTGCCATGAAATCCCGCGCCCGTTCCGGATCAACAGCGTTCCAGGTGTCGCCGTCCACCTTCAGCGCCGAACCGACGATGCAGCCATCGGCGACGCGCAAAACGTCGGCGACGGTTTCGTGCTTGACGCCGGTGTTGGCCAGCACCGGGGTATCGGGCAGGACCGCCTTTACCGCTTCGAGATCGCTCAGAGCCGCGGCTTCGCCAGTGATCTGGCCGGAAACCAGCACCGCGTCAGGAATGCTGGAAAACACCGCGCTGCGGGCGCGGTCGGGCAGGGGGCGGCGGTCCAGAGACCAGGCGAATTCGGCGGATACGTTGTAGAGCATGGCGAGGTCTTGCCGCCCCAACCGGTCGCGGTAGCGCATGGCTTTTCCTGCGTCCGGTGTCCACGGCCCCATGTCCGAGGCATAGGTGCCGGTGAATATCTCGCGCACGAAATCGGCGCCGGTGGCCGCCGCCAGCGCGATGCTGCTCATCGGGTCCCACAGCACGTTGACGCCGAAGGGGACGGTGATCCGGTGGCGCAGCTTGCCGATCACGAAAGCCATGGTTGCCGTGGAAGCGGCATCCACGTTGAATTCATAGGGCCGGTCGTTCTCGTTGCCGAACATCACGGCATCGAAACCGGCGTCCTGCAACGCCGTCAGGTCGTCCGCCGCTGCCGCGACGAGGCCATCCAGCCCGGCAGCGGCGTCATGAAGGGGGGAGCCGGGCAGCGCGCCGAGATGCACCATGCCGATGACGGGCTTCTTGTCGCCAAACACGCGCCGGTAGTTGCCGCTCATCGCCACGCCCCCGAGAAAACAGCGTCTTTGCCCTCAGTGTAGAGAGGGATTAACATGCAGGCAAAGTCATTTTGGCGGACGGGCGCGGTTCGCGGGGGAGGCGGCTTTGGCACTGAAAACCCGTCATTGGGACCGGCTTGGCAACGGCGGGCTGAGCTTTACCGAACTCGGTTTCGGGTCGGCGCCGCTCGGCAATCTCTACCGGGCGATCAGCGATGAAGAGGCTGAAGCCATCCTCGAAACGGCGTGGGAGAGCGGCGTTCGGTATTTCGATACCGCGCCGCTCTACGGACTGGGCCTGTCGGAGACGCGG
>JBHHXR010000281.1:0-2929 GCA_046757205.1 Paracoccaceae bacterium
CCCGCGCCGGGGCCTCCCGCCACCGAAGCGCGTTCGACCGCGGGGTCCCGGCGCGAGGCCGGGACGGTGCGGGTATGGGCGGCGGCCCTCACTCCACAATCCCCGCCGTTTCCACCACCGCGTGGAACAGCACGTTGGCCCCGGCGGCGGCCCATTCCGGCGAGATGTCCTCGGCCTCGTTGTGCGACAGCCCGTCGACACACGGGCACATGACCATCGCCGTCGGCGCCACGCGGTTGACCCAGCAGGCGTCGTGGCCGGCGCCGGAGATGATGTCCATGTGGGAATAGCCGAGCCGTTCGGCGGCGCGGCGTACGGCAGCGACGCAGTCTTCGTTGAAGGCCGGCGGGTCGAAATGACCGGCATCCTCGCTCTCGAACTCGCAACCCAGCGCCTCGCAGAGACCCGGCGCCTTTTCCAGCAGCTCGGCGACCATGCCTTCGAGCGTGTCGAGCTCGTGGCTGCGGAAGTCGATGGTGAACACCACCTTCTCGGGGATGATGTTGCGCGAGTTCGGGTAGACGTCGATATGGCCGATGGCGCCGACCGCGTTGGGCTGGTGCCGCATGGCGATCTCGTGCACCAACTCGGTGATCTGCGCCAGCCCGCGCCCGGCGTTGCGGCGCATCCGCATCGGCGTGGAGCCGGTGTGCTGGCCCTTGCCGGTCACCGTGCACTCGATCCAGCGCAGCCCCTGCCCGTGGGTGACGACGCCGATATCCTTGCCCTCGGCCTCCAGGATCGGGCCCTGCTCGATATGCAGCTCGAAAAAGGCGTGCATCCTGCGCGCGCCAACCTTTTCGTCACCGCGCCAGCCGATACGGGTCAACTCGTCGCCGAAGCGCTTGCCCTCCGCGTCCTGCCGGTCATAGGCCCAGTCCTGCTCGATCACCCCGGCGAAAACGCCGCTCGCCAGCATCGCCGGGGCAAAACGGGTGCCTTCCTCGTTGGTCCAGTTGGTAACCACGATCGGGTGCCTGGTCCTGATCCCCAGATCGTTGAGCGAGCGGATGATTTCCAGCCCTCCGAGCACGCCGAGCACGCCGTCGTATTTGCCGCCGGTCGGTTGGGTGTCGAGGTGGCTGCCGACATAGACCGGCAGCGCGTCGGGGTCGGTGCCCTCGCGGCGCGCGAACATGGTGCCCATCTGGTCGACGCCGAGCGTCAGCCCGGCGTCTTCGCACCATTTGTGAAACAGCTTGCGGCCCTCGCCGTCCTCGTCGGTCAGGGTCTGGCGGTTGTTGCCGCCGGCGACGCCGGGGCCGATCTTCGCCATCTCCATCAGACTGTACCACAGACGGTCGGCGTTGATCTTCATGTTGTCGGACGGTGCGGCCATGAAAGCGGTCCTGTTCTTGGTTGTATCAGCGGATTTCGGTGAGCACGTCGTAGGTCTCGGGTCTGCGGTCGCGGAAGAACTGCCACGTGTTGCGCACCTCGCGGACCATGTCCATTTCCATGTCGTGCACGATCAACTCGTCCTTGTCGCGCGTCGCCTCTTTCTCGATCTGGCCGCGCGGATTGACGAAATAGCTCTGGCCGTAGAACTCGCCGATGTTCCACGGCGCCTCGGTGCCGACCCGGTTGATGGCGCCGATATAGCAGCCGTTGGCGACCGCCGAGGCGGGCTGTTCCAGTTTCCACAGATATTCCGAAAGCCCGGCCACGGTGGCCGACGGGTTAACGATGTATTCCGCCCCGTTGAGCGCCAGCGCCCGCCAGCCCTCGGGGAAATGGCGGTCGTAGCAGATATAGACGCCGAGCTTGCAATAGGCGGTCTGGAACACCGGCCAGTGCGAGCCTCCGGGCTTGAAGAAGAACTTCTCCCAGAAGCCGGCGACATGCGGGATATGGGTCTTGCGGTACTTGCCGAGATAGCTGCCGTCGGCGTCGATCACAGCGGCGGCGTTGTAGTAGACGCCGGTGATCTCTTCCTCGTAGATCGGCACCACGATCACCATGGAATACTTCTTGGCGTATTCCTGCATCAGCCTGACGGTCGGGCCGTCGGGGATCGCTTCTGCGGCAGCGTACCACTTGGCGTCCTGGCTGGGGCAGAAATAGGGCTGGGTGAACACCTCCTGCATGCACAGAACCTGAACGCCCTGCTTGCCGGCGTCTTCGACGAACGGAATGTGCGCGGCGATCATCTGCTCGCGGATCGACGCGGGCGTGTCGTCGGTACTTCCCTTCAGGCTCATCTGGATAAGCCCGCCCCTGAGTTTCGTCATGGTGTCCTCCAATGCTGCGCCGGCTCAGTCCAGCTTTTTCAGAACCTCTGCCAGCGTTCCGAACAACTGGTCGATATGCGACTTCTCGATCATCAGCGGCGGCGACAATGCGATGATGTCGCCCGTCGTCCGGATCAGGAGGCCATTCTCATAGGTATTCAGAAACGCCTGGAAGGCGCGCTTGGTCGGCGAGCCTTCGATCGGCTCCAGTTCCACCGCGCCGATCAGCCCCATGTTGCGGATGTCGATCACGTGCGGCAGGCCCTTGAGCGAATGCAGCGCGTCTTCCCAATAGCCTTCCAGTTCGTGCGCGCGCTGAAAAAGCCCCTCCTCGGCATAGGTCTCCAGCGTCGCGATGCCGGCGGCGGTGGCTATCGGGTTGCCGGAATAGGTGTAGCCGTGGAACAGCTCGATCATGTGTTCCGGGCCGGTCATGAAGGCGTCGTAGATCTCGCCCTTGCAGAGCACCGCACCCATCGGGATGACGCCGTTGGTCAGCCCCTTGGCGCAGGTGATCATGTCGGGCATGACGTCGAAATGCTGCGCCGCGAAGGCCGAACCGAGCCGCCCGAAACCGGTGATCACCTCGTCGAAGATCAGCAGGATGCCGTGCCTGTCGCAAATCTCGCGGAGCCGCTCCAGGTAGCCCTTGGGCGGCAGCAGAACGCCGGTCGAGCCAGCCATCGGTTCGACGATGA
>JBHHXR010000282.1:0-2924 GCA_046757205.1 Paracoccaceae bacterium
CGCGGCAAAGGCCACCGGCTCGGCGTGGAAGTTGCCGCCGGAAACGATGCGCCCGGCCTCTTTCAGGACCAGCGGGTTGTCGGTAGCCGCGTTGGCCTCGATTTCCAGCGTCGCCCCGGCCTGGCGCAAAAGGTCCATCGCCGCGCCGGTCACCTGCGGCTGGCAGCGGATGCAATAGGGGTCCTGCACGCGGGCATCGTCTTGGCGGTGGCTGTCGCGGATTTCCGATCCCTCCATGATCGCCCGCATCGCCGTCGCCGCCGCGATCTGCCCGCGATGGCCGCGCAGTTCGTGCACTTCCGGCTGCAGGGGCGCCGTCGAGCCCATGACCGCGTCGGTCGAGAGCGCCGAGACCAGAAGCGCGTTCTGCGCCGCGCGCCACGCGCCGAACAACCCCGCCAGCGCACAGGCGGTGGAAAACTGCGTGCCGTTGATCAGCGCCAGCCCTTCCTTCGGCCCCAGCACGACCGGCGACAGCCCGGCGGCCGCCAGCGCCTCGCCGCCCGGCATTCTGCTCCCCTCGAAAGCCGCGTCCCCTTCCCCGGTCATCGCCGCCGCGACGTGCGCCAGCGGCGCCAGATCGCCGGACGCACCAACCGAACCCTGCGACGGGACGACCGGAACGACACCGCGTGCCAGCATGCCCTCGATCTGCGCGATCACCCGCCAGCGCACGCCCGACGCGCCGCGCCCCAGCGACAGGAGCTTGAGCGCCATCATCAGCCGCACGACATCCTCGGGCACCGGCGCGCCGACGCCGCTGCAATGGGACAGCACGAGGTTGCGCTGCAGATCGGCGGTGTCCTCGGCGGCGATCTTGACGCTCGCCAGCTTGCCGAAGCCGGTGTTGACGCCGTAGACCGCTTCGTCTCCCGCCGTCGCCCGCGCCACCAGCGCGGCGGCGGCTTCCACCGCCGGGCGGCAGGCCCGGTCGAGCACGACTTCGCCGCCGTGGCGAAAAACCGTCTCAAGCAGCGAGAGCGACGCGCTCCCCGGTGACAGAACGTGCGTCATTCATCCCCTCCGAACAGACGCTCGTGCAGCGGATTGAACCCGATGCGGTAGGACAACTCCGCCGGATGCCCGGCATCCCAGATCGCCAGATCGGCGCGCATGCCGGGTGCGATCACGCCGCAATCGTCCAGCCCCAGAGCGCACGCGGCGTTTCGCGTGGCGCTGGCGAGGGCTTCCTCCGGCGTCATGCGGAACAGGGTGCAAGCCATGTTCATGGCCAGCAGCAGCGAGGACATCGGTGCGGACCCGGGGTTGCAGTCGGTGGCGATCGCCATCGGAACGCCGTGCCTTCTGAACAATTCGACCGGCGGCGCCTGCGTCTCCCGCAAGGTGTAGTACGCGCCCGGCAACAGGACCGCGACGGTGCCCGCCGCGGCCATCGCCCGCGCGCCGGCCTCGTCGAGATATTCCAGATGGTCCGCGGACAGCGCCCCGCGCTCCGCCGCCATCTTGGCGCCGCCGAGGTTGGACAACTGTTCGGCGTGCAGCTTGACCGGCAGGCCGAGCGCGGCGGCTTCGTCATAGACCCGCGCCACCTGTTCCGGTGAAAAGGCGATGCCCTCGCAAAACGCATCCACCGCGTCGGCCAGCCCTTCGGCATGGGCGCGCCGCAGCGCCGGAATGCAGACTTCGTCGACATAGGCATCGGCCCGCCCGCCGTATTCCGGCGGCACCGCGTGCGCGCCGAGGAAACTGGTGCGCACGCGAACCGGCCTGACTTTCCCGATCCTGCGCGCCACGCGCAGCATCCGCAGTTCGGTTTCCGTATCGAGGCCGTAGCCGGATTTCACCTCGATCACCGCCACACCCCCGGCGATCATCGCATCGATCCGGCGCAGCGCGCCGGCGAGCAGTTCGTCCTCCGTCGCCGCACGCGTCGCCTTCACGGTGGAGAGAATTCCGCCACCGGCGCGCGCTATCTCTTCATACGTGGCACCTTCCAGGCGCATTTCGAATTCCCTCGCCCGATCGCCGCCGAACACGGTATGGGTGTGACAATCGATCAGCGCCGGCGTCACCATCCGCCCGCCGAGGTCGCGCTGCGGCAATCCCGAATATTCGGTGGGGAGGTCACTCGAAGGCCCGACCCAGGCGATCTTGCCATCAGTGATGACGAGCGCGGCGCGTGAAATCATTCCGTATTGCGCGCCCGACTCGGCCATCGTCGCAACGCTTGTGTTTTTCAGCGTAAAGTCAGGGTTTTGCATCCCTTGCCCATGGCTAAAGCTCGCTTGACAGAAAAAATAAGTAAATGCATATTACGATTAAGTCAATGTAAGATCAGGCCGATCTTCGGACCAAGAGGGAGCCATCATGGCGACGATATTCGCGGATGCCGCGCGGTTGCCGACAGGCTGGGCACACGACGTCCGGATCGCCATCGGCGACGATGGCCGGATCGCGGCGGTGCGCAACGGCGACGCTCCGGCGGCCGCCGACACCCGTGTCGCCGTTCTCCTTCCCGCGCCCGGAAACCTGCACAGCCACGCGTTCCAGCGGGCGATGGCCGGCATGACCGAGCGCCGCGGCACCGGCGACGACGATTTCTGGAGCTGGCGGACGCTGATGTACCGCTTTCTCGACGTTCTCGACCCCGGCCAGATGCAGGCCATCGCCGCGCTCGCCTATGTCGAGATGCTGGAGGCGGGGTTCGCCGCGGTCGGCGAATTCCACTATGTGCACCATCAGCCGGGCGGCAAGCCCTACGACGACCCGGCCGAATTGTCCCTGAGCATTTTTCAGGCGGCCCGCCGGACAGGTATCGGCCTGACGCACCTGCCCGTGCTCTACAGCTACGGCGGTGCAGGAAAGCAGCCGCTTGCCGGCGGACAGCTTCGCTTCGGCAACGGCACCGGGCAGTTTCACACCCTGGTCGAGCGGCTGCGTTCGGAGCTCGCCGCGCTTCCGCC
>JBHHXR010000283.1:0-2896 GCA_046757205.1 Paracoccaceae bacterium
CAACTCCAGTTATCCCGCCCGGGTCGCTCGCGGCCCGGGCTGCGCCTGCCTGCCCCTTGGGCCGGGCGCATTCGCGCCCGCCCAGTCAGGCGCCGCCCTGTGGTCGACGCGACCCCTTTCATGAAGGTGATTCCGTCTTTGGGCATCGCGTCTGGCCGCCCTTGGGAAAGACCCTCGAGGGAAACAGCTTGCCGGCCCGGTAAGTGCCGATCGCGACCGGTTCGCCGTCGAGCGAGGCCCAGGCGGTTTCGCCGAACTCGGCGTCGCTGGCCAGCACTTCGCCGGGGTTGCCGTTGCGCATGCGCGCGGCTTCCTCGGGGCGGCAGGGCAGTTCGGCCAGTTCCGACAGGCCGGCGGCGACCGGCAGCAGGCATTCGTCGAGCTTCGGGTCGCCGGCCAGCGCGTCGAGCGTATCGAAGGCGATGCCGTCCTCGGCGTCGAACGGCCCGGACCAGACGCGGCGCAGGGCGGTGACGTGGCCGTGGCAGCCGAGCGCCTCGCCGAGGTCACGGGCGATGGCGCGCACGTAGCCGCCCTTGCCGCAGACCATTTCCAACACCGCGTGGTCGGCGTCGGGGGTATCGACCAGATCCAGCGATTCGACCCGGAGCGGTCGGGCGGCGAGGTCCACGTCTTCGCCGCCCCGGGCCAGCGCATAGGCGCGCTCGCCGCCGATCTTGACGGCGGAGAACTTCGGCGGCACCTGCATGATGTCGCCGGTGAAGGCGGGCAGCGCGGCGGTGATTTCTTCCGCCGTGGGGCGAAGGTCCGAGGTGGCGATAGCCTCGCCCTCGGCGTCGTCGGTATCGGTGGCGACGCCCCAGCGGATGGTGAAGCGGTAGGCCTTCAGGGCGTCGGTGACGAAGGGCACGGTTTTGGTGGCCTCACCGAAGGCGATGGCCAGCACACCGGTGGCGGCCGGGTCGAGCGTGCCGGCATGCCCGGCCTTCTGTGCGCCGAACGCCCATTTCGCCTTGTTGACTACAGCCGTCGAGGTGATGCCCTCGGGCTTGTCGACGATCAGCCAGCCGTCGACGCGGCGACCCTTCTTTTTACGTGCCATGATCTCTCGGGGTTCGGGGGGCGGCCGGTTTCGTCCCAGACGCCGCGCGCCTCGTCATAGATCGCCCGGTCTTCATGATAAAGGGCGTTGATGCGCTGTTTCATCCGTCCGGTGGCGATTTCGTCGGAGGAGACCGGAAAACCGTCGTCGAGACCGTCCTGCGCGCGGGCGATGAGGCCCGGCAAGCCGGGGACGGCGGCGCCGGCAATCTGCTCGAGCTGCGGCGCGAGCCGGTCGTGAAGCAGCGGCACCATGGCGAAATCCCGGGCCGTCCGCGCGGTGAAGGCCTGCGGGCGCCAGAAAGCGTTCAAGTCCTGCGTGCGTTCGGTGCGGAAACGCTGCTCCAGGAAGCCGAGGAGTCGCCGGCAGTTGTGGCGGTGCTGGGCGGTGCGGAGACGGTGGCCGGTATGGAAGACGCCGCGCCGCGCCAGCGTGCGGCCGATCCACGGAAAGGCGTTCGGGCCGGCGCCCAGGACCTTTTCGAAATAAAGCGCGAAGAAGCGCTCCACCGGATCGCGCAGCACGAAAAACGCCATGCCGCCGGTTCGCAGGTCCTGCGCCGAGAGGCGGCGCTGCACCAGTTCTTCGGCGCCGGCCGGGGTCGGGAAGCCGGTTCCGGCGTCCTCGTTGTCAAGCAGGAACATCAGCCTTCGCAGGAACCGGCTTCCCGACAGGGGGACGAGAACGCAGCGAAGCGGGTAACGAAAGGCGGTGAGGACGCGAATCCTGTCGCCGCCGAACTCGTTTTTCTCGATCAGCGGCGGTGGTGGCGCGAGGCGTTTTGCCCACTCCTCGGACGCCGCGTCGTAGGCTATCCGGTCGCGGGCGTAGACCCGGTCTATGGCGGCGCGCAATGTGGCGTCGGGCACCGCGTGCTGGGGCACCGGGCGGGGCGCGGCGTTGCGCGCCGTGACGGCGGCCATGCGGGCGGCGAGGTCAGGTATGACGGGCGCGAGCAGCGCGGGAAGCTGCCAGTCCAGCCCGTCGAGCGTGAGGATTTCGAGGCCCAGCGATTCGACCCGGCGCAGCGCCGTGACCTGCCGTTTCCAGTGATGATGGCCGTTGCCGGTCTTGCGCTTGCGCAGCGCCTCGGCGACCCAGTCGAGCAGGATGCGGGCGTTTTCGCGGTGGCCCGCCACCGACAGCCCCGGCGAAAGATCGAGGCCGCGCCTTTCGGCGAGCCGCGCGCGCAGGGCGGGAAAGCTGTGCTGGCCGCCGGCGTAGACCTTGTCGAAATAGAAGGAGAGAAAGCGGTCCACCGGGTCGCGCAGGACGGTGAAGGCGTAGGGGCTCCGCCGGATCGCTTCCTCGTCGGCGGGACGCGCCTTGACCAGATCCGCCTCGTGGGCGTGGACGGCGTTGCCGGCGGGGTGCTGTTCGCGGTGATCGAGCGCGTAGAACAGGTTCTTCAGGAACGTGCAGCCGCATTTGGCGATGGACAGGTAGAAGATCGGGTAGCGCCGCGTGGTGAACATGCGGGTGGCGGGCGAGGCCGGGTCTGCCGGTTCGCTGCTGTGCCAGATTCTCAGCTTCATCTGCCTGCCCCCGCGGCGGTTGCCGCTCAGCCCTTGTCGAGGTCCCGGCGCACCTTTGGGTCGCTCAGAAGCTGGCGCGTGCGGTCCATCCGGTCGAAGCTGGTGTCCGGCAGGAACCGCAGCTCGGGCGAGAATTTCAGCGTCACGGCGCGGTTGACGATTTGCCGGAGTTTGGTGCGGTTGCGCTCCAGCGCCGCGACGATGGTGTCGGTGTCGCCACCGCCGAGCGGCAGCACGTATGCCGTCGCCACCCGCAGGTCGGGGGGGGGGGGGGGCGGGGCCGGCGGGCTCGGGGGGG
>JBHHXR010000284.1:0-2887 GCA_046757205.1 Paracoccaceae bacterium
TCTCCGGCAGGCCGTTGGCATTGGCGGCACGGGTGAAACAGTGCGAATGCGGAAAGGTATAGCTCGGCGCCAGGCCGGCGTCATGCTCCAGGAAGTCTCGCCACGCCCGATCCAGATCGGTGTCGGTGCGTGCGGCGGCACTCGCGGAGCAGCAGATACACAGCAGGAGCAAGCACGACAGCCGGCGCGCTATGTTGATGCGGCCGTACACGGCGCCTGCTCCGGCAAATCGAGACCGGTCGCACGTTCGATTTGCGAGATCTTCGACCGCCGTTCGTCGTCGTCCGCATACGCGAAAGCAACCTGGTAGCTACCGGGTTCGAGGCGCACGACACGGTAGTCGATGCCCGTCACGCGGCGCAGGCGAGCGGCGAAACCGCTGGCGGCGATTTCGCTGCGGAAAGGGTTCCAGAACGAGTGCCACCGGCGATCGGGGTCATTCGCGGGAATATCGGGTGCCGGCGGGCCGGCGTGTTCGCTCGGCGCGGAACTCGGTCCGGTCACCGGCGCCCTGGATGCTTCGGCGGTTTCCGGCGGCTGCATCGGGACGGCAGCGGATGCCTGGCCGGCAGGTGCGTCGGCCGCAGCTGCATCCTGCGGGGCCGGATGGCCGGATTCGGCTTCGCGAACTTCGGTTGGATCGGCGTCGGCGCCGGCGCCGTGAAACGGCGCGGTCGCCGCCGGGAGGGCGCTGCCGGCAAGCGGCCCGGTGGCGCGGAATTCCGGCGGGCCGGTCAACAGCAGCAGCGCGCCGACGGTCATCGCCGATCCCGTCATGAACCCCAGGGACCTGATCATTTTCGCCTTCTCATTGCACATGTCTGATGCGGATGGCCTGCCAGTGAACGTCGCCTTGCCAGTGGTCCATGAAACCGGCGAATGCCGCCAGCCAGTCTCGCAGACCCGTACCGCTCAGGCCTTCCCTTGCGGACACAGTGCAGCGCGCCGGCACGGCTTCGATCAGCTCTTCCAGTTCGAGCGCCGCTTCGCGATTGCCCACGGCCACCGCATAAAAACTTTCCAGCCCTTCACGACCCTGCCATGCGGAGGCAGACGGGCGCGCGTCGCCGGCGGCCGGAAACCGCAATTGCTGGCCGGCGCGAACTTCGATCATTTTTGACGCGGCGCTGCAGCCGCTTCCGGGCCAGCGAACGAGCCCTCGGTCGACCTGGTAATTCAAAAGCAGGACGGACGCGTCGCGATGGGCGCGGGTCTGGAGCAGGAAACACTCGCCCCGCCCGACGGTGTAATCGGCGGGGACCAGTTGCCGCTTCCAGCGGGAAGACCCGGCGCGATAACAGGCTCGGCGCTGCCGCGGCTCGAACACGCGAATCGGTGACGGGAACGGCTCGCTCCGGTCGGGCGGCGGTGATGGTTCCGCCGGGTAGGCGCTGACCGGGGGGCGCGGGTCGACAGTTCGGCTCCGGTCGGCGTTCGGGGCCGGGGCGCCGGTCGGGGCCGGCACATGCACGTAGGCGCTGGCGCTCACCGCCGGCACCTGTTTCGACCCGGCCCGCGGCGTCACGGTGATCCAATACTGGTGGAGTTCGCCCGCGATGCGATGCGCCTTGCCCTCGAGCATGGCGTTGGCGGCGGATTCACCGGCGGTGATGCGAAGTGACGGGTGGCCGGCGAGATTGTTGCGTACCAGTTCGATGATGCCCGCCAGCGGGGAGGCGCTGTCCGCCGGCGACGTGGCGGCGATGGTGTAGCCGTCACGCGTCTGCCGTGCCAATGCGCAGGCCAGATCGTGCGCGAGGTGGGCCGCCAGCATGTCGGTCTGCGACGCGGAGAACGGAACATCCCGATCGCCGAGAAAATCCGCGTCGGTTCGCCGCTGCTCGAAAGCGCGCCGTTGGGCGGAAGTCAGGCGACCTTCCCAGGTCTTGCCGACGCCGCTAACCCAGCTTTGGTCTTCCACGTCGAGAATACGCAGAGTCACCCGGTGCCGACCGTCGACGAGCCGGACTGCTTCCAGGCCGAAGTAGTAATGAACCGCATCGCGCGTGCAATCCACATGAGCGGCATCCGGTTGCGCGGCGTCATGGCGTGTTTGCCGGCCGATGCTGACGCCCGGCGCGTCGATGATCGCATCGACCAGGCGGTCCCGCAGTGCAAGCACCAGCGCGTTCGTGACGGGCGCCGGGGCGCCGCCCTCGAGCGCGATGAAAACGACGGTCTCGCCACGGAATCGCGGGTGTTCGGTCAGCCGGTCCGTTACATGCGGGATCAGTTGGCGATCGGTCCAGCCGATCAGATCCGTGCCGCGCGCATTCGCGATCGCGGACGCCGTCACGCATCCGACCGCGGTGAGGCCGAGCAGGAGAAGTCGCCGAATGTTCGCGGCGTGCACGTCAGCGTTCCAGCAGCAGGAGGCCGTTCGCGTCAATGACGAGTGCGCCCCCGGCGCTTCCCGTCAGGTAACGGTCGAGTTCGCCTCGCGTTCCGGCGGGCAGTGTCACGCCCCATTTCACGTCGCGGCCGCCGTTCGTCTGGCCGGCCCGGCGCAACGCGGCGATCACGTCCCCGGGGACGGTGTCCGTGTCCATTTCGTGAAACCGGCCGGGAACGGACGCGGGCCGGAATGCGAATCGGTCGCCGCGGACACTCATTTTCAGTGCATGTTTGCCGCGCATCGTGTAAAGAGCGACGTCGTTGCGCGCGACCAGGCGCATCAGCGCCTGGTCCGACGCGAAGCGCAGGGTGAATCCCTTGTCGGCGGATGGTGCGCGGCGTGCATCGTCGTTCCCGGCCGCCCCCGGCGGCGTCTGGCGGTTCTTTGCGGCCGCCGGCTCGGGGGGCGTGGCCGGCTCGGGGGGGGCGGCCGGTTCGGGGGGCGCGGGCGATGTTACCGTTTCGGCCGCGGCGACGGCGTCGACGGACGTGG
>JBHHXR010000285.1:0-2884 GCA_046757205.1 Paracoccaceae bacterium
AAATGCGGGACCGGCCGGACGAACCAGCCGCTCCCATTCTAACGGAAGGCACCCCTTGTTCCCAAGACGGCCGTGAGGAAGGGGTCAGGAATGGGGTGTTCAGTTTGTGGGCATTGCCCCGATTTGTTTCGGTACCACTTTTGTTCCGGCGCTTGTCATCAGCCGCAGGGCGCTAGCCCCCGGTTCGTGCAATCGTCGGACAGAACCGGACGCTAGCGCGCCAGCGGCTGATTTGGCATCAGGAACAAAAACGGGTACCCCAGAATGCCTGCCAATCACCACAAATTGAACACCCCAGGTCGGGGAGGTCTATGGTATGGCGGCGATTCGCCTCTGTCGCTCTTCCTTTACCTTGCGGACCCAACAGCTCAGACACACACACTTCTCGTCGCGGCCGCAGGTGCCGGCAATGTCGTGGTAGGGCAAAGGTTGGATGGCCGCCTCGACGAGCCGGCGCATCTTCCGGTAGTCTGGCTCGTCGCTGCTCTTGAAGCCGCCATGCTCAATCTGCCCCCAGCCGCCGGCCTCCAGCGACAGCGTTGCTTTGAGAATACGGCTCTCGGCGGGCAACGCCACGTTGACGAGTGCCGCAAACGGCTGCCCGGCCAACTCGTCGCCGAATCTCTGGCGGATGTACGCGCGCAGCGCCTTTTCCCCTTCCGGGTCCGGACGCCGCCATTCGTCCTTGTTCCAGGAGTAGGTGCCGTAGAATTGCGCGTTCAGATCAAGCCAGTCGATGATCCGCTGGCGGCTCTCGGGGTCGAGATCGACGTCGACGGTCTGGTGGCCCTGTAATAGCAGTTCGGCCAGCGTGCCGCCGTGGGCGAAATAGTCCTTCGGCTGGCTGTACCAGGTCTCGCCACCGTATTGGGCGATCTTCACCAAACGGCCGTCCCCGGTCAACGACGCGTAGGCCGTGCTGGGGAGCAGTTGGTGGAAGGTTTGGGCGACACTCTCCTCGGTGGCGTCAATCGTGCCAACGAGATCGATCTGGCCGGCGGTTTCCTGCAAACCGTGGCAGCCAATGCAGTACCGGTCGAGCACCGGCTGCACGGTCTTGGCGAAGCTGAGGCCCCCTTCGTATTGAGGTCCGCCCGGCGGCTCCAATTTCAGAACCATTTGCCCGGCGGCCGTCGACGGTCGAATCGTGGGGCTGGACGTACGGGGCTCGTGACAGCCGACACAGCTCGCTTCCTCGCCCGGCTGCAAGTAGGTGGCCGTCCGCATGCTCATCACTGCCATGCCGTTTTGATCCAATGCCTGGAATTGCAGGGGCACGCCGGCCGGGGCCTCGAACGCCACCGAGCCGCTTTCATCGACGGGCACGGAACCGACAATCCGCTTGAGCACCTCGAACCTCACGGCGCTGGAATACGGCACGCGCTGGGTGGGTTGGGGGATCAGTTCGTTGACGCGGAGCCGCTTGATTGTGCCGCGGGGAATGTCTTGCGTGCTCTCGTAGACGTCCTCGAGGTAGAACACGCCTTTGGCTGGCGCTCCCTTGCCGGCCACCAGCGATGGCGGCAGCACCGGCGGCACGGGCCGCGGCTCGACGGGCATCGGAGCGAAGCAAGAGATCTCGGGATCGCGATAGATCAACTCCCGCCCGCCCAGCGTGTCGACCAGGTAGATCCCGTAAGCGTCGTACCGCGGAACTTGCGCCATTGACCCAGGGAACGGGTCGGGGCAGAACGAGGCCAGGAACAGGTCTTCGCTGAGGGGATACGGACTGCCGAAACTGACCGGCGAATCGCCTTCCGATTCCGGAAAAGTCGCCTCCGGTGTCAGTCGCGTGATGGCTTCCAGTCCGTCTTCGGAAACGTCGCGGTCGATGAGAATCAACGACCCGGCATGAATCGTGTGGTGTCCGGCCGTCGTGGCAACGAGCTTGTGCGAGCCGGGAATGGGCCTCGCCTGGCAGATTCGGCAGGGGTTCGGCGTGTAGCTGCCGAAGTAGTGGCTGGCAGCCGAGCCGTCGAGCCGGGTGGTCCAGAGGCCGAACGTCGGGATCACCGGCCGGTTGATGTAGTCCCATCGCATCCAGAGGATCCGCCCGTCGGGCATCATCGTGGGATCCCACTCGCTGGCCTCGTTGAAAGAAATCTGACGGATGTTCGCCCCGTCGGCATCGCAACGATAGAGAACATACGTGGGACAATAGCGCCCGCCGTTGTGGCATCGCACGCCCCCCTGGTTGCGCGTCGAGATGAAGGCAAACCCGCCGTCGGGCAAGTAGCAGGGATCGTAGTCCTCGCAGAGCACGGTCATCCTGCCGCCGGCCCCGGCCAACGGATCATCGTCCGTGCCGGTGATCTGCCGCAGGCCCGTGCCGTCGACGTGGATCTCGTAGAGGAAGAACTGCCATCGCTCGCGGGGGGGCGTGTGATCGGCGTAGGCAAACACCACCCGCTTGCCGTCGAACGACAAGTCCGGGTGCATCGCGCAGCCCGCCGGCAGTTTGCCTTCCAACAACACCGTCTCGCTCAGCCGGCCGGATTTCCAGTGGTCGATGATAACTAATCCCGGCCCCGCACCGTTATTGAGTCCATAGTAACTATCGCCTGGGGCGCTGAGCGCCGGAGGGGGCCGCTTGGTTAAGAGCAGCCGGTCGAAATCAAGCGCGGGGTGTGAGAAGAGGATCCGGCGCCTGAGCTCGACCGCCCGGGCAAACAGCTCTCTTCCGGTCGAAGAAGCGGGATCCTCGGCGTCCCGGTCGATGCGCCCGCCGAGCGCCTGAAGTTGGGCGGCCATGGTCGGCCGAGGCGCCGTCTGCTCGACGAATTCGAGCGTCTTGCGGGCCAACTCCAGTCGCTGTCGGGCACGCGCCAGATAGTACGCATTTCCGGCGCCGCTGCCGGTCAGGGGGCGCTCGTTCCAAATCCCG
>JBHHXR010000286.1:0-2863 GCA_046757205.1 Paracoccaceae bacterium
ACTCTTTACGAAACAGTCCAGCGCTTCATCATCTTTCCCCTGTAAAAGCAAAGCCTCGCCCAGGTTATACGCATACCCGGCAGTCTGGAATATTTCGCCAAACCGGGATTCCATGATTGAAAACCCCCTTTCGGTTCAAGGATTCGGCCGTCTCAAAATCGCCTGTGTCAAAGGCCAACATAGATCTGCTGCCCATCCGTGCAGCACGTAATTCCGCAATTGAATCCAGAATGATCTTAGCAAGTCCCATAGAAACCTCAGTAACGGAAAATGTGTAAGAAAACGCCGTTCGATCGAGAATACCATATAATTGGGGCCTTATAAATCGTCGCCCGATTGCGAGCGAACTGCATCTAGACAGTTGCCCACTCGCCTAGGGATTTATTGGGTCTAGCTGAAAGCAGATCGGCATGCGTTATGTCACGCCCCAACTGGCGGTAACGGGGCAGAAGCTGCGCGTGAAAATATTCGACAAGCTGTGGGATGCGGAGGTGACGGAAGACAGCCCCTATGATCCGAAGAACGCGAATATCAGGGTGGACGGCTAGGCGGGCATCGTCGCGGCTGAGTGAACAGGCATCAAGGGTCACGCTGCGGTTTTGTTGTTCCGGATCTTGCTTGTCGGTTGATCGCATTGCACCGGACGAACGGTTTCAGTTCATAACCCAAAAATGCTCCGGTGCGCCAAAGCGCCCGGTAACAAGCCGAAGGCGCCGGGCGAGCGCCCGCCCGGCTCACGGTGCCTGGAATCGGGTGGACGCCGTGTGCCCGGGCACGTTGCCGGGCCTGAACGCGGTTCTCAGGGCGCGAACCGACGATGCCTTTGCCCGGCCCCGCACCTCGGCGGCGGCTGAAATGATCCGCGGGTGGCGGGCCGCGAGTTGAACACGGCTCTGAACCCTGGGATGCGCGAGCCGCCGGATCGCGGTATTGTCGCAAGCGTTTGAGCCTGCACAGATCTTGACCCGCCGCGCCGCGCCGATAGCATTGCGGCGTCAGGATTCTCCGAAAGGACTGAAACGATGGCGCATGCGCATGACCTCCCGCCGAGGACGGCGGCGAACTATACCGTGCTTTCGCCGGTTTCCTTCATTCACCGGGCCGCCAAGGTCTACCCCGACTATCCCGCCGTCATCTACGGCGCGCGGCGCTATTCCTGGGCCGAGACCTATGCGCGGTCGCGGCGGCTGGCCTCGGCGCTCAGGCGGGCGGGGCTGGAGAAGGGCGATGTGGTCGGCGTGATCGCCGTCAACACGCCGGAGATCTACGAGGCGCATTTCGGCGTGCCGATGGCTGGCTGCGTGCTGAACACGCTGAACACAAGGCTTGATGCCGGCACCATCGCCTATATCTGCGACGCTTCGGACGTGAAGCTGCTGATCGCCGACCGGGAATTTTCCGCCACCGTGCGCGAGGCGCTGTGCAAGGTGAAGAACCGGCCCGAGGTGATTGACATCGTCGATCCGGAGGGGCCGGACAACGGCGCCATGGGCGAAACCGACTACGAAGCGTTCCTTGAAACCGGCGATCCCGGCTTCCGATGGCAGCACCCGGGCGACGAGTGGGACGCGATCAGCATTAATTACACGTCGGGCACCACGGGCCATCCGAAAGGCGTGATCTACCACTACCGGGGGGCCTACATTAACGCCGTGAACAACGCGCTGGAATGGCAGATGCCGATGCATCCGGTCTATCTGTGGACGCTGCCGATGTTTCACTGCAACGGCTGGTGCTTTCCCTGGACCATCGCGGCGCGGGCCGGAACCAATATCTGCCTGCGCAAGGTGAGCGGCAAGGCGATCTACGACGCCATCGCCGATCACGGGGCGGACCATCTGTGCGGCGCGCCGATCGTGCTGAGCTTCATGATGAACGCCACGGATGAGGAACGCCGCCCGTTCAGCCACAAATGCAAGGTGATGACCGCCGCCGCGCCGCCGCCGGCGGCGGTGCTGTGCGGCATGCAGGAGCAGGGCTTCGATGTCACCCATGTCTACGGGCTGACCGAGACCTACGGGCCGGCCGTGGTCTGCGCCTGGCACCGGGAATGGGACGCGCTGCCGATCGAGGAGCAGGCGCTGAAGAAGGGACGGCAGGGGGTCGCCTACCTGATGGAGGAAGAGGTCGTGGTGATGGAGCCGGAGACCATGACCGAGGTGCCGCATGACGGCGAGACCATCGGCGAGATCATGTTCCGCGGCAACATCGTGCTGAAAGGCTATCTCGGCGACATGGAAGCCACCGACAAGGCGCTGGCCGGGGGCTATTTCCACTCCGGCGATCTGGCCGTGGTGCAGCCCGACGGCTACATCCAGATCAAGGACCGCGCCAAGGACATCATCATATCCGGCGGCGAGAACATCTCCTCGATCGAGGTGGAGAACGCCATCTTCAACCACCCCGCGGTGCAGGCTGTGGCGGTGGTGGCGCGGCCGGACGAGAAATGGGGCGAGACGCCGTGCGCCTTTGTCGAACTGAAACCCGGCGAGAGCGCCACGGAAGAGGAGATCATCAGCATCTGCCGCGAACGGCTGGCCGGCTACAAGATGCCGAAGAAAGTGGTTTTCCGGGAGTTGCCGAAAACCTCGACCGGCAAGATACAGAAAGTGCTGCTGCGGGAGGTCGCCAAGGCGCTCTGAGGCTGCTGAAGAGGGGCCTCCCCGGACCTGATCCGGGGCCCCGGCCTTGAGACGGGCCCCGGATCTCGGCACTGGGCGTCACGTGAATCCTCCTTGCGCAGGGCCGGTCTCCAAACACAGGGCCGCGCCTGTCTGGGCTGGCGGGCGCAGCCCGGGCCGCGGGGCGACCGGGGCGGGGTGGACAACCTGTTGAAAGCTCACATCTAGCCGAAGCGCACCGG
>JBHHXR010000287.1:0-2844 GCA_046757205.1 Paracoccaceae bacterium
CTATGGCAACGTCGGCAAGCTCGGCGACGTCGTCCTCGTGCAGCTCAATCTGTTCGACTCGATCGCCGCCAAGCCGGTGGGCCGCAGCGATGTGCGCACGCGCGAGGTCTCCGCGCTGCCCGACGCCCGCGCGACCATTGCGGAAATCAGCGTGGCAGGCGGGCACAGGACGACATCGCAGGCAGGCGTGGGGACTGCGGACCGCAGCGCATCGAGTTCCGCCAGCGACGCCCTTACGCCGTTCATCTTCCAGTTTCCTGCGGCAACCTTGCGTCGGCTCGGCATTCTGTCCTCCCAAGTATCCGTGATCCCGGGCTCACTAACGGAATTGTCCGTGGCGGAAAAGAACCGGATTTCGATCCCGGTCGCACTCATCGGCCGGGACCGAACGTGCGCCTACATGTCCTTGAATTTGATCGACTCGCCGCAGCCGCAGGCCTCGGTGACGTTGGGGTTGTTGAACCGGAACCCGGATTCCAGCAGCGCGGTCCGGTAGTCGATCTCGGTTCCGAAGAGAAACATCTGCGCCATCGGCGCGATCAGGACACGGGCGCCGTCCTGTTCGACAACCTCGTCGTTCGGGTCGATATCGTCGACGTATTCCATGGTGTATTCCATGCCGGCGCAGCCGCCCTTCTTGACGCCGACACGCAACGCCGTCTTGCCGCCTTCGGCCAACAGCCGCCGGACCTGGGCCGCGGCCGCGGGGGTCAGGGATACCGCCTGCTTGCCGGAAAAGCCGAACATCACATGAAACCCAGTTCGAGCCGCGCTTCGTCGGACATCATCTCCATGCCCCACTGCGGCTCCCATACCAGTTCGACGTTGACGGTCCGGACACCGGGTAGCGGTTCGATGGCTTCGGCTACCCATCCGGGCATCTCGCCGGCCACCGGGCATCCCGGTGCGGTGACGGTCATCAGAACGCCGACATTTCCCTCGTCGTCGATGTCGATCGTGTAGATCAGGCCGAGATCATAGATATTCACCGGGATTTCAGGGTCGTAGACGCTGCGGCAGGCGCCGACGACGCTGTCGTAGAGCGGATGATCGGTCGAGGATGGCCGGATCAGCGGCGTTCCCTCCATCGGCAGGTCATTTGCAAAATCCATTCTTGGCAGGCCCGTTCGAATAATTCCTGACGAAACATATAAGGAATAGATTTCCGCGCGTCCAGTGGCCGGCATTGCGACGAAACGCCGGCCGGTCGGGAATGAATGCGCCGCCGAGCGCCGCTTGGCCTTGTAACGGCAGGGGGTATTTTGTTTAACCGACGGACCGGAAATGCCCGGCTCAGGGGATACGCGTGCAACGGAAATTCGAATTCAGCGTCTCTGCGCGCGACGGAAAGGCCCGCGCCGGAGCGGTCAAGACGCCGAGAGGGACGATCCTGACGCCGGCCTTCATGCCGGTCGGCACCGCCGGGACGGTGAAAGCCATGCTGCCGGAAAGCGTGCGCGAAACCGGCGCCGACATCGTGCTGGGCAACACCTACCACCTGATGCTGCGCCCGGGCGCCGAGCGGATTGCCCGATTGGGCGGGCTGCACCGGTTCATGAACTGGCCGCGGCCGATCCTGACCGATTCGGGCGGATTCCAGGTCATGAGCCTGACCGGGCTGCGCAAGATGACCGAGGACGGCGTCCGGTTCAAAAGCCACGTGGACGGCTCCGTGCACTTTCTGTCACCCGAGCGAAGCATGGAAATCCAGAGGCTTCTGGGTTCCGATATCGTCATGTGCTTTGACGAATGCACACCGTTCCCGGCGACAAAAAGACAGGTGTCCGAAAGCATGAAACTTTCCATGCGCTGGGCGCGGCGATCCCGTGACGCGTTCGGGGATCGCCCGGGGCACGCGCTTTTCGGCATCCAGCAGGGTGGCACCGTGCGCGATCTGCGCGCCGAAAGCGCTGAAGCGCTGGTCGAAATCGGTTTTGACGGTTATGCGGTCGGCGGGCTGGCGGTCGGCGAGGGACAGGAAAAGATGTTCGAGGTCCTCGACTTCGCGCCGGGGCAGTTACCCGACGACCGGCCGCGCTATCTGATGGGCGTCGGCAAACCCGACGATATCGTCGGCGCGGTGATGCGCGGGGTCGACATGTTCGACTGCGTGCTGCCGTCGCGCTCGGGCAGGACCGGTCAGGCCTTCACGCGGATGGGGGTGGTGAATATCCGCAACGCCCGTCATGCCGACGACCCTCGCCCGCTCGATCCGTCGTGCACATGCCCGGCCTGCCGCGACTATTCCCGTGCCTATCTGCACCATGTCAGCAGGGCCAAGGAGATCATTTCCTCGATGCTGCTGACCTGGCACAACCAGCACTATTACCAGGAATTGATGGCGGGTCTGCGCCGTGCGATCGCCGATGGTGCCCTTTCGGCCTTCGTCGGCGATTTCTTTGATGCCCGTGGGAATGGCGACTTGCCGCCGCTGTGAACCTGGCGGTACGATCTCCGAAAATGAGTCGGTCCGCACCGGTCTTGAATCCGGGAAAAGGGCGGGCCATCTGTAAAGGCCGAGCAAGGAGATCTTGCGCTGCCGGCCACGGGGCGCAGGGTCGTGCAGACCAGAAGGAACAACCATGTCCGAGACCGCAACCGTGACTTTTCCGGTCCTCCCGCTGCGCGATATCGTCGTGTTTCCTCACATGATCGTTCCGCTTTTTGTGGGGCGTGACAAGTCGGTCCGCGCCCTTGAAGAGGTGATGAAGGACGACAAGCAGATATTGCTGTGCAGCCAGAGAGAGGCCGCCGAAGAAGACCCGTCGCCGGACTCGATCTTTCACGTCGGCGTCATTGCCAACGTATTGCAATTGCTGAAACTTCCCGACGGAACGGTCAAGG
>JBHHXR010000288.1:0-2842 GCA_046757205.1 Paracoccaceae bacterium
CCTTCGGGCTCATGTCGGGCAGCCAGTTGCCGTTGGGGGCGGGAAACACCCCCAGTCCAACGGCGACGCCCTCGGGCGCCTCGGCGACGGTGATGGTCCATTGGCCGTGATGCGGGGCGTGGAACAGGAACTCGTCGCGGTCGCCGCGCGGCAGGATGGTGCCCAGCAAGGTGCGTGTACCGTCGATCGGGTCTTTATCCACGGCGCTGTTGTTGGGCTCGAAGCGGTCCGGGCTGGGGGTGAAGTTCAGCGCAAGCCGGTAGGGCGACACGCTGCGCATGCCGCCGTTGGTGCCGGTGGCGCGCAGGATGTAATCGCCCGGCGCCGGCAGATCGACGGTCAGCGTGCCGGGCTCCTTCGGGCTCATGTCGGGCAGCCAGTTGCCGTTGGGGGCGGGAAACACCCCCAGCCCGATCTCTACGCCAGCGGGCGCCCGGGCCACGGTGATGGTCCATTCGCCGTGATGGGAAGCGCTGAAGACGAACTCGTCGCGGTCGCCCTTCGGACTGATCCGGCCGGAGATATCCGCGTTGCCGGGGATCGGGGAGCGCGTCGTGTCATCCCCGCCTTCCGTCACCGGGACCGGCGCTGCGACGGTGGTGGCGACCCCGCTGCCTGTGCAGCCGTCTATGGTCGCGCCCCGCAGCCGCGTCAGAACGAATTGGCGCAATGTGCAGTGCCGCAGCGAAGCAAGGTCGGTACGCCGGGTCCACAGGAACACATCATAGGGCATTCCGGCTGCGTCGTCGGGTTCGAAATTCACCGTGATCGTGCCGGTCGGCGTGGTGCCGAAGACCTGTCCCCACTTGCTGTATTGCAGATGGTATCCGGGCTTGGCGTTTTCCGGCGGCTCGGCGATCCCGATCCATTCGCGCACCAGCGCCAGCAGGTCGGGGTTGTTGATCGTGGTGTCGATATCGTCCGGCCCGCCCGTGCCTGCCTCCTCGCCATCGCCGGTCGCGCCGGTATCCCGGCCGGGCAGGGTAAAGTTCGGCTCCAGCGAACCCGCCGAGGTGCCGACAGCGCCTTCGATGCCGCCGCCGGCCGTGTCCACCAGATCACCGGAGAGGAGCGAGACCGACACCGGCCCGCGGTCCAAGCCGCCGCCGCCTGCCGCGATCGTCAGCACCGCGCCCTTGCGCGCCGTCACCTCTCCGCTGGCGCCGCTCAGCGCCTCGCCGAAAATGTTGTCGCGCGCCACGTAGACACGGGCGCCCCCAGATGGTGCGCGCGGACCGGTGATCAGAACGGTAATCTGCGAGCCCGAGACGCGGCTCAGAACGCCGGACAGATCCGCCGCCGTCGCCTGAGCGACGAGGCCCGTCAGCAGCAGCGCCAGCCAGGAGCCAAGAAACAGCCGAATAGCACCGTGCGGGGTCATTGCCGGATCCCCGGCTTGCAGGCGCCGCGCCTGAGTTCGGTCACGTTTGGGCCGGTCCATTTCCCGGTCGCCTCGTCGTAGTCGCTGACCACGTTCCAGGTGTCTTCAAGTTCCGGATCGGGCATGTTGCGCAACCGCGCGACGGGGCCGGCGATGGCCTCCACGAACGGGCCGGTTTCCCACGCCACCGGGGTCTTGACCAGACCGGGAATGGCCGGAATGTCGATCTTGCAGGGATCGCCGAGATAGTTGGCGCGAATTTCCCGAAGGCGCGCCAGCAGGTCGGCCTGGGTCGCGTCGCTGGCCATCTCGATCAGGATATCGTGATAGCCCGACGTGAAGCTGCTGCCGCCCGCCCAGTGCGGGATGTAGCCGCTGCCGGTGATGCGGACGATATAGCCGCCCGCGGCCTCGGCGACACCGCATTCGGGCAGTGCCAGAAGCTCCTCCAGGCCGTTCAGCGTCGCCGTGCGGCCGCCGGTGCGGTTCTTGCAGGGCGTCGATGCCAGTATCTCGCGCGCCTTGGCGATCGTCCTCGGCGCCGCGGCCTTGTCGCAGGCCTCGACCTGCGCGGCGGCATCGGCGATCAGACCGTCGAGTTCCTCGAGCGCCATCGAGAGGCCGAAAATGTCGCCGACGATACGGCGCTGGCGATCGGTGTTGAGACAGGCCTGCATGGCTTGCATCGAGCCGAAGCTTTCGGCCACGCTGCGCTCCATGTCTTCCCACAGGGTCTTGAAACGGCCAGCCGAGCAGGCCTCGCCGGACTGTACCGCCCATTGCGCCCGCGACAGAAAATCCGACCATTTCTGATAGGGATTGGCGATCTCGGCGCGGATCCCGGCAACGAACCGGTTGGCCATCTCGATCGAGCAGCGGTGGCCGAGCAGCTCACCCTTCAGCAGCTGGACGCGGTATTCCAGTTCCGCCTCCGGATCGTCGAAGTCCGACAGGCCGCCCGAACGGGACGTCACGAAGGAGCCGGTGCAGATCTTGACGTTTGCGCGCGCCAGCGCCTTCAGTTCGGCCACCTTGTTCAACAGCGGGGTCAGATCGCGAAGGGCGTCGTCGTATTTCGCCTGAAATTCCGCTTCCTGGGCGCGGAACTCCTCGTATTTCTCGAGAGCGGTCGCAAGCTGGTTGCTGAACCGAAGCCATTTCTTGAAGGGCGTCGGAATGGTGCCGACATTGGGAGTGTGCATGCCAAGCAGCATCCGTTCCCTTTCCCAGACCGATGCGGCGTTAAAATCCTGCGCGCCCTCGTACAGCCGGCACATGGTCTGGCGCCGGTAATGCTCCATCGATATGCGTTGGTCCTGTACGGCCTTTTCCAGCACTAGGCGGCGCTGTGCCCAGATCAGTTGCGCATCGGCAAGTTCACAGCGTCTCAGCATCTCGTCGGTGCGTCCCAGCGGCCTGTCGGGGAAGCCCAGTCGCGCAGTTCGTCGAGGCTGCGGGCCG
>JBHHXR010000289.1:0-2780 GCA_046757205.1 Paracoccaceae bacterium
CGCTGCTGCGCCGGGCTGCGCGGTATGGCGTTCACGGCAGCCTGCAGGCGTTGCGGCGCGGCGGGCGTGGGTTCGCCCGCTCGCCGGGGCTGTGCCGCGGCTTGTTCTTGCTCCTCCGCTTTCGCTGCCGCCGGTTCCCCGCTCACCGCCTGGTGGCGGAATGCCGGCTGCGTCGCCGCATCGGCCTGTTCGGAAACCGCAGTATGCTCTGCCGATGGCTGCCTTGCCGGGGACGAAGAGCCGAAGCGCTCCGCGATCATCGCCGGGACCGGTTCCGGCTCGACGGCCGAAACATCCGGCGGCGACAGCGGTTCGGACAGCGGGCGGCGCTGCACCGGGTCCGCGTCCTCGGCGCGCTCGGCGTCGATACCGGTGGCAACGACGGAAACCCGCATGACGCCGTCGGCGCCCGATTCAAGCGTGGAACCGACGATGATATTGGCATCCGGATCGACCTCCGAGCGGATACGGTTGGCGGCCTCGTCCAGTTCGAACAGGGTCAGGTCTTCACTGCCGGTGATGTTGATGAGAACGCCTTTCGCGCCCTTGAGGCTGATTTCGTCAAGCAGCGGATTGGCGATTGCCTTTTCGGCTGCCTGAACCGCGCGGTCCTCGCCGGTTGCTTCGCCGGTGCCCATCATCGCCTTGCCCATCTCGTCCATGACGGAACGGACATCGGCGAAATCGAGGTTGATGATGCCCGGCCGCACCATCAGATCGGTCACCCCCTTGACGCCCTGATAGAGAACGTCGTCGGCCATCGAGAATGCCTCGGTGAAGGTGGTCTTCTCGTTCGCCAGCCGGAACAGATTCTGGTTGGGAATGATGATCAGCGTGTCCACGACCCGCTGCAGTGCATCGATGCCTTCTTCGGCCTGGCGCATGCGCTTGGCGCCCTCGAACTGGAAGGGCTTGGTGACAACGCCCACCGTGAGCACCCCCAGTTCCCGCGCCGCCTTGGCGATGATCGGCGCCGCACCGGTGCCGGTGCCGCCACCCATCCCGGCGGTGATGAAGCACATGTGCGCGCCGGCGAGGTGATCGACGATTTCCTCTACGCTTTCCTCGGCCGCAGCGGCACCCACGTCGGGGCGTGCACCAGCCCCCAGACCTTCGGTCACGTGAGTGCCTAGCTGGACCTTCGAGGAAGACAGCGACTGTTGCAGGGCCTGCGCGTCGGTGTTGGCGACGACGAACTCGGCCCCTTCGAGTTGTTTGTCGATCATGTTGTTGACGGCGTTGCCGCCCGCGCCGCCGACACCGAAAACGGTGATCCGCGGCTTGAGATCATGCGCTGTCGGCATGGATAGGTTCAAAGCCATGATGTGTCCTGCCTGTATCTTTTCCGGTGCGCGTCGCGCCGGTGCATATTGCCCCCGAAATCTGCTGATTCCCGAGGTTAACGGAATTGCGCTTCCGGGTCACGTGGTATTCGCTCCCAAAACCGCAATATTCTGTGGGTAAACGCTACATAAGCCAAAACCTGCATAATCCACGACTATTGATATGGTCATCACCAGTTGTCCCGGAACCAACGCATGGCCTGACGAACCCTTCGACCGCCCCGGCTGTCGGCCGGTACTTCGAAATCCCAGCATTCGTCCTGCGGATGCGAAATATAGAGCGCCAGGCCTACGGCGGCGGAAAACGCCGACCCCGTCGCCGCCTGGGGAAGGCCCTGGACGCGCAGGGGCCGGCCAATGCGCACGTGCGGCCCGAGGTACCGCGCCGCCAGCGTTTCCAGCCCGGGCATCTGGCTGCCGCCGCCGGTAAGCACGATGCGCTGGCTGGCCAGGTATTCGAATCCCGCCGCGTCGAGGCGCGCCCTCACTTCGTCGAAGATCTCCTCCATCCGCGGCCGGATCACGCCGATCAGTTCGGACCGGCTGATCTGGCGTCGTTCGTGTTCCCAGTCGCCAAGCGGGCTGGGCACTTCGATCATGTCGCGATCATCCATGCCCGTGGCGATCACGCCGCCGTTGAAACTCTTGATCCGCTCCGCGACGCTCATCGGGATCTGCAGGCCCTGGCAGATGTCGCGCGTGATATGATCGCCGCCGAGCCGCACCGTGTCGGCAAAGATCATCTGCCGTTTCAGGAATACCGAGACACCGGTGGTTCCCCCGCCCAGATCGATGCAGGCCGCGCCGAGTTCCTGTTCGTCCTCGACGAGGCTGGAAACCCCGCTGACAAAGGAGGATATCGCCAGCCCCGCGAGTTCGAGATCGCAGCGGTGGATACAGTGAAGAAGGTTCTGCACCGACTGCGCGCTGACCGTCAGAATATGCATGTCGACGGACAGTTCGGTGCCAACCTGTCCGCGCGGATCGGACAGTCCGGTGCGCTTGTCGAGCGTGAAATTGACCGGCATGGCATGAATGACGTCCCGGTCGGCGCCGTAGTCGGGAATATCGCAGGTAGCCAGCAGGTGCCCGATGTCGCGTTCCAGGACCTCGCCGTTTTCAACCTCGGTGTTGCCATCGACGCCGTATGAACGCGGCCGGCCGCCGGAAAAGCAGACCATGACGTGGTCGGCCCGGGTACGCGCCATTTTCTGCGCGCCCTGGACCGCCGTGCGGATGGCACGCTCGGTTTCGTCCATGGCGACAATTTCACCGAAATCGACACCGCGTGACCGTGTCGTCGCGGCGCCGATCACCCGGAACGCCCCGATCGAGGGCGTTCGCAGGCCGATGTCGGGCGCGCCGTCGGCCGCCGGCTCGGCGGCCATCTGCCAGGTCAGGCCCGCGACCTTTGACGCCCCGAGATCGAGCACCGCA
>JBHHXR010000290.1:0-2777 GCA_046757205.1 Paracoccaceae bacterium
TCGAGAAGGCCAAGCGCCTGGTCGAGCACAAGCGCGACGTGGTGATCCTGCTCGATTCCATCACCCGTCTGGGACGCGCCTTCAACACCGTGGTTCCGAGCTCGGGCAAGGTGCTGACCGGCGGCGTCGATGCCAATGCGCTGCAACGCCCGAAGCGGTTCTTCGGGGCGGCGCGCAACATCGAGGAGGGGGGCTCGCTCACCATCATCTCGACGGCGCTGATCGATACCGGCAGCCGCATGGACGAAGTGATCTTCGAGGAATTCAAGGGCACCGGCAACTCCGAGATCGTGCTCGACCGCAAGGTCGCCGACAAGCGGGTCTATCCCGCGATCGACATCCTCAAGTCGGGCACCAGGAAAGAGGATCTGCTGGTCAGCAAGGCCGATCTGACCAAGATGTTCGTGCTGCGCCGCATCCTGAACCCGATGGGAACCACGGATGCCATCGAGTTCCTGCTCAGCAAGCTGAAGCAGACCAAGACCAACGCCGAGTTTTTCGAGTCGATGAATACCTGATATAATTGGGGACGCAGACTCGAAACTCCTGATTTTCAAGGCCTTGGCAGAAAATGCCGGAGCGTGATACGATCTATGCCCTGGCCAGCGCACGCGGGCGCGCCGGGGTTTCCGTGATCCGGGTTTCCGGGCCGCGGGCGTTCGCCGCGGGGCGGAAGCTGGCCGGAGACTTGCCGCCTGCCCGGCACACCAGGCTTGCCCTGTTGGCCGACCCGGACAGCGGCGAGAAGCTCGACCAGTCACTTGTGATCACATTCGCCGAGAACGCCAGCTTCACGGCGGAATCCACTGTCGAGTTCCACACCCACGGCAGCCCGGCTGTGATCACATCGGTTCTGCGGGCTCTTTCGCGCATTCCGGGACTGCGCCTGGCAGAGCCGGGAGAATTTACAAGGCGCGCGCTGGAGGCGGGCAACCTTGACCTCGCGCAGGTGGAAGGCCTTGCTGACCTGCTGGAGGCCGAGACGGAGGCCCAGCGCAGGCAAGCGTTTCGCATCATGCGCGGGGCGGTGGCCGATCTGGCCGAACGCTGGCGGTCGGATCTGGTCCGGGCGCAGGCGCTGGTCGCGGCAACCATCGATTTCGCCGACGAAGATGTTCCGGAGGACGTTTCAGGAGAGGTCCAGGCATTGCTGGGCGGCGTCATGGAATCGGTTCGCGACGAAATCCGCAGGGGAAGGCGGGGCGAACGCGTCCGCGATGGCTTCGAAGTGGCGCTCGTGGGGCGGCCGAATTCGGGAAAGTCGACCCTGCTCAACTGCATTGCCGGGCGCGATGTCGCGCTGACCTCGGAAATCGAAGGAACGACGCGCGACGTTATCGAGCTGCGCCTCGACCTGCGGGGCATCCCGGTGACATTGCTGGATACCGCCGGCCTGCACGATCCGGCCAACCGGCTGGATGCCCTCGGCGTGGAGCGCGCGAAGCAGCGGGCGAATGACTCAGATCTCAGGGTATTCCTGCTTCAGCCACAAGATAAGGTAGACGACCTGCTGGTCGACGCTAAATACGAGGATCTTGTGGTGAACGGAAAGTGCGATCTGAATGGGCTGCGCAGCGGCCTTTCCGTGTCCGGCAAGACCGGCGAAGGGGTGGGGACGCTTCTGGACCGGATCGCGGACATCCTGGCGCGCCGGGTCGAAGGCAACGCGGTCATGATCAGGGAACGCCACCGGCAATGCCTGGCAGCGGCACTTGCCGATTTGGAAAGCGCCGCGAATCATGTATGCAGCGGGCCGGACCTTGCCGATCTGGCGGCAGAGGATCTCCGCCGGGCGACGCGTTCGCTCGACAGCCTCTTGGGCCGGGTCGACACGGAAGACATACTCGACGAAGTGTTCAAGAGCTTTTGTCTGGGAAAATAGGAGTGTTTCACGTGAAACATCCGGCGTTCGATGTTCTGGTCATCGGCGGTGGCCACGCCGGTTGCGAAGCCGCGTTGGCGGCGCACAGGTGCGGCGCCAGAACCGCCATGGTGACGCACAGTTTCGGCAAGATCGGGGAAATGTCCTGCAACCCGGCGATCGGGGGGTTGGGCAAAGGGCATCTCGTCCGCGAAATCGACGCCCTCGACGGCGCGATGGGGCGCGTCGCCGACGCGGCGGGCATTCAGTTCCGGTTGCTCAATCGCCGAAAAGGGCCGGCGGTACGCGGGCCACGCGCCCAGGCCGACCGCGCGCTCTACCGGAGCGCAATGCAGGCCGAGTTCTCCTCCCGGCCGGACCTGGCGGTCATTTCCGGCGAAGTCTGCGATTTTCTCTTCGACGATGCGGGCATTGCCGGCGTGCGCCTGGCGGACGGGACGGAAATCGGCGCCCGGAAAACCGTGCTGACGACGGGAACGTTTCTGCGCGGGGTGATCCACATCGGCCATCAGACGCGGCCGGGCGGCCGGATCGGGGAGGGGGCGGCGATTCGTCTTGCGCAGAGAATTGACGAGCTCGGCCTGCCGCTCGGCCGGCTCAAGACCGGAACCCCGCCGCGGCTGGACGGAAAGACCGTCAACTGGGATGCCCTTGAAATGCAGTCCGGCGACGAAAACCCGGCGATGTTTTCCTTCATGTCTGAAGCTCCGAGGGCGCGGCAAGTTCAGTGCGGTATCACCCACACGAACGAACAAACGCATGAAATTATTACGAAAAACCTCGACAAAAGCGCGATGTACAGCGGCCGCATCGAGGGCACCGGGCCCCGGTATTGCCCGTCCATCGAGGACAAGGTGGTGCGTTTTGCCGGCAAGCCCTCGCACCAGGTGTTTCT
>JBHHXR010000291.1:0-2775 GCA_046757205.1 Paracoccaceae bacterium
CGGACAGACGCACAGCAGTATCGCTGCAAACCAACCCGCCGTGCGCCCGACACTCATCCGGCACCAGGCGAACAAGGCCACCGGCAACAGGGATCCGGCGATCACTGCCGGAAGACGTCCGACCATCGGACCCTCACCGAAAACCCGGGTCAGCCAGGCCAGCAGGACCGTAAATTCGGAGTTGCGGTCATAAATACCGTGCGCGACCCGGAATGTACCTTCATCCAGCCACGATCGCGCCGCCAGCATGTGGAACAATTCGTTGCCGCCGTAGCCGTGACCGAGGTCGATCAGCCGAATCGCCAGCGCCAGGCAAAATACCGCCATGGCTTCGAGGGCAATGCCCGTGCCCGGCGATTTGCGGATCGTTTCCATGCTGACTTACCGGCCTCGCTTAATCACTTTCACCAGCGCTGGCCGCGCCGGCGCGCTTGGCGGACACGTAGTCGACCACCACCTGCTCGATGCCGCGCGGTCGTCCGGATATTACCCACAAACCGAACAATGCCGCCACGTAGGCCGTCGCGCCAACGCTCGCCGAGATCAGCAGACGCACGAACGGAGAATAATCGATGCCGGCCGCGAGGCGATTGGCGATTACCGCCATGATCAGCGCCGCCGCGCAGGGCCGCCAGTAAGCCGATACCACGGTCCGCGGCGACAGCGGAATCGATTTCACCAGCACGATCACGGCGAGCGGAAAGGCGATAGCCGCGGACGCCAGCGCGCCCGCCGCGGCGCCCTCGACACCCCATCCCCGCGCACCCGCGATGACGATCGGAATCATGATCGCCAGCCGAACCCAGGTGAGAACCGCACTGGTCCGTTCGTAGCCCGCGACGATCAGGATCTGGCTGCTCATGATATGAATCAGCGCCACGAGCATACTGTAAACTGCCAGCAGTCTCAGCAGCGGGACGACCGCGCCCCATTGATCACCGAGGACCAAGCCGACAAAATCCGCGGCGACAACCGACAGGCCGAGGCCCAGCGGCAGCACGACCGCGACCGACGTTCGCAGGACATGTCCGAACGCAACCGCCAGCTGCTCCGGGTCGTGGTTCAGCTTCGCGTAGTTCGGCATCAGCCCGCGCCCCAGCGGCGCGAGGATCTCCTGCGTCAGCATCGCCGACAGGTCGGATGCAACGTTATAGACGCCGAGTTGCTGCGTTCCGGAGTAGCCGCCGACAACCAGCGCATCGACTTTCTTCGCCAGGTAGCGGCCAAACTGAAAAGGCACGATCGAGGCCGAGAACCTGAGGTACTTGCGCGCGCCAACCAGCGAGAAACGGGGCCGATAGGCATGCATGCGAAAGCTCAGCGGGATGCTGATCAGTGCCGACAGCACCTGCCCGACCACCAGCGCCCAGTAACTGCGCAGGCCGAATGCCAGGGAGACGGTGACACCGAAGCTGATCAGCCGCACGTAGACGTTGAAGCGGAAGTCCTTGGCGAAATCAAGTTCCTTGCGCGCCAGCACCATGCCGATGTTGCGGGCACCCTCGAACACTGCCCCCACCGACAGCACGTACAACACCTCCACGACGCGGGGGTCGCCGAAATAGCGGGCGGCCAGCGGAGCAATCGAGACCAGCAGCACGGCGATGAAAATGCCCTGGAGGATCTTGAGGGTCCAGGCGGTGTCGCAATCGTCCCGGCCCGCGTTCTGCTCCCGGATCAGCAGCATCTGCACACCCAGTTCGCTGAAGGTGCTGATGAAACCGATGGTCAGGGCACCCATGGCCGCCACCCCGAAATCCTCCGGGCTCAGAAGCCGCGCCAGGATGACGACACTGGCCAGACCGATCAGGCGGATGCCCCAGCGCATGGCCACGGCCCAGGCCGAGCCGCGCAGCATGTTCATATAAATCGACGATTTCACGAACGCGCCAGGATTCCGGTAAACAGATCGAGCTGGGCAGCGGTGGTCGGTTGCCAGCCGAACTTCTCGGCGTGCAAGCGTATCGCTTCCGCGCACGGAGACCTGCCGAGCAGCCGGGTCACCGCGTCAACCAGGGCGTTGACGGAACCGTCCGCGAGCACGATGCCGGCAGCCGGATCGGTCATGATCTCCGGAATTCCGCCGACGGCCGTGGCAATCACCGGCGTCCCGCAGGCGAGCGCCTCGAGTACGACGTTCGGCATCCCCTCCCGCTCGGAGACGAGCACGAGCATGCTCGCCGCGTTGTAGTAAGCCGGCAACTCGCCCTGGGGCACCGCCCCACAGAAACGAACCCGGTCCTTGATACCGAGAGAGCGCGCGCGTGCCTGCAGGGCGCGGCGCAGCGGGCCATCGCCGGCGATGACGAGCGTCGCGTGCGGCAGTCGCACCAGTGCTTCGAGTACCGTCAGGTGGCCCTTGCCCCCGGTCAGATGGCCGACGACGAGCAGGACTTCCCCCGCCAGTCCGAGGTCCGTTCGCGCCGCCGCTCGGTTCGCGGGGCGGAACCGGTCGAGGTCGACGCCATTGCGCAAGACATGCACCCGGTCGGCGGGAACCCCCAGGTGCAGCAATTCATCACCCAGCGCGCGACTGACGGCAATGACGGCCGCGGCCTCGCGGGCGGCCCGGGCAATCATGCGGCCCGGCCGCGGCAATTTCGCAATGACATTGATATCCGTTCCGCGGGCCGTCACGACAACCGGTCTGCGGAACCATCTGCCGAGCATCGCCGCCGCCACTCCGTCCGGATAGAAATAATGCGCATCGATCATGTCGAAGTCGAATCCGGCGGCGATTCGCTCTCGCACCGCCCGGCGCACGGTCCAGGCCAT
>JBHHXR010000292.1:0-2743 GCA_046757205.1 Paracoccaceae bacterium
CCTGCAAATACACCGACTGCGTCGAGGTCTGCCCCGTCGATTGCTTCTATGAGGGCGAGAACATGCTGGTGATCCATCCCGACGAATGCATCGACTGCGGCGTTTGCGAACCGGAATGCCCGGTCGACGCGATCCGGCCCGACACCGAGCCCGATATGGAAAAATGGGTAGAGTTCAACCGCAAGTACTCCGAGAAATGGCCAGTCCTGGTAACCAAGCGCGACCCCCTGCCCGATGCCGAGAAACACGAGGGCGAGGAGGGCAAGCTGGAAAAATATTTCTCCGAGAAACCGGGCGAAGGCGGGTGACGTTCACGCGGCCGGCGCACGCCGGCGGGGTAAGACGCGGCGCGAAGATCCGGCGATATCCCGCGACAAAATGTAAAGAATCACCGCCAGCCTTTAATTTGCGCCTTTTTCTTGCTATATTGGCGACACAATGTTTTGCAGGCCCGTTGTGTGCGGCTGCCGAATGAGGGCGGCATGTATTCTGCGAACAGCATGATATCGGACTACGGATTGCGCAGGCAAACCGCAGCTTTTTTTCGCCCGGGTTCCGGTGGGCGCGCGAAAAGGAAATGAACTACTGATGAGCAAGACCAAAAAGAACGCAGAGTTTCGTCCCAACGACTATGTCGTCTACCCCGCCCACGGGGTCGGCAGGATCGTCTCGATCGACAAGCAGGAAGTCGCGGGAATGGTACTCGAGATGTTCGTGATTACGTTCGAGAAAGACAAGATGACCCTGCGTGTTCCGACCGCCAAGGCGAGTTCGGTGGGCATGCGGGCATTGTCGAGCCCGGACATCGTCTCCAAGGCGATGGACACGCTGAAGGGGCGCGCCCGCGTCAAGCGCGCGATGTGGTCACGCCGGGCGCAGGAATACGAACAGAAGATCAATTCCGGTGACCTGATCATGATCGCCGAGGTGGTGCGCGACCTGCACCGCAACGACGACCAGCGCGAGCAGTCGTACTCGGAGCGTCAGCTTTACGAAGCGGCGCTGGAGCGGCTGACCCGCGAAGTCGCCGTCGTCGATGGCGTCGAGGAAGGCAAGGCGCAGCAGATGGTGGACGAAGTCCTGGACAGTAGGGTGGCGGCCTGACCGGCCGCCCTGCCTGAACCGATGGCGCCGCGCCGGGCCGGACCCGCGCGCGGCGTTTTCACGTCAGCACGATGACCGCCGCCGCCAGCGCGGCGATTTCGGCGCATTGCTGGGCGCCCCCCAGCACGTCGCCGGTCTGTCCGCCGATCAGCCGCTGTGCCTGGATCAGCACCGGCAGCGCGCCGGCGACGGCAACGACGAAGATCAGCAGCGCGCCGAAGCCGGTCACCAGCAGCGCGATCAGCAGCGCGAGGCCCAGCGCCGCCCACGCCACCGGCATGTCCGGCCGTCCGACGGCGGCCGAGAGCCCGTCGTCGCGCGCGTTCACCATCGCCGCCATGGCAAAGGCCATGACCGCCCGCGAAACCGCGCCGGCGGTGATCAGCGCGCCCATGAGCGCCCAGCCGTCGAGTGCCGCCAGCCCGGACCAGCGCGCCAGCAGCGCCAGCGCCACGGCCACCGTGCCATAGGTTCCGATCCGGCTGTCGCGCATGATCGCCAGCCGCTCGTCGGGGGTGCCGCCGCCGAAGCCGTCGGCGCAGTCGGCCAGCCCGTCTTCGTGCATGGCGCCGGTGGCCGGAACCAGCGTGCCGAGAGCGGCCGCCGCGGCGATGCCGCCGCCGGTTCCGATGCCCAGGCAGATCATCGCGACGATGCCGGCGAGCAATCCCAGCACCCCGCCGACCAGCGGAAACGCCCAGGCCATCGCCGCGCCGCGCGCCGCCGCCGCTTCGTGGTCCACCGGCACCGGCAGGCGTGTCAGCAACGCCGTGGCCCGGGCCAGGTCGGCCAGTTCCAAAGGTTTTTCACCGTCCATGTCGCGGGCCCCTTTTCAGACCGGATTTTTTTGACTTCACTTGCCCCGCCGCATGCGCGTATGGGTGCGCGCATACCATAATAGGGGCAGGGACAATGGCCGCAAACGAAGAATTTCCAACGCTCGACGATTTCCGCGAAATCCTCGGCCGGCTGCCCGGCCCCGACGAGGCCGCCGCCGCCGCCGCGCGGGCGCGCGATGCGGTGCTGACCAAGCCGCCCGGCGCGCTCGGCCGGCTGGAGGATCTGGCGATCTGGTATGCCGGCTGGCGCGGCGACGCGCGGCCGGCGCTGGCCGCCCCGCAGGCGCTCGTCTTCGCCGGCAACCACGGCGTCGCGGCGCAGGGGGTCTCGGCCTTTCCGGCCGAGGTCACGGCCCAGATGGTGCGGAATTTCGAGGCCGGGGGTGCGGCCATCAACCAGCTCTGCGCGGCCTTCGGCGCGCGGCTTTCCGTTCACGCGCTCGATCTCGACACGCCGACCGCTGATTTCACCGGCGAACCGGCGATGAGCGAGACGGACCTGCTGGCGGCGCTCCGTACCGGCTGGAATTCGGTCGACCCCGGCGCCGATCTGCTGGTCACCGGCGAGATGGGCATCGCCAACACCACCTCGGCGGCCGCCCTCGCCGCGGCGCTCTGTGGCGGCGGGGCGGAGGCGTGGATCGGCCGCGGCACGGGGGTCGACGACGCCGGGATGGCCCGCAAGCGCGCCGTGATGGAGGCCGGGCTGGCCCGTCACCCGGAAGCCGCCGCCGATCCGCTGGAGGCGCTGCGCTGCCTCGGCGGGCGCGAGATCGCGGCGATGGCAGGCGCCATGGTCC
>JBHHXR010000293.1:0-2742 GCA_046757205.1 Paracoccaceae bacterium
CCGGGCGGGCTGCCCGGCACCGGCGTCGCGGGACGGGTGCGGCTGAAGCGCGGCGCCGGCGCCGGCTGGCGTACCCCGCCGATCTCGACCAGCGTATCGCGTGCCCGGTTATGCGGGTGCCGGTGCACTTCCGACAATCCCAGCACCGGCGCGAAGCAGACATCGGTGCCCTCCAGGATGCGGCACCACTCGTCGCGCGATTTGCCGCGAAACGCGGCTTCTAGCGCCTCGCGAAGTTCCGGCCACAACGCGGTATCGATCGCCGCGCCGACGCCGCAAAACCCCGCCGCGGCAAACCGCTGCGCATCCAGCCCGGTCAGTTCGAGCAATTGCGCGAAGAACCGCGGCTCCAGCGAACCGATCGCCACGTACTTGCCGTCGGCGGTCTCATAGGTGTCGTAGAACGGCGCGGCAGTGCCGAGCAGGTGGCTGCCCGTGGAGTCGTCGAACCCGCCGGCGGCGGCGAAGCCGAAAAACATCGACATCAGCGAAGCGGCGCCGTCCAGCATCGCGGCATCCACGACCTGGCCCTGGCCGGAACGACCCGCTTCGAGCAATGCGCACACCATGCCGAACGCCAGCAGCATGCCGCCGCCACCGAAGTCGCCGACCAGGTTCAGCGGCGCCACCGGTTTTTGCCCGGCCCGGCCGATCGAATGCAGGGCGCCCGACAGCGCGATGTAATTGATGTCGTGGCCGGCCGCCTGCGCCAGCGGGCCTTCGCGGCCCCAGCCGGTCAGGCGCCCGAATACCAGTCGCGGATTGCGCTCCAGGCACGCGTCGGGTCCGAACCCGAGGCGCTCGGCGACGCCCGGGCGGAAACCCTCGAACAGCGCGTCGGCCCGCTCGACCAGTCGCAGCAGGGCCGCGACGCCGGCTTCGGTTTTCAGGTTCAGCGCGACGGATCGCCGCCCGCGGATCAGCGGATCGGCGCCCGCCGGCAGGGCGGCCGGTGACAACGGACGGTCGACGCGGATGACTTCCGCGCCCATGTCGGCCAGCAGCATCCCGCAATAGGGCGCGGCGCCGAGCCCGGTGACTTCGATGATTTTCAACCCCGCCAGCGGTCCCATGCTGCGCCTCCTCCGCGATACCAGCGACCGGCCCGCGCGGCCGGTCGCGGCTACCGCTCCCGCGGATCCAGGCCGATTCCGCGCGCGATGATTTCCTTCATGATTTCAGATGTACCCGCGTAAATTCTCGAGCCGCGGGCATCGGCGTACATGCGGCAAATGCGGTACTCGTCCATGTAACCCGCACCACCGTGAAGTTGAACACATTCGTCCATGACCCGGCCTTCCAGTTCGCTCGTGACCAGTTTGGCCTCGGCGGCCGTCTCGGCGGTCAGTTCCCCGGCGTTGTGCCGCACGACGCACTGGTCGATGAAGGTCTGCACGACATCCAGTTGCGTGCGCATTTCGGCCATCTTGAAGCGCGTATTCTGGAACGCGGCAATCGGCCGGCCGAACGCCCGCCGCTCGCGGATATAGTCCATCGTGATGTCGAACGCCACCTGGGCATTGGCGATCGATCCCACGGCGTTGATCAGCCGTTCCTCGGCGAGAAACCGCATCAGGTTATAGAACCCTTTTTCCGGGTCGCCGAGCACATTGGCCTCGGGTATTTGCACCTTGTCGAAAAACAGTTCCGCCGTGTCCTGCGCCTTGAGGCCGAGCTTGTTCAGATTGCGCCCGCGCTCGAAGCCCGGCATGCCGCCCTCGACCAGGAACAGGCCCAGCCCGTGCGGTTTGTCGGGTACGGTGCGCGCCGCAACCACGAACAAATTTCCGTTGATGCCGTTGGAGATATACGTTTTCGAGCCGCTCAGCACCCAGTGATCGCCCTGCTTCTCGGCGTGGGTCTTCATGCCGGCAAGATCGCTGCCGGCGCCCGGATCCGTCATCGCGATGCCCAGTATCGTCTCGCCGCTGGCGGCCGCGGGCAGGAAACGCCGCTTTTGCTCATCGCTGCCCAGCGTGCCGATGTACGGCCCGACCAGGCGGCTGTGCAGCGACAGGAACAGGCACGGGTCGCCGTAACGCACGTTTTCCTCGATGATGACCTGCTCGTAACGAAAGTCTTCGATGCCCAGGCCGCCGTATTGCTCGTCGGCCCAGATCAGCAGCAGGCCCTGCTCGCCCGCCTTGCGAAACGCGGCGCGGTCGCATATGCCGGCGGCGCGCCATTCGTCCGCATGCGGGCCGATCTCGTTCTGCATGAACCGGCGCACCGAGTCGCGGAACATGTCGTGTTCCGAATCGAAAATCGTTCTTTTCATCCGGTATTACCCCGCTCCGTAGGGTGTTGATCGTGCGACCGCATTGGCGCGCGGCTATGCCGACGGATGGAAAGTCTCACCTCTTGCGGCCCGCTCCCGCAGCCAGTCCGAGACGGCGAATCGCGGCCCGTATTGCTCCGCCATGCGGTCGCATTCGGCGACGAACGCGTCGACGCCCATCGTGTCGATGAACGACAGCGTGCCGCCGGTCCACGGCGGGAAGCCCCAGCCGAAGATCGATCCGAGATCGGCATCGGCGGGATGGGACAGCACGCCCTCTTCGTAGCAGCGCGCCGTCTCCAGCGCCTGGATGACCAGCAGACGTTGCTTGACCTCGTCCACCGAAGGCTGGTCCCCGGCAAGCGGATACATCTCGCTCAGACCCGGCCACAGGCGTTTCTCCCCGTCCTCGGGATAGTCATAGAAACCCTTCCCGTAACGCTTTCCCTTCCGGGCGAATTCCT
>JBHHXR010000294.1:0-2738 GCA_046757205.1 Paracoccaceae bacterium
GTGTCGGGGGCGGGTTGCGCAAGGAGGGCGGATCAGGGGCGATCGGCCACTGTTGCGGAAATGAATTTTTTCACCTTCCGCCGAAAAAATTTTGCCGCAACGCGCCGGTCCTGTCAGGTGATGCGGACCGATCGAATCGATTGCCGCAATGCGCCGGCAGCGCCCGGTCGAGGGAACAGGGACCGCCGCCGGAGGCGCGGAAGATTATAAGGAGCCGGCCTATAAGCCGGGTTCTGTCGTGGGCAACCATTCATCTGGGACCGCCGTCACCGGCAACCTCAAGCGACCTACCCGGGAGTCCGCGCGGACGTCGGTTCCGCGCACCCCGAAGGATTCGCGAATACTCCCCTATTTGGTCTTGCTCCGGGTGGGGTTTGCCGTGCCGCGGCGTGTTGCCACCCGCGCGGTGCGCTCTTACCGCACCTTTTCACCCTTACCGCCGGCGTTGCCGCCCGCGGCGGTATATTTTCTGTGGCACTTTCCGTGGACTCACGTCCCCCAGGCGTTACCTGGCACCCTGTCCGCCGGAGCCCGGACTTTCCTCCCGACCTCGCGATCGGGCGATTGCCTGGCCGGCTCCAATCTCAACCTTAGCAGATTCGGGGATTCCGGGGACAGTTTGCTTATCTGACCGCTAAGCAGATAGACAGACTGTCCCCGGAATCACCCCGGAATCAATCCCGCAGTTCGTTGGCCAGGCGGTAGGCTTCCTTGCGGCTCGCGCCGGTGATTTCGGCCGCTAGGCCGGCGGCCTGCCGCGCGCTGACTTGGCCGAGCAGAATCTCGAGTACGCGCTCGAGTTCGGCCCGGTCGACTTCGGGCGGATCGGGATCGCCGGCCAGCACGATCGTGAACTCGCCCTTGTCGCCGCCGGGATCCTGCTCGAGCATCCGGCGCACGTGGGCCACCGGACCGCGGTGCAGCGTCTCGTGCATTTTCGTCAGTTCCCGCGCGACCATGACCTGCCGATCCGGTCCGAGCACCTGCTCGACGTCCGCCAGCAGTTCCCTGATGCGATGCACCGATTCGTACAGCACGAGAGTTTCCCGGTGGTGCTCCAGCATCTCGAGGCGGCGGCGGCGGGCGCTGCCCCGTGCCGGCAGAAACCCCTCGAAAAGAAACCGGTCGCTCGGCAGACCGGCGACGGACAACGCGGCGATGGCCGCGCAACAGCCCGGCACAGGGCTGACCGGCAGGTCCTGGCGGCGCATCTCCGCCAGCAGCCGATAGCCCGGGTCGCTCACCAACGGCGTGCCGGCATCACTGATCAGCGCCACATCCCCGCCAGACAGGATATTCCCGAGGACTTCCTCGACGCGTTCCGCTTCATTCTGCTCGTGCAGCGACACGAGGCGATTCCTGATCCCCAGGCGCGTTAGCAATTGCGCGGCACGGCGGGTATCCTCGGCAGCCACGAGATCCACGGATGCCAAGGTGTCGCGGGCCCGTGGGCTGATATCATCCAGGTTGCCGATCGGGGTCGCGATGACAAACAGTGTCCCTGGGTGGGTCGACACACGTCACTCCTCTATAGCAATGTTCGGTTAGCCAGCAGCCATGAACGCAAGTCTACGCCGCGGAACATCCGGTGACGAAATCCACTCGGCGAGAATCGGCATCGCAATTGTCCTGCTGCTCGTTCTGGCCGGCTGCGGCACGCTGCCGCCCCGCGGCCCCGGTGGCGAGCCCGCCACGCCCGTCGAAACGGCCGAGTCGCTGTCGATGCAGGGCCGTCACGAAGCGTCCGCCGACCTCTATCAGCAAATGGCCCGGCAGGCCGGTGCCGTGCCGCGCCAGCGCTACCTGATCCTGACTGCACGCGAGCGCCACCTGGCCGGCACCCCGGAAGTGGCACGCACGATTCTGAACCGGCTCAGCCTGCCGATCGACGCGTCGAACCGACTGCTTTGGGCGCAGGTCTCGGCAGAGGTCGCGATCTCCATGGGCAACCCGGCGCGGGCCCTGGCCAACCTGGACAGCGCGCCGCCGGCCGAGACCGCCGCGGACGCGACCAACATCCTGCTGATTCGCGGTCACGCGCTGTTTCGGCTCGGTCAGCCCGTCGCCGCGACCGCCGCCCTCCTCGAACGCGAGGTCTGGCTGGAGAAAAAGTCGGCCATAGCCGCCAACCAGCGTCTGCTGTGGGAGGGCTACCGGACCTGGGGCGTGCGGTCGGTGGCCGGCGATGCGATTCCCGGCGACGATCCGATCATGAGGGGCTGGCTGGCGCTGGGCGAAATCGCCTGGACCCGTCGTACCGAGCCGGCCGCGATGCGCCGCGCGTTGCTCTCCTGGCGCGACGACTACCCGAACCACCCGGCCAATCGGCTGCTGATCCGCGAACTGATCTCGGGCCTGCCCGCGGCGCAGGCCTTTCCGCGGCGGGTCGCGTTACTGCTGCCGCTGACCGGCCAGGCGCGCCAGGCCGCCGCTGCGATCAGAGACGGATTCCTTGCCGCGCATTTCAGCGCGACTGAATTACCCGACCGGCCCGCCATACGCATCTACGATGTCTCGTCGCTCGGCGTGGCGCAAGCCTATAGGCAAGCCGTCGACGAAGGCGCGACCTTCGTCGTCGGCCCGCTGATGAAAACCGCCGTGCGTGAACTGTCGGCTGTTGGCGTCACGACACCGACGCTGACGCTGAATTTCCTGCCGGACGACGCACCGGCGCCGGCCGGCCTGTACCAGTTTTCCCTGTCGCCCGAAGACGAAGCCCGGCACGCCGAGCGCCGCGA
>JBHHXR010000295.1:0-2725 GCA_046757205.1 Paracoccaceae bacterium
GTGCAGCACATGGTGGCCCACGTTCTCGGCGTGCCGTCGAACGCGGTGACGGTGGTGCTGCGCCGCATGGGCGGCGCCTTCGGCGGCAAGGAGACACAGGGCAATCTGTTTGCGTCCGTCGCCGCCGTGGCGGCCAAGAAATACCGCCGTGCCGTGAAAATCCGCCCCGACCGCGACGACGACATGGTGGCGACCGGCAAGCGCCACGATTTCCTCGTCGATTACGCCGTCGGTTATGACGACGAAGGCCGCATCGAGGCGGTCGAGGCAACCTACGCCGCGCGCTGCGGCAATTCCGCCGACCTGTCCGGCCCGGTCACCGACCGCGCGCTTTTCCACGCCGACAACTGCTACTTTTATCCGAATGTGCGGCTGGTCTCGAAACCGCTTAAGACCAACACCGTGTCGAACACCGCCTATCGCGGTTTCGGCGGCCCGCAGGGCATGGTGGCGGGCGAACGCATGATCGAGGAAATCGCCTATGCTCTGGGCAAGGACCCGCTGGAGGTGCGCAAGGCGAATTTCTACGGGCCGGGGCGCGACGTGACGCCCTATCACCAGCAGGTGAGAGACAATATCATCGGGCGCATTGTCGAGGAACTGGAAGCCTCGTCCGATTATCAGGCGCGCCGCAAGGCGGTGCTCGAATTCAACGCCAGGGGCGGCGTCATCCGCAAGGGCATCGCGCTCACCCCGGTGAAGTTCGGCATCTCGTTCACCGCCACCTGGTACAACCAGGCGGGCGCGCTGGTGCACATCTACAATGACGGTTCGATCCACCTGAACCACGGCGGCACCGAGATGGGCCAGGGTCTTTACACCAAGGTGGCGCAGGTGCTGGCCGACGAGTTCCAGGTCGATCTGGACCATGTGAAGATCACCGCCACGACCACCGGCAAGGTGCCCAACACCTCGGCCACCGCCGCCTCGTCGGGCTCCGATCTGAACGGCATGGCGGCGGCCAACGCGGCGCAGCAGATCAAGGACCGGCTGATCGCGTTCGCCTGCGAGGAACACGGCGTGACGGCCGACCAGGTAGCCTTCGAGCCGAACACCGTGCGGGTCGGCAACCAGCGCTTCAGCTTCGCGGAGTTCATCGCTGCCGCCTACATGGCGCGCGTGCAGCTTACCGCTACCGGTTTCTACAAGACGCCGGAAATCCACTGGGACCGCGCCGCCGGCAAGGGCATGCCGTTCTATTATTTCGCCTATGGCGCGGCGGTCTCCGAGGTCAGCATCGACACGCTCACTGGCGAGTACATGGTCGAGCGCACCGACATCCTTCACGACGTCGGCCGCTCGCTGAACCCGGCGCTCGACAAGGGGCAGGTGGAGGGCGGCTTCGTGCAGGGCATGGGCTGGCTGACCACCGAGGAGCTGTGGTGGGATGACGAGGGCCGGTTGCGCACGCATGCGCCGTCGACCTACAAGATCCCGCTCGCCTCCGACCGGCCGCGCGAATTCAACGTGCGCCTCGCCGAATGGTCGGAAAACAAGGCCGCCACCATCCGCCGCTCCAAGGCGGTGGGCGAGCCGCCCTTCATGCTGGCGCTGTCGGTGCTGGAAGCCCTGTCGATGGCGGTGGCCAGCGTGGCGGGCTACAGGATCTGCCCGCGGCTCGATACGCCTGCAACGCCAGAATGCGTGCTGATGGCGGTCGAGCGGTTGCGCGCGAAGCGGGGTTAAATCCGAAAATGTTCCGCGCCCGCCACGACATTCACCGGTTTCTGCACGGCGACGCGCGCGTGGTCGTGGTAACGGTCGCCGAGGCGCGCGGTTCCGCGCCGCGCGAAGAGGGCGCGTGGATGCTGGTATCGCCAAGCGGCATTTTCCGCACCATCGGCGGCGGACAGCTCGAGTATCTCGCCATCGACCACGCCCGCACGATGATCCGCACCGGCGCCGAGGACGAAACGCTTTCCGTCCCGCTGGGCCCGGAGATCGGCCAGTGCTGCGGCGGTCACGTCTCGCTCCACCTTCAGGCACTGGACCAGGAGCGGCGTTCGGCGCTTGTGCGTCAGGTCGATGCCGAGCTGGCGGGCCTCATCGACGTCTACATATTCGGCGCCGGCCATGTCGGGCGCGCGCTCGCCGAAGCCCTGTCGCTTCTGCCCCTGCGCCCGGTTCTGGTCGACACCCGCGCCGGGGAGCTTGAAACCGCGCCCGATGGCGTCGAAACCTGCCTGACCGCGGTCCCGGAAGCGGTGGTCCGCGACGCCGCCGCCGGCAGCGCCTTTGTCATACTGACCCACGAGCATTCGCAGGATTTCCTGATCGCAGGCGAGGCGCTCGCCCGCGGCGACGCCGCCTATGTCGGCATGATCGGTTCGCGCAGCAAACGCGCGTCTTTCATGGCCTGGCTCCGCCGGCAGGCCAACTCGCCGGTCGCCGCGGACGCCCTTGTCTGCCCGATCGGCGCCGCCGGGCTCGGCGACAAGCGCCCCGAAGTCATCGCCAGCTTCGTCGCCGCGGAAATCATGTCGGCCCTTGCCGCCAAGACGCGGGCCTTGGTGCACGCCGAAGCGGTTGCCGAGGAAACTCCCGGGCAGACCTGACGATTTCAGGGCCCGACCGCATTCCCGAGGACTGCCTTCTCAACCGGCGCCACTGTTTCTCAGCAAATCGTGAAAGCGGTCCGGTCCGCTAGAGCATGATGAGTTTACGTGGAAACAACTCCAGTTATCCCGCCCGGGTCGCTCGCGGCCCGGGCTGCGCCTGCCTGCCC
>JBHHXR010000296.1:0-2724 GCA_046757205.1 Paracoccaceae bacterium
CGGCGGGCGTGCACTGGGTGTTTTCCGACCTTAAGCCCGGAACCTACGCCATTGCCGTCTACCACGACGAGAACGAAAACCGTGAACTCGACCGCGGCTTCCTGGGCATTCCCCTCGAGGGTTTCGGTTTCAGCAACGACTCCTTTATCGGTTTCGGGGCGCCGGACTTCGCCGACGCGGCGGTGACGGTCCCCGGCAAGGGCACCCGCATCACCATCCACATGATCTACTGAGCCGTCGGCGCTCCTTGGTATTAGTCCTCCAGCCCCATCAGGTTGCGGGCGAAGGCGCGGGGCTCGAACGGGCGCAGGTCGTCCAGGGATTCGCCGACGCCGACGGCGTGCACGGGCAGCGCGAACCTCTCGGCCAGCGCCACGACGACGCCACCCTTGGCCGATCCGTCCAGCTTGGTGATCACCAGTCCCGTGACGCCGACCATGTCGCGGAAGGTTTCCACCTGATTGTGGGCGTTCTGGCCGACGGTGGCGTCGAGGACCAGCAGGCAGTCGTGGGGCGCCGTCTGGTCCAGCTTCTTGAGCACGCGGACGATCTTCTGCAGCTCGGCCATCAGGTGCGCCTTGTTGTGCAGCCGTCCCGCGGTGTCGATGAGCAGGAGGTCGGCCTTATCGGCCTTCGCCTTCGCCAGCGCGTCATAGGCCAGCCCGGCGGCGTCGGCCCCGGGCCTGGCGGCGATCACCGGGCAATCGGCGCGCCCGCCCCATATCTGCAGCTGTTCGATGGCGGCGGCGCGGAACGTATCGCCGGCGGCCAGCACGACGCGGCGGCCCTGGTCGCGGAACGGCTTCGCCAGCTTGGCGATGGTCGTCGTCTTGCCGCTGCCGTTGACGCCGCAGACCAGCACGACGTGCGGTTTCAGGCGGGGATCGAGGACGAACGGCCTGGCCACCGGCTCCAGGATGGCGGCGATGTCGTCGGCCAGCGCGGCCCGCACCTCCTCCGGCTGAACGTCCTGGTCAAAGCGCGCCCCGGCCAGGGAGCGGCCCAGCCGTGCCGCCGTCGCCACGCCCAGGTCGCCGGCGATGAGCAGCTCCTCCAGCGCTTCCAGCGCCTGGGCATCGAGCTTGCGTTGGGTGAACAGGTCGGCGATGCCGCCGGCCAGCTTCGCCGAAGAGCGGCCGAGCCCGCGCCTGAGCCGGCCCAGCCAGCCGGCCCCGCCGCCCCCGTCGGCGCCGCTCATGCCGCCCGGGTTCCGACCAGGCGGCTCTCGACGACGTTCGCGATGCGGGCGCCGACCACCGCGCCCGCCGGGGCGTCGAAGCCCAGTTGCACCGGCGCGTAGTGCCGGCAGCGGCCGCTGCGCCCTTTTTCCACCAGCACCTCGGCGATGGTGCCGATCCGGCTCTCGAGGAAGCCGGCAAGGGCCTTCTCGCCGGCGGCGCGGAGCACGGCCGCGCGCTCCTTGCGGACCGCCGCCGGGACCTCGGGCATGCGCGCCGCCGGGGTGCCCGGACGGGGCGAATAGGGAAATACATGGAGATACGTCAGCCCCATCTCCGCCACCGCGGCAAGGGTGTTGGCGAACATGGGCTCCGTTTCGGTGGGAAAGCCGGCGATCAGGTCGGCGCCGAACACCACGTCGGCGCGCGCCCGCCGCGCCCGGCGGCACGCCTCGATGGCGTCGGCCCGGGTGTGGCGCCGTTTCATGCGCTTGAGCACCACGTCGTCGCCGGCCTGCAGGCTGAGGTGCAGGTGCGGCATGAACCGCGGTTCCTCGGCGAGCAGGCGGAACAGGTCATCGTCCATGGCCGCCGGGTCCAGGGACGTCAGCCTGAGACGACTGAGCGCGGGCACGCGCTCCAGCAGGTGGCGCACCATCCGCCCCAGGGACGGCCGGCCCGCCACGCCTGCCTGCGCGAAGCCGGAGCTTCGCTTCGGCGAAGGCAGGTCGGCGCCATAGGAGCAGACATCGACGCCGGTCAGGACGATCTCCGCGGTGCCGCCGTCCACCAGCCCCTGGACCTGCTCGACGATGCGGGCCAGGGGCACGCTGCGGTTGGGGCCGCGGGCAAACGGGATGATGCAGAACGTGCACCGGTGATCGCAGCCCTGCTGCACCTGGACGAAAGCGCGCGTCCGGCCGGCGAAATCGGTGACCGGCGGGCCGGCCATGAAAGGCCCGGCGGTTTCTCTGAGCGCCATGATGTCGGACACCACCACGTCCTCGCCGTCGTCGGCGGTGAGAAGCGCGGCATCCAGCTTGTCCGCGTTGCCGACGACCCGGTCCACCTCCTCCATGGCGGCGAAGGCGCCGGGATCGAGCTGCGCCGCGCAGCCGGTGACGATGATCCGGACCCCGGGCCGCTCGCGCCGCAGCCGCCGGATGACCTGGCGGGCCTGGCGTTCGGCCTCGGCGGTCACGGCGCAGGTGTTGATAACCACCGTGTCCTCGATCCCGGCGGTGTTGGCGCGCATGATCGCCGATTCGAAGGTGTTGAGGCGGCAGCCGAGGGTGATGATCCGGGCTTGGGCCATGGCGGTCGCGCCTACTCCAGCACCGACTCGCCGAGCGTTCCGGTGAAACTGACCGCCACCGGGCCGGTCATCCGCACGTGGCCGTCGTCCAGCCACTCGATGCCCAGGCGCCCGCCGTCCACCATCACGTCGGCGGCGCGCCCGGTGAGTCCGCGCCGGCTGGCCGCCACCAGGGTGGCGCAGGCGCCGCTGCCGCAGGCCAGCGTGATGCCGACGCCGCGTTCCCACACC
>JBHHXR010000297.1:0-2675 GCA_046757205.1 Paracoccaceae bacterium
CTCGAGACCAGCTTCGCCGATCGCAGGCTGCATCTGGGCTACAGACGGCTGGAACCCCTCGGCGGGCCGTGGACCGGGCCGCTCAATGCGCACGAGTTCCACTACGCGACGACGCTTGTCGAGACCGGCGAGGCGCTCTTTTGCACAACCGATGCTGAAGGCACCGCGCTCGGAACCACGGGGCTGCGCAACGGACAAGTCACCGGAAGCTTCCAGCACGTGATCTGCGCCGCCGGGGCGTCGTAATGCCGCTTTGCGGGCGGCCGTGCAGGTACTTAGAAGCGAGCCATGGCCGCAGCAATATCCGATCCTGACCGGCGCGCCCGGCGCAATGTGCTTGTACTGGTTCTGGCGCAGGCGGTTCTGGGCTCGCAGATGCCGATCTTCTTCATTCTCGGCGGCCTTTCGGGGCAAATGCTGGCCGCCAACAAGTGCTTCGCAACGCTGCCGATTTCGCTGATCGTCGTCGGCTCGATGCTGACCGCGCCGGTGCTGTCGCAGTTCATGCAGCGGTACGGGCGGAAGGCCGGTTTCTTCGCCGGCGCGGCGGGCGGCGGGCTGGGCGCGGCGATCTGCGCGCTGGCGCTCTACCGGGGTTCGTTCGCGCTCTTTCTCGCCGGCTCGCTGCTGGCCGGGATATACATGTCGGCGCAGGCCTTCTACCGGTTCGCGGCCACCGACACGGCAAGCGAAGTGTTCCGCGCCAAGGCGATTTCCTGGGTCATGGCGGGCGGGCTGCTGTCGGCGGTGATCGGTCCGCAACTGGTCAAGCTGGCGCAGGGCGCGCTGGCGCCGTTGCCGTTCGCCGGGGCGTATCTGGCCATCATCGCGCTGAATGTCGCGGGGGTCTGGCTGTTCCTGTTCCTCGACCTTCCGAAACCGGCGGCCACGGCGCCGGGCGCGGCGAACGGCCGGACCCGCCTGCAACTGCTGCGCACGCCGCAGATCGCGGTGGCGATGATCTGCGCCATGGTGTCGTATGCGCTGATGAACCTGATGATGACCTCGGCGCCGCTCGCCGTCGTCGGGTGCGGTTTCACCACCAACAGGGCCGCCGACGTGGTTTCGGTCCATGTGCTGGCGATGTTCGCGCCATCTTTCGTCACCGGCCACCTGATCAACCGGTTCGGAGCGGAGCGGATCGTCTCGGCGGGCCTGGTGATCCTTGCCGGGGCGGGCCTGGTGGCGCTGGCCGGGATCGAGCTGGCGAATTTCTTCATTGCCCTGGCGCTTCTCGGGGTCGGCTGGAATTTCGGTTATATCGGCGCCACCTCGCTCCTGACGGCGGCGCATGCGCCCGCGGAACGCGGCCGGGTGCAGGGCATGAACGACTTTTCCGTCTTCGGGCTGGTGACGGTGGCGTCGCTGGCCTCCGGCGGCCTGATGAACTGCTCGGGCGGCTCGCCGGTGGAAGGCTGGGCGGCGGTCAACTACGCGATGATCCCGTTCCTGGCGCTGGCCGGCGGGGCGCTGATCTGGCTTGCGGTATCGGGCCGCAAGGGCCGGGCGGCGGCGCTACCAGTGACCGCTGAGGCTGCGGAGGATCAGGCTGGCGCGGCGACGAAACTCTGAGGTCTCGAACGACGCGGTGAGCAGGGTTTCGGGGCGCCTGCGCTCCACTTCCAGCGGTCCCATGACGCGCCAGCCGGCGAGCAGGGCGGACCGGGCGCGGCGCGGCACCCGGCGGCGCCGGCCGCGTGCCTGCCGGATCCGGACTTCCGCCTCGGTGCAGATTTCCCGCAGCGCGTGGCGCAGATCAGCGGAAACCTCGCCGCGCGCCGCGGCGGCGAGGTGGCCGCCGCCGGCAACCGGGATCGGATCGCGGCCGGCGGCATAGAGCCGGGGCAGCGCGCGAAGCAGGTTGGAAACCCCTGCCCCGTAGGCGAAATCGGCGATCACCGGCAGCGCGCTTTCAGGCGCGCCAAGCGACAGGGCAGCCAGTTGCATCAGGTTGCCGGAGGTCGCCTCGATATAGGCGTCGAAAGCGGCGCGGTCGGCATGGCCCCGGCGGTGGATGTCGAAGCGGCGCGCCGCGATCAGGCCGTCGAAGAGCGGGCGCGGAAGCCCGGCCTCGCCGATCGTCTCGGCAAGCGGCGTCACCACCTCGTGCCGGCGCGGCGGCTTGCCGTCAAAGATTTCCGCGAGTGTATCGGCCCACCATTGCAGGCGCATTTCGGCCAGCGTTTCCTCGGTCGTGACCCACGGGGCGCGCGCCACTTCCAGATTGAAGGCGTAGAGCGCGAGGAGCCGCCCCCGGTCGCGCGGCCGCGCCGTCATCGCGGAGAGGAACCTGTCCGGGTCGCCGCGCCGGACGATCTCGGCACAGGCCGCGAAGCTCATGCCGGGGAAGCGCCGTCGCGGATCAGTTTCCAGGTGATGGCGTCAAGCAGCGCCTGGAAAGAGGCGTCGACGATGTTGGCCGAAACGCCGACGGTGGACCAGCGCCGGCCGTCGCCGTCCTCGCTGTCGATCAGCACCCGGGTTACCGCCTCGGTGCCGCCATTGGTGATGCGGACGCGGAAATCCACCAGATGCATGTCGTCGATACAGTCCTGGTAGGGGCCGAGATCCTTGCGCAGCGCGCGCGACAGCGCATTGACCGGCCCCTGATCGGAATCGTCGAGCGGCGAGTGGCTTTCCGACACGCTCATCACCCGCTTGCCGGCGATGCTGGC
>JBHHXR010000298.1:0-2649 GCA_046757205.1 Paracoccaceae bacterium
GATTAATTTATTGAAAATTGAAGTAGAAAGAAGAATTTCCAACGAAATCAAAACACCATTAGAAGAAAGGGTATATGGGGATGTTAGGACTATGGGAGTATATGAAATTCAGACAGAGGAACAGCTGTTGGGTGTGATTGTCGGAAAGCTAACGGAATCTGAGTCCGCGCTTCGGGCGCTCTTGGAAGGCGGTGAGATAATCGATTTGCAGCGTGCAATCGATGCGATGTCTGAGGTCTCGCGTCTACTTACTTTGTTCTTAACCAACACTGTATCGGCGTAGAAAGAGCTTTGCGGTTCCTGCCCCCAACCCCCCCCAAACTCCCGCCACTCCCCCTTGCTCATCCCACTGCTCTCCTGCGTCACCGTCTCGCCCCTGACCATCCGCCGCACGCAGTCCACCGCCTTCGCCGATAGCTGCACCCCGCCCAGACGATAATCCTCGAACGCCCCCCAGGCAAACGGCACCCAGTCTTTCACGATGCCACAGATCGCCTCGGCGTAGACCCGGATCTCGTACTGCGCATGAGCGTCCGCCCGCAAGCGCAGGAAATGAAAGAGGTTGTGCAGATCGACCTTCCAGTACCATTGCGTGTAGACATTGGCCGGCAGGTTCATCCGCGCCAGTTCGCGGGCCAGCCCCTGCTGGCCGTCCTGGCTCAGCATTTCCTCGTAGTGGTCGTAGCACCGCGCGCTGTCGGTTTTCAGGATGTCGAGGACGCGGGCCGCCTCCTCGCCCTCCAGCACCGCCCCCCTGCCCTGGCTGTTCACCGTCGACTGGGCGGCGAGGTTTTCCGGCGCCGGGATGTAGAACTCGCGGTCGAGGATCGAATAGCGCGCCGAGTATTCGTTGACGTTGGCGGTGCGGTGGCGGATCCATTGCCGCGCCACGAAGACCGGCAGCTTGACGTGGAACTTGACCTCGCACATCTCGAACGGCGTCGAGTGCCAGTGGCGCATCAGGTAGCGGATCAGCCCCTCGTCGTTGGAGACAGCCTTGGTGCCCTTGCCGTAGCTGACCCGCGCCGCCTGGCAGATGGCGGCGTCGTCGCCCATGTAGTCGATGACCCGGACGAAGCCGTGGTCGAGCACCTCGCGGGCCGTGTAGAGGTGTTTTTCCATGCCCGGCGCGGTGGCGCGCAGGGTGTTGTGGGCGGTTTCGCGGGCGGCGGCGATGTCGGCCTGCTGTTCGGGGGTGAGGGGCATGGGCGGTCTCCGGCGCGGCAGGAGTGGCGGGAATCGGTGAGCCCACATATTGTGGGTGAAGCGGCTGCAACAGACAAGATGAACAATGCCCGGCGCGGGGTCGTTTCTCGCCGGCGGCGGCGCCGCCGGCGGCGGCAGGGTGCCGGCTTTCCGGTCAGCCCCCCGGTTCCGCGACCGCGCGCCACACCGCCAGGCCGGCGGGCGGGATTTGGCGCCCGCCGATCAACAGGGCGGCGTCTTTTCCGGCCGGCAATTCCACCGGCCCGGCGCCGAAGTTGAAGGCGAAAGAAAGCACGCCGCGGCGGGTGATGCGCAGGTCCGGGCCGGTCGGGGCGGCGGCAATTCCGGCCCAGGCCAGGCAGTCGGCCATGAACCCGGTCAGGAATTCGCCCTGCGGCAGGCAGGCGAGGTAGCGGCAGCGGTCGTTGCCGGCGATGGCGGGGCTGCCCGCGCCGTGCGGCGCGGCGAACGTGGCGACGACGGGTTCGGACGTTGTCATGCTTTCGCGCCAGCCGCCGACGGCGTATTGGCATCCCTGCCAGATCACCTGTTCCGCATGGCCGGGCGGCAGGGATTCGACGCCGGTGACGCGCAGGTCGATCAGGGCGGAAAGCGGGCCCGGCGGCAGGATGCCGGGGATGTGCATGTCCCCGGTCTTGCTGCCGGAGCGCGGGCCGAGAAGGACGCGGGCGTCCGCGGCGCGCAGGCGGGCCGCGAACTCCTCGGTGCAGACCGCCAGCGAAGGCACGCAGACAAGGCGGTAACCCGAAAGATCGGCGCCGGGCGCGACGATGTCGGCATCGACGCCGAGCTGCGCCAGCGCGCAATACCAGTCCCAGAGGGCGGCCCGGCCAGGCACGTCCATGCCCTGCGGCAGGATTTCCAGCGCCCAGCGAGACGGGTAGTCGAGCACCAGCGCAACCGGTGCCGGCTCGCGCCGCCCCGCTTCCGGAAGCCGGCGGCGCTCGCGGGCGACCTGCGCCACTTCATGATACGCCGCGCCGGGCGTGCCGTCGGGCAACAGCAGCCCCGAATGGTACTGTTCCTGACCCGATGCCGCCTGGCGCCAGCGGAAAAAGCACACGGTATCGACGCCGTGGGCGTAGGCCTGCCATGTCCACAGCCGCACCATGCCGGCCGCGGGCGCGGGGTTGTGATCGGCCCAGTTGACGGGGCCGGGCTGCTGTTCGGTGATCCACGCCTTGCCGCCGCCGGCATGGCGGTAGAGATCGCAGTAGAAGGCCTGGTAATCGGGGCTGCCGGTTCTCAGGCGTTCAAGCTTTTCGTCTTCGCCGAGATTGCCGTGCCAGAGCGCGCCGAGCGGGTAGCTGTCCCAGCAGGCGAAATCGAGGTCGGCGGCGACGGCGTAATGGTCGAAGTCGAAACTGTTGGCCATGAAGTTGTGGGTGACCGGGCGGCCGGGGGCGTGCTCGCGCAGGATTT
>JBHHXR010000299.1:0-2591 GCA_046757205.1 Paracoccaceae bacterium
TGCCACAATGGTGCCGAGGCTTCGAAACGCCATCGTCAGCCTCACCGATGGGCGGCAGATCGAGGCCGCGCTGGTAGTCGGCGCCGACGGGCGGAACAGCGCCGTGCGCCAGCATCTGGCGATTGCCGTGCGAACCTGGCGCTACGGGCAGAAGGCGCTGGTCTTCAACGTCTGGCACGGCCGCCCCCACGATGGCGTATCGACCGAGATTCACCGCAGCGGCGGGCCGTTCACGCTGGTTCCGCTGCCCGATCACGAAGGCAAGCACCGCTCGGCCGTGGTCTGGATGGAGACCGGAGCGCATGCGGACGAGTTGTTCCGGATGCCGCAGGACGCCTTCGAAGAGCGGCTGAACCGCCGCTCGTGCGGCATCCTCGGGGGGCTCAAGCTGGCCAGCCCGCGCCGAATCTGGCCCATCATCGCCCAGGAGGCGGAACGCCTCGCGGGACCTCGCGCGGTGCTGATCGCCGAAGCCTCGCATGTCATCCCGCCGATCGGCGCGCAGGGGCTGAACATGAGCCTGCGCGATATCGCTTGTCTGCGCGACCTGCTGGTGCAGGCGCGAGAGGCCGGCACGGATTTCGGCGCGCCGGACGTGTTGAACAGCTATGCCCGGAACAGGCGAACCGACATCGCCGTTCGAATCCGCGGCGTCGACATGCTGAACCGCATGGCGATGGCCGAGACCCCTGCCCTGCGCGACCTGCGGCGCGCCGGCCTCCACTTCCTGCACGAGACCGGGCCGCTTCGGCGGGCGGCGATGGTCGCGGGTCTCGGCGCGCGCGGCTGAGCGGCCTCACAGCAGCGCGTTCAGCGCCTCCTCGTCGGACAGAAGCACGTTCGACTCGACCTCGCCGACACCCGGCAGCGTCATGATGCGGCGGCGCAGGATGCGTTCGAAATCGCCGAGGTCGCGGGCGATGACGCGCAGCCGGTAATCGTAGATGCCGAGCACGTGCTGAACCAGTTGCACCTCCGGTATGGCAGCCACGGCGCGTTCGAAGTCCTCCAGCGATATCCGCCCCTTGGCGGCGAGCTTCACGCCGAGAAACACCACGACCTCGAAGCCCAGCGCCTGCCGGTCCAGCCTGAGCGTGCGCCCGGCGATGACGCCGGTTTCCTCGAGCCGCCGAATTCGCCGCCACACGGCCGGCTGCGACAGGCCGACGCGAAGGCCGAGCTGGCGCGCGTTCAGGCCGCCATCCTCGCGCAGGGCGCGCAGCAATGCGCGGTCGGTGTCGTCGATGCCGTTCATAACGGCAGCTTCGCGGTGTTCTTGATTTCGGAGACCAGCATCAGCGCCTCGATATCGGCGATATGCGGCAGTGACAGGATGCGGGTCTTGTATATCTGCTGGTAGTGTTCCAGGTTTCGCGCCCGCACGTCCATTCGTACATCGACCCGGCCCAGAAGCGTCTGGATCGCCGTGACCTCGGGCACCTCGCGGGCGGCGCGGAGGAATTCGTCGAAGGCGTTGGCCTCGGTCTTGTCGAGCGTGATGCGCAGGAACACTTCGACGGAATATCCCAGCCGGCGGTAGTCGATGACGATGCCGGTGCCGCGGATCACACCGGCGGCGCGCAGGCGCTCCACGCGCCGCCAGCACGACCCGGCCGAAAGCCGCGCCCGCAACGCCAGTTCGGCCACCGGCAATTCGGGAGTTTCCTGAAGGTGGCGCAGGATGCGCCGGTCCGTTTCGTCGATTTCAAGCATAGAAACACCAAAACACGTACTATCCTTTTATATTTTTTTCATATCGACGGCAATTCCGGAAAAAAATGAAATCATGCTCGGCCGTCACGGTGTATGACTGCAACAGGACACATTTCGGGAAGGGAGCAAGGGATGCGCGTCTATTACGATCGCGACTGCGACATCAATCTGATCAAGGACACCAAGGTAGCCATACTCGGCTATGGCAGCCAGGGGCATGCGCACGCGCTGAACCTGCGGGATTCGGGCGTGAAGAACATCGCCGTGGCGCTGCGTGACGGCTCGCCCAGCGCGAAAAAGGCGGCGGCGGAAGGGCTGCAGGTGATGGGTATCGCCGAAGCGGCGGCGTGGTGCGATCTCATCATGTTCACCATGCCGGACGAATTGCAGGCCGAGACCTACCGCAAACATGTGCACGACAACCTGCGCGAAGGCGCCGCGATGGCCTTCGCGCACGGGCTGAACATCCATTTCGGGTTGATTCAGCCAAAGCCGGGGGTTGACGTCATCATGATGGCGCCGAAGGGCCCTGGGCACACGGTTCGCGGCGAGTTCGTCAAGGGCGGCGGCGTGCCCTGCCTGGTCGCGGCGGAGGTCGACGCCACCGGCAAGGCGATGGAACTGGGTCTTTCCTACTGCTCGGGCATCGGCGGCGGGCGGTCCGGCATCATCGAGACCGATTTCCGCCAGGAATGCGAGACCGACCTGTTCGGCGAGCAGGCGGTGCTGTGCGGCGGCCTGGTGGAATTAATCCGCATGGGCTTCGAGACGCTGGTGGAGGCCGGCTACGAGCCGGAGATGGCCTATTTCGAGTGCCTGCACGAGGTCAAGCTGATCGTCGACCTGATCTACGAGGGCGGCATCGCCAACATGAACTA
>JBHHXR010000300.1:0-2558 GCA_046757205.1 Paracoccaceae bacterium
CGTGCCCTTTCCCGATCCCGGCGCGCCAAGAAATACGATTCTCATGGTCGGCGTAACCTACGCGGTCGAATTGGCGACGTCAATCCGGACAAGTCGCGATGGTCCGGCGAGGCCAACATCAGGAAAATGGTGTCTGGCGCCTGCTATTCCTGATATCTTTTCGTTCCCCGTAGCGCCACGATTTTCCGACCCGACAGGACACGAACACATGGCCAAGAAGAACGCTTTCTACGCGCAATCCGGAGGCGTCACTTCGGTCATCAACGCCAGTGCCTGCGGCGTCATCGAAACCGCCCGCAAGAACCGCAGTCGCATCGGCAACGTCTACGCGGGCCGCAACGGCATTATCGGCGCCCTGCTCGAAGACATGATCGACACCGGCAAGGAGAGCAAGGCGACGATCGCCGCCCTGCGCCACACGCCCGGCGGCGCATTCGGGTCGGCTCGCTACAAGCTCAAGGGTCTCGACGTCAACCGGGCGGAGTACGAACGGCTCATCGAAGTGTTCCGCGCCCACAACATCGGCTACTTCTTCTATAACGGCGGTGGTGATTCGGCGGACACCTGCTACAAAGTCTCGCAACTGTCAAAGAAGATGGAATTTCCCGTGCAGGCAATTCATGTGCCGAAGACCGTGGACAACGATCTGCCGATTACGGACACCTGCCCCGGCTTCGGCTCGGTCGCGAAATATATCGCCGTATCGACGCAGGAAGCGGCGCTCGACGTCGCCTCGATGGCGCGAACTTCGACGAAGGTTTTCGTACTCGAGGTCATGGGCCGCCACGCCGGCTGGATCGCGGCCGCATCCGGCCTGGCGGGCAAGACTCGCGCGGAAGCGCCGCACATCATCCTGTTTCCCGAAATTCCGTTCGACGAGAAGAAGTTCCTGAAACGGGTCGCACAATGCGTGGAAGATCACGAATTCTGCGTCGTGGTGGTGAGCGAAGGGGCCGCCTACGAGGACGGGCGCTTCCTGGCCGACGCCGGAACGACCGACGCATTCGGGCACAAGCAACTCGGCGGGGTGGCGCAAACGATCGCCCGGATGGTCAAGAATGAGCTGGGCTGCAAGTATCACTACGCGATCGCCGACTACCTGCAGCGTTCGGCGCGCCACATCGCCTCGAAGACGGACGTCGAGCAGGCCTACGCGGTCGGCCGTGCCGCTGTCGAGATGGCCTTGAAGGGCGCCAACGCCGTCATGCCGGCAATCGTGCGTAAGTCCGACCGACCCTACCGCTGGAGCGTCGACACCGCGCCGCTGAGCCGGGTCGCAAACCGGGAGAAGATGATGCCCCGCCGCTACATCACTAAAGACGGCTTCGGCATCACCGCCGCCTGCCGCCGTTACCTGGAGCCGTTGATCCGGGGCGAGGACTACCCGCCTTATCGCGACGGGCTGCCCGACTATGTCACGCTGAAAAACGTTTCGGTGCCGAAAAAGCTCGATGCCGAGTTTGTGCTATGATCGCGCGCTGGTTCGGGGCCGGTACGCGGTCCCGCCGGGATTCGGCAGACCAGAGAATGGTCCTAAGTTACTGATCCCTCAATAATGATTGCAGGCATCGGCGCCGCGTGATCGCACCAATCCCGATCGCCTGCCCGGTCTGTTTTTGTGTTCCTCGGGAGGAAAAACCATGTCCAGCGACCTGGCTTTAATGCTTAGCGTCGGCGCGGGAATCATCGCCCTGATCTACGGCGCTTTGTCTATCAAATGGATTCTGTCTCAATCGGCCGGCAATGAGCGCATGCAGGAGATCGCCGGCGCAATCCAGGAGGGTGCGAGTGCCTACCTGAACCGTCAATACACCACCATCGGCGCCGTCGGCGTGGTGCTGTTCGTGATTCTGGGCATTGCCCTGGACTGGGCAACCGCATTCGGCTTTCTGATCGGCGCCTTGTTCTCCGGCGCGGCCGGCTACATCGGCATGAACATTTCGGTTCGCGCCAATGTACGAACGGCACAGGCAGCGCACGATGGTATGGGCAAAGCGCTCGACGTCGCGTTTCGCGGCGGCGCGATCACCGGCCTGCTGGTTGTCGGCCTCGGCATCATCGGCGTTGCCGGTTACTACTGGATTCTGACCGCCACGGGCGTGTCGACGGAGAAGGCGCTGCATGCGCTGGTGGGCCTGGCATTCGGCGGTTCGCTGATCTCGATCTTCGCGCGACTCGGTGGCGGCATCTTCACCAAGGGTGCCGACGTCGGCGCGGACCTCGTCGGCAAGGTCGAGGCCGGCATCCCGGAAGACGATCCGCGCAATGCGGGCGTGATCGCCGACAATGTCGGCGACAATGTCGGCGACTGCGCCGGCATGGCGGCCGACCTGTTCGAAACCTATGCGGTGACGATCGTCGCCACGATGCTGCTGGCAAGCCTCATGGTCAGCGGTGACACGCCGGGCGCCGTCACCTATCCGCTGGTGCTGGGCGGGATTTCGATCATCACCTGCATCGTCGGAACCTATTTCGTCCACATTGGCAAAGAAGAAAGAATCATGGCGGCGCTCTACAAAGGCGTCGCCGTTTCCGGCGGCCTGGCGGCGGTCCTCTTC
>JBHHXR010000301.1:0-2504 GCA_046757205.1 Paracoccaceae bacterium
CCGGCCGCGGTCCCAGGCCTGCGGAAGCCTGGTGCATTCGTCGCACAGGACCTTGCTTTCGCCCGCGTCGCCCGGCACCTGGGCGCCGCAACAATCGCAGACGCATCCGCCGAGGAAACCGACCCCGGGCCAGCAGCCCGGGCAGAGCGCGGCCGACGATACGGTTTCCGAAGGGCAGGTCAGGCAGCGCGGCGGATATACCGTGTCGCGCAGTCTTTCCAGCAGGCTCGACGACATGGACTTCCCCTTCGCCATTGCGCGGCATAGTGTCCGCCGCCATGACAACCGATCCGCCGGCGGAGCTGTTCGACCGGCGCGCGCTGGCCAGGCACCGCCGGCGCGCGTCCCGTCTGGATTCGCACGATGCCCGGTTTCTCCACGGCCTTGCGGCTGCCCAGGTCTCAGAAAGGCTCGCCGAGGTTAACAGAACCTTTACGGACGCGGCGGTGATCGGGCCGCAGGCGGGGCTTTGGTGCCACATCCTCGCGCAACGGGGCGGTTTTCCGGCGGCCGAGGCGCTGCCTGACGAAGAGATTCTGCCGCTCGAAGCCTCGGCTCGGGATATCGTCATCCACGGCCTCGCGCTTCATTGGGCGAACGATCCCGTCGGCCAGCTCGTCCAGTGCCGCCGCGCGTTGCGCCCGGACGGGCTGTTCGTCGCCGTGTTGCTCGGCGGCCAGACGCTGCACGAGTTGCGCTCCAGCATCGCCACGGCGGAGGCGGAGGTCGAGGGCGGGCTGTCGCCGCGGGTTTCGCCGATGGCCGGGCTGCGCGATCTCGGCGGGTTGCTCGGACGTGCCGGCTTCGCCTTGCCGGTCGCCGATTCCGACCGGCTGACCGTCACCTACGCGTCGCCGCTGCTCTTGATGCGGGAGCTGCGGGCGATGGGCGAAACCAACGCCCTCGCCGGGAGGCGGCGCGGCTTCCTGCGCCGCGAAACCCTGCGCCGCGCCGCCGGGCTCTACCGCGAACGCTTCTCCCGCCCGGACGGCAGGATCGAGGCAACGTTCGAGCTTGTGTTCCTCACGGGCTGGGCGCCATCCGCCGGGCAGCCGCGCCCGCTTCGTCCCGGTTCGGCCACGGCGCGCCTTGCCGATGCACTTGGGACGAAAGAACACAGTGCCGGCGAAAAAGCGGCGCCGGCACGAAAAAAGACCTGATTTCGGCAATTTATCGCCTTCTTTCGTCTGTCTAAGGTGCCGAAGCGTTCTCGTAGAAAACAGGACACGGCGCGGGCGATGCAGTACTACCTGCGATTTCATCTGGCTCTGCTGGTCGTTCTCGACCATCTTCTGCCGGGCTATTTCTCGACCATCGGCACCTATGCAGTGTGCGGATTCTACGTCATATCCGGTTACGTGATCACCAAGGTCCTGAACGAACGCTACTGGAAACTGGACAACGGCTTTCGCAAGTTCTGGATCAACCGCGCGCTGCGGCTGTTCCCGACCTTTTTCGTCGCCTCGGTCTGCGGTTTCCTGCTTGCGGCCCTGGCGCCATCGGTGTCCGACGCGCTCGGCGTCGGCATCGTGCTGCCCAACAGCGAGGATGGCGCGGCCCTGCTGGCGAAGGCGGGCTTCGATCCGGAATGGTGGCCGGCCTTCTACATTCCCAGTTTTTTCCTGATCGGCAGCCAGAGCCCGTTCGTGTGGGAAAGCCCGATCCGCTTCACACCCGGTTCGTGGAGCCTGAACGTGGAAGTGTATTACTACATGATCCTGTCGCTCGGCGTCGCCGGCGCGGCGGCGTCGCGGCGGTTTTTCGGGTTTTCGCTGGTGCTGCTCGGCGCGATCACCGCGAACCTGTTTCTCGGACGCCTGGGCATGAACTACCACGGGCAGGGGTTCGACCATCTCGGCGTCAACGACTGGATGATCTTCTACAAGTCGTTTTTCGGCACCACCTTCTTCTTCGCGCTCGGCTCGCTGTGCCATTTCTCCGGCAAGTTGGAATTGCGGCCGCCGGTCGCGATGGTGATAGTCGCCGCGACGCTGACCTTTCCGTTCGTCATCGCCTCCACCATGGAGATGGCGATTTTCCTGCGGCTGATCTTCGGCCTGCTGGTGGCGGCCTGCCTGCTGACGTTCGAGGATTCGACGAGTAACCGCGCCGTCCGCTTCCTCGGCGAGCTATCCTATCCGATGTTCCTGACCCACTGGTTCGCCGCCGGGCTGGTCCTGTCGCTGACGCCGCTGGTGCTGAATTCACCGGCGTTCCTGATCGTCTCGCTGATGGTGGCGATGCTTCTGTCGTCGGGCATCGTGCTGTGGATCGAAGCACCGATCCGCCGCGTCCGCGCCCGGTTCAGGACCTGACCGCCGCGCCGGAGGCAACTCGACGTTTGCCAGCGCAACCGCGCCATTGTAAGAGGCGCGGATGACTGATCCGACCATCGATCTGCAGAAACCCGGCGAAGGCCGCCTGGCGCACGCGGGTGCCGATCATCCGGCTGTTCCGGTTGCGCGCACTGGCGTGATCCTCACAAACCTGGGCACGCCGGACGC
>JBHHXR010000302.1:0-2499 GCA_046757205.1 Paracoccaceae bacterium
GTAAAGCAGACCCGCGACCTCCCTGAATTTCTGAAGGTTGAGGTTGGCAGACATTTTCAGGCCTGACAAGGAATTTGTGACCCGCCCCGATTCCACACTTGCGGGCCTGCTGCCAAACAAGAACCCAAAACCCGCTAAGCGTCGATCCTGATGGTTTCATTCCTCGGGTCATAGGGCGAGTCCCGGACGACCTCGGCATTCCATGTCTGATCAAACATCCTGACCTTCAGCTTTTGGCCCGCCTGCGCCAGATCGGGCGTGACATATCCCATGCCGATCGACTTGCCGAAATGCACAGAATAACCGCCCGAGGTCAGCCGGCCGACCTTGGTGTCGCCGTCGTAAAGCGCCTCGCGGCCCCACGGGTCGGCATCCTCCGGCCCGTCGATCAGCAGCGTCACGCAGTGCGCGCGGATGCCGGTGGCCTCCATCGCCGCGCGCCCGTGAAACTCCTTCGACAGATCGACGAAGCGCGGCAGGTCGGCTTCCAGCGGCGTCGCGTCGCGGCCCAGTTCAGTGCCGAAGGCGCGATAGGATTTCTCCTGCCTGAGCCAGTTCTGCGCCCGCGCGCCGACCAGCTTCAGCCCGTGCTTCCCGCCGGCCGCCAGCAACTGGTCCCACAAATATTTCTGCATCTCGATGGGGTGATGCAGCTCCCAGCCCAGTTCGCCCGTGTAAGCCACGCGCACGGCGCGCACCGGGCACATGGCGAGTTCGATGTCGCGCATGCTCAACCACGGGAAGCGCTTGTTCGACAGCACCGTCTCCGGCTCGGCGTCGCGGACCAGTTCGCGCAAAACGTCGCGCGATTTCGGCCCGGCGATGGCGAACACGCCCCACTGGTTGGTGACGTCGTGGATGTCGATGGCGCCAACCTCCGGCGCCTTGTCCTCGGCCGCCTTGCGCAGGTAGTCGGAATCGTAGGCCTGCCAGGCGCCGGCACTGACCAGATAGTATTCGTCCTCGGCGAGCCGCACGATGGTGTATTCCGTCCGTGTCGTGCCGGCGTCGGTCAGGGCATAGGTCAGGTTGATGCGCCCGACACGCGGCAGCCTGTTGCAGGTGAACCAGTCGAGAAACGCCGTCGCTCCCGGCCCCCGCACCAGATGCTTGGTAAAGGCGGTGGCGTCGATCAGCCCGACGCCCTCGCGGATCGCCCTGGCTTCTTCGAGGGTGTATTGCCACCAGCCGCCGCGCCGGAAGCTGCGGCTGTCATGGTCGGAAAACCCTTCCGGGGCGTAGTAGTTCGGCCGCTCCCAGCCGTTCACCTGTCCGAACTGCGCGCCCGCCGCCTTCTGCCGGTCATAGGCCGGCGATGTGCGCAGCGGCCGCGCGGCGGGGCGTTCCTCGTCAGGGTGGTGCAGGATGTAGACGTGGGAATAGCATTCCTCGTTCTTGGTGACCGCGTATTCGGTGGTCATCCAGTCGCCGTAGCGTTTCGGGTCCATCGACGCCATGTCGATCTCGGCTTCGCCGTCGATCATCATCTGCGCCAGACAATAGCCGACGCCGCCGGCCGCCGTGATGCCGAAGGAAAACCCTTCCGCCAGCCACATGTTGCGCAGCCCCGGCGCCGGGCCGACCAGCGGGTTGCCGTCGGGCGTGTAGCAGATCGGGCCGTTGAAATCGTCCTTCAGGCCGACGTTCTCGGCCGAGGGCACGCGGTGGATCATGTCCATGTATTCCTGTTCGATCCGGTCGAGATCGAGCTGGAACAGGTCGGCGCGGAAACTGTCGGGCACACTGTACTTGAAGCGCGCCGGGGCACCCTTTTCGTAAATGCCGACGCACCAGCCGCCGCGCTCCTCGCGGATATAGTTCTTGGCATCGGCGTCGCGCATGACCGGGTGCTCGGGGTTGGACTTGCGCCACTCGACCAGTGCCGGGTCCGGCTCCGTCACGAAAAACTGGTGCTCGACCGGGATCGCGGGGAATTTCAGGCCCAAGAGCCGTGCCGTGCGCTGCGCGTGGTTGCCGGTAGCGGTGACCACGTGCTCGGCGCGGATTTCGAAGGTTTCGTCGGTTTCCACCAGGTTGTTGCCGCGCTCGGCCATCCTGCAGCCGCGCACGATCCATTCCGAGCCGGTCCATTCGTAGGAATTGACCTGCATCTTCCGGACAATCTCGGCGCCGCGCTGCCGCGCCCCCTTGGCCATGGCCTGCGTGACATCGGCCGGGTTGATGTAGCCGTCCGTCGGGTGGTAAAGCGCGCCCTGCAGGTCGTCGGCGCGAAACAGCGGCCAGCGCTCGGCGATCTCCTTGGCGCCTACCCATTCATAGGGAATGCCCAGCGTTTCCGCCGTCGAGGCATAGAGCATGAACTCGTCCATGCGCGCCTGCGTCTGCGCCATGCGCAGGTTGCCGACCACCTTGAAGCCGACATCGAGGCCGGTCTCCTCTTCCAGCGTCTTGTAGAATTTCACCGAATAGTCGTGGATGTGCCCGGCCGCGTAACCCATGTTGAACCACTTGAACGCGTGGTTGTAGATGTAGTAGACG
>JBHHXR010000303.1:0-2494 GCA_046757205.1 Paracoccaceae bacterium
TCCTTCTGGGCCTTTTCGGTAAGCTGGAGCGCCAGCAACTTGGCGATGACGATGGAATCGGCGGGCGTCCAGGGTGAGATTTCCTTGGAAAACATGAAGAATTCAGGCGCGCCGCGCCCCAGCGCCTCTTTCCGCACGGTTTCCAGCCAGGCGTTCACTCCGGCGGAATAGGCGCGCAGCGCGGCCATGGTTTCCGGTGTCTGGTGCCGCACCGCCTGCTGCGCGACGGTGTAGATGTCGAGCGACCGCATGAACTCGTCGAGGTTGAGCCCGTCGGTTCCGAATATCTCCGCCAGCCGGCCCTGCGCGATGCGCCGCGACAGCATCATCTGCCACAGCCGGTCCTGCGCGTGGACGAATCCCAGCCCGAACAGGGCATCGTTGTCGTCCTCCGCGAAGACATGCGGAATGGCATGGTTGTCGCGGACGATCTCGACCGGCCCGGAGAGGCCGTTCACCGCGAGGCTGCGGTTGTAGTCCGGCAGCGACGTGGAAGCGAAATAGTAAAGCAGCGCGAATCCGGCCGCGAATCCGAGGACGGCGACCATGATGAGCCGCCACAACCACTTGAAAAGAAATGCCATGAGGGGATGGCGCTCCACGCATTCGCTTGACCCTGTCTCGATAGCAGGCCAAATCGGGAAGAACAACGCGTAGCCCGGATTGCGGCGGCCGGGCGAAGGAGGGAAAAATGGCGAAATGTGCGTTTCTGGGGCTCGGCGTCATGGGCTATCCGATGGCCGGCCATTTGCAGGCGAAGGGGCACGACGTGACGGTCTACAACCGCACCACGGCGAAGGCGGAAAAGTGGGTCGCCGAACACGGCGGCGCGATGGGCATGACGCCCGGCGAAGCCGCCGCCGGCGCCGAGGCGGTATTTTGCTGCGTCGGCAACGACGACGACCTCCGCGCGGTGACGCTTGGCGAAACCGGCGCGTTTTCCGCCATCGGCCGGGGCGCGGTGTTTGTCGATCACACCACCGCCTCGGCGCACGTGGCGCGTGAACTGGCGGCGGTGGCGGGCGGGCGCGGGTTCGGATTCGTCGACGCGCCGGTCTCCGGCGGCCAGGCGGGCGCCGAAAACGGCGTGCTGACGGTGATGTGCGGCGGCGAACCGGCGGATTACGGGCGGGTGGAACCGGTCATCATGTCCTTTGCGCGCGCCTGCAAGCTGATGGGGCCCGTCGGGTCCGGACAACTCACCAAGATGGTCAATCAGATCTGCATCGCCGGGCTTCTGCAAGGGCTGAGCGAGGGCATGCACTTCGCACAGAAGGCCGGGCTCGACGGCGAACTGGTGCTCGACGTGATCTCCAAGGGGGCGGCGGGAAGCTGGCAGATGGAAAACCGCGGCGTCACCATGCTGCGCGACGAGTTCGACTTCGGCTTCGCCGTCGACTGGATGCGCAAGGACCTCGGCATCTGTCTGGACGAGGCCAGCGCCAACGGCGCCTCGCTGCCGGCCACGGCGCTGATCGATCAGTTCTACAAGGACATCCAGAACCTTGGCGGCGGGCGGTGGGACACCTCGAGCCTGATCCGCAGGCTCAGACGGCTGGAGGCGTAAGCGACCGGCCACAAAGCCGGCTCACATGTCGCGCTCCGTGCCGCTGTCGACGACGCCTGCCGCGGCGAAGCTCGGCCGCGCCCTCATGGCAGCGTAGTAAGCGGCGACGCACGGGTTCCGGCCGTCCCGCCACCAGCGTTCGAAGCCGTGTACGCGGAAGCGCGCCAGCGCCGCGGTGGCAAAGCAGTCGGCCAGCGAATACGCGTCTCCGGCAACGAATTCATGGCGTTGCAGTGATGCGTTCATGCGCGAAACCAGGTCGCGGGCCACGCCGATATGGGTCTCCACGGCATCGCGGTCCTTCAGAATGGCCTGGAACCGGGCGTTGCCGTCGATCCGCGCTGCCAGCAGGCCGGCCAGTTCCGGGCGCTCCGCCTTCAGCCGCGCCAGAAGGCGGCCACGCTCGACGATGGTGGGCGAGGTGCCGTCCGCCTCCAGCCGGGCGGAATAGAGCAGCACCCCGTAATGCAGCCCCATGATAGCGGCCAGCCAGCCCTGCACCGTGGCGCTGTCCGGCAGGCCCAGGGGCGGGCCGTCAAACTCGTCGTCAACCCGGGTGACGATGCGGATGGTGTCCGTCACGATCTCGTCGCCGATCCGCAGGGTCGGGACCACGGCCTTGGGGTTGAGCGCCACGTACCACGGCTGGAACTGCTCCGCCGTCGCCATGATGTCGATCGTCCGGCGGGAATAGGCGACGCCCTTCTCGGCCAGCGCCAGCCGCGCCATCTGCGAGCAGATCGAGCCGGGATGGTCGTAAAGCAGCACGCCCGTCATCGCCGCAGCCTAGCGTGGGATGACTCTTGATGGAAACCCCCGTCCGAATTGACAAGGATCGCGCCTGCCCCGAGGTGGGCGCGATCCGGGCTGCGCCGTGGGCTGGACGGCCGGGCGGGGCGAATCGTGGGAAGGGCATCATGCGCTGGC
>JBHHXR010000304.1:0-2488 GCA_046757205.1 Paracoccaceae bacterium
GTATGTCGCGGATGCGGCAATAGTTTTCGCCGCGCTCGCCCAGGACGGGATCCATGACCGTCGGGGCGAGCGTCACAATCGTGATCCGCTCGGCGGATCGACAACCGGGCACCCGGCTGACGGATCGAGAGTTTTTTCACTCCCGTCGCGCCTAGAATTTTGAGGGATCCGCTGTATGCATACGGCTGGTCAGTGTACGTCAACCATCGAGTGGGCACGATTGCCCCGGTCGGCATTCGGTCGACCGGCATCGGCGCGCACCGCAGGCGCCTCGGCGCCATGGCTGACGATCCCCTCGCCGGGCGCCCTACAACATGAATCTTGTGTAGGGAAATATGAAGAGAATGCTCATCAACGCAACTCAGGAAGAAGAGTTGCGAGTGGCCATGGTGGATGGCCAGCGCCTGTACGACCTTGATATCGAGAGCCCGTCCCGGGCGCAGCGAAAAGCGAATATATACAAGGGAAAGATCACCCGCATAGAGCCGAGTCTCGATGCGGCGTTCGTCAATTACGGCGCGGACCGCCACGGTTTCCTGCCGCTGAAAGAGATCTCCAGGGAATATTTCGTCAAAGAGCCGGCATCCGGCTCACGCATCAACATTCGCGAAGTCCTCAAGGAAGGACAGAACATCGTGGTACAGGTCGACAAGGAGGAGCGCGGCAACAAAGGAGCGGCGCTGACGACCTTCATCAGCCTGGCCGGACGATTCATCGTGCTGATGCCGAACAACCCCCGCGCCGGGGGTGTCTCGCGCAGAATTACCGGAGAGGAGCGGGACGAAATCCGCGACGCACTGCGCAAGCTGAATATTCCGGACGGCATGGGCTGCATCGTGCGCACGGCCGGCATGGGGCGCTCCGACGAAGAACTCAACTGGGACCTCGATTACCTGATGGGCATCTGGGAGTCGATCAAGGCCGCGGTCGTCAACACGGCCGCACCGGCACTGATATTCCAGGACAGCAACGCCATTATTCGCGCCATTCGCGACCACTTGTCCTCCGACATCGGTGAAATTCTCATCGACGATGCCGACACTTTCGAAGACGCGCGAGAATTCATGGCGCACGCCATGCCGCATAACCAGGATAAGCTGAAGTTTTACCAGGACCCGACGCCGCTGTTCACGCGCTTCCAGATCGAGAGCCAGATCGAATCGGCTTTTGCTCACAGCGTACATTTGCCGTCCGGCGGAAGCATCGTCATCGATCATACCGAAGCACTGGTATCGATCGACATCAACTCGGCACGCGCGACCAAGGGCAGCGACATCGAGGCCACCGCGCTCGCCACGAATCTCGAGGCCGCGGACGAGATCGCCCGGCAATGCCGGCTGCGCGATCTGGGCGGCCTGCTGGTCGTCGATTTCATCGATATGGGGCCGACGAAGAATCAACGCGACGTCGAGAACCGTTTCAGGGACGCGGTGCGCGCCGACCGGGCGAGAGTACAGATCGGACGGATCTCGCGCTTCGGCCTGCTGGAAATGTCGCGCCAGCGCCTGCGGCCCTCTCTCGGTGAATCGGCGCATCAGGTCTGCCCGCGCTGCAACGGAATCGGCAACATCCGCGGGGTGGAATCGCTGGCGCTGTCCGTGCTGCGCCTGGTGGGCGAAGAATCGCGCAAGGACCAGACCGCGAAAGTCATTTCGCAGTTGCCCATCGAGGTTGCAACTTACCTGCTGAATGAGAAACGCGACTGGATCCGGCACATCGAGAACCGCAACCAGGTTCAGGTAATTCTCGTGGCGAATCCCGACCTGGAGACACCGAATTACTCGATCCGGCGTGTGCGCGACGATCAAACCGTATTACCCGAGAACACCGGCGCCAGTTACGACCTGGTCAGCAATGAAAACAAGCTGGACGAAGCGTCTCTGCACCTGTCAACGGCGCAGGTCGCGCCCGAGCTTCCCGCCGTCCAAATGACCGGTCCGACGACCCCGGCGCCTTCACCCCAGCCGAAGACCGTGCCGAAAGCCCCGGTTGAACCGGGCTTGCTGTCGCGATTATGGACAGCGCTGTTCGGCAGTCGGGCAGAACCGGCCGACGACAAGGAAAAACCGCGGGCCTCGAAGGGGCGCGGACAATCCGGCGAGCGCCGCCAGCCGGGGCGCGAACAACCGCGCGGTCGCGGTGGCCGACAGCGCCAGAATCGCGGCGCCCAGGGCAAGGGCGGACAAAACCGGGGCAAGCAGAGCAAAACCAAACGTAGCCGCGACGGGCACGGGCAGGCGAACGAACGCCAGTCGAGCGACCAGCAGGCAAAGAGCGGCGCCAGGAAAGATTCCTCCGGCGGCGGGCCCAAACGCGACGCGTCGGGCGACGGAGCCGGCCAGGCGAAAGGGCGTGCTCCCCGCTCACGCCGCAGCCGCCGGCGCCGGCGGCCGAGCGATCAGGGCGGCAAGGATCACAACCGGAAATCCGGGCGCGACGACGCGTCGCAAGCTGCCGGAAAGGCGGCGACGCCCGGACCTCGGCCGGC
>JBHHXR010000305.1:0-2475 GCA_046757205.1 Paracoccaceae bacterium
CACCGCGCTCGCGCAGCATTTTCACCGCCTCGCGCCCGTTCCTGGGCTCCAGTCCCAGGCGCTGCGCCTGGCGCCGGGCGCGCTTCAGGTCGCGCCGCGACAGATGGCCGGTTCCTGCGTCGCCGTCGGCGGCGGCCTTCGCGGGGGCGTCCGGTGATGAATCAGAGGTCATAGAGATAGAGCTGCCTAGCCTCTTCAAGGGTGTCGAACATGTGCAGTTGCCCGTCTCTCAGGACGGCCGCCGATCGACAGAATTTTTCAAGGATCGCGGCGTTGTGCGACACGATCACTACCGTTGCCGTTTTAAGCCGCCGCTGCAGAATATCAACTGCCTTGCGATTGAACTCCGCGTCCGTCGTGCCGGGCATGCCCTCGTCGATCAGGTAGATGTCGAATTCCAGCGCCAGCATCAGCGCGAAGGAAAATCGCGAGGCCATGCCCGAGGAATAGGTCGCCACCGGCATGTCGAAATATTCCTCAAGCCCGGCCAGGTAGCGGCAGAACGCCTCCACGTAATCCGGGTCAAGGCCGTAGAGCCGCGCCACGAAGCGGGCGTTTTCGGTCGCCGTGTGATCCTTGGTGACGCCGCCCATGTAGCCCAGCGGAAAGGATATCCGCGAAGTGCGGACTATCTCGCCTTCGTCGGGGCGTTCCAGCCCGGCCATCATGTTGATGATCGTGGTCTTGCCGGTGCCGTTCGGCGCCAGGATCCCCATCGACCGGCCGAGATTGATCCGGAAACTCGCCCGGTCCAGAATGACTTTCCGCCGGGTGCCGGTCCAGAAGGACTTGGAAACGTTGCGGAATTCGATCATCGGTCGCCTAACCGGGTTTCTCGGGCCGTACCGGCATGTCAGTCATGGCGCTTCTCCACACCCATGACCCAGCCAACGGCGAGTGAGAGCGCGGCGGCGCCGAAGCTGAAAAGCGCACCCATCTTTGCGGCGTCCTGGATCGCGCCGGCGGGAAACGCCACGGAAGCGACGAAAAGCGCAACCGTGAACCCTATCGCGGCGACGCAGCCGAGCACGAACAGGTCCTTCGTCTTCATCCCGTCCGGCAATCCGAGACGCATCGGACGGGCCGCAAACCAGCCAAACGCCAGAATGCCGACCGGCTTGCCGACGATCAGCCCGAGCAGGACAAGCCAGGTGGCGTCGCCGATGGCCGAGAACTCGACCCCGGCATTGGCCAGCCCGAAGAAGAACAGGATGACCTCGACCGGCACCTTCAGCCTGTGTTCGAATTCGTTCAAAAGGTCGGTGAGATGGCGCTCCGCCTCGGCAAACATTCCGAAGGCCCGGTCGGCATGCGGGATCGCCGGGATGATAGGCAGAAGACCGAGCGCCGGGTGCACGCCGGATTGCTGAAACCCGTACCAGCTCAGCGCGCCGGCGACGGCATATGGCCAGAACCCGAGCCTGGCGCGCACCCAGGTGGAATTGGGCCGGTCCTGGTTGCCCCGATCGAGTTGCCGGGGCAGCCAGTTCGCCAGCACGTAGACGGCAAATGCCGCGCCGACGGAAAGCAGTATCCAAACGGGCGCTAACTCTCCGGTGGGATAGAATACGGCCAGGATCAGCAGGCCGCCGGCATCGTCGGCGATCGCCAGCAGGAGCAGAAACCTGACGGCGGGATGACCTGCGCCGAAGACGAGCCTGCCGACAAGATAGGAAAACGCGATATCGGTTGCCGTGGGGATCGCCCAGCCATTCTTGACCGCGCTCAAGGTATCGGAACCCAGAAACGCCGCGAGGCCGAGATACACGGCGACCGGGCCGATCATTCCGCCGGCCGTGGCCACCAGCGGCGTCAGGGCTTTCCGGCCGCGCAACGAGCCGTTCTTCAGGATCAGGGCTTCCCAGACTTCCTTGCCGGCGATGGCGAAGAAGAAGGCCATCAGCACGTCGTTGATCAGGTAGTGCAGAGTCAGAATGCGGGTGACGTGGCCGTCCGGGCCCACATGTGGTTCACCGACGATCGTGCCGCTGACCAGTTTGAAATGGATGAACTGATGATAGGCGTCGGGGTCAGTGTTCGCCCACACGAGTGCCGTCAGGGCTCCGATGACAAGCAGCAGCGAATATTCGGTTAAAAAGCCCCAAGCCTTGTACATCACTGCCCTCCTGGTATTTTGATCGCTTTCTATGCGAAACCACCGATGTCGGCAATTGCCGAGAACGCTTTGCTTTGCGATAGCCGCGGGAAATCCGGGACAATGACCGACGACACACGAGACGATGGCGGCTTCGAGGCGTTTTGTGGCGCCGTCGGCGCGTGCCGCCTGTGCGAGAGCCGGTTCGCCGAGACGGTTACAGGGCATGAGCCTCGCCCTGTCGTCTGGCTGTCCCGCTCGGCGCCGGTGCTGATCGTCGGTCAGGCGCCCGGCGCCCGCGTCCACAACAGCGGCATACCGTTCGACGATCCGTCCGGCGACCGGCTGCGCGGGTGGCTGGGCGTGGACCGTACCGCCTT
>JBHHXR010000306.1:0-2429 GCA_046757205.1 Paracoccaceae bacterium
CCCGCCCCGCCCCCAGGCGGGCGCGATGCGCCCACCTCGGGGCAGGCGCGATCCTCGTCAATTCGGACAGGCGTTTCCATCAATAGGCATCATGATCTAGATCCATTTGCCCCGGAGAACCTGCCGGTAGATCCTGGACAGCCATCCCTTTCCGGCGTCGGCCGGACCGACACCGTTGCGTGCCAGAAGGTCGTAACTGTCCTCGTACCATTCGGACCCCAGGAAATTGTGCCCCAGGATGGCGCCTGCCGTCTGCGCCTCTCCGACCAGACCCAGCGACAGATAGCTTTCCACCAGCCGGTGCAGCGCCTCGGCCGTGTGAACGGTCGTCTGGTAATCCTCCACCACGACCCGGAAGCGGTTGATTGCCGCGGCGTAATAGCCGCGTTTCAGGTAGTAGCGACCGATCTCCATCTCCTTGCCGGCAAGGTGGCTCAGCGTCAGGTCGAACTTCAGCGCCGCGGAGCGCGAATACTCGCTGTCGGGGTAGCGTTGGATGGTCTTTCTGAGCTCCTGCAGGGCCAGGAAGGTGTTTCCCTGGTCGCGCCCTACGTCGACGATCTGGTCGTAGTAGCTGAGCGCGATCAGATACTGCGCATAGGCGGCGTCTTCATCGGCCGGATAGAAATCGATGTAGCGCTGAGCGGCCGCCCGGCTGGACTCATAATCGGCCGCTTCATGAAAAGCGAAGGCCGACATCATCACCGCCCGTTTCGACCACTGCGAATACGGGTACAGCCGTTCGACATCCTCGAAATAGGTGGCGGCCTTGCCGGGGTTGCCGGAATCGAGCTCGCCTTGCGCCAGACGATAGATCTGTTCAGCCGAAAACCCTTCAAAACCGGTGTCCTCCGGCTTCGGGGCACAGGCCGCAAGCAGGAGGCCGAGGCACAGGCACAGTTTGCGAAAACTACCGGACAGGGCAAAGCCTCCCAATTGCCCGACGCCCTGATCCGGACGCGGGTTAACACCACGCATGCCAGTTAGCATAGTTACCGCGCGGACGGAAAGGGGCGGCGTTCCCCCGGATCGCGGGAAATCAGCCGGCGTTGCTCAGGACCGACCCGTTGATACCGTTCCCCGGCAGCGCGCTTTCCATTTGCGGTGTGCAGGTTACGAATTCGCAGGCTCCCGGCGTCGCAAAAAGCGCCTTGAGCACGGCGTTCGTGGCGGCGTGGCCGGCGCGCACGCCCCGGTAGCGCCCCAGCACAGGCACGCCGGCCAGGCTCAGATCGCCCAGCGCATCGAGCATCTTGTGTCTGACGCATTCGTCCTTGCGGCGAAAACCGCCCGGGTTCAGCACCACGTCCCCATCGACGACGACCGCATTGTCCAGGCTGCCGCCCCGGGCGAGGCCCGCCGATTGCATATCGGTGATTTCGGCGCGGCGGCAGAAGGTCCGGCAATCGCTGAGCTCGCTGACGAACGCCCCGTTGGCCATCGGCAGCGCCGCCGCCTGACGCCCGATGGCCCGGTCCGGAAACGATATCTCGAATTCGATGAACAGCTCTTCCGACGGCGACAGCTCGGCGGTCGCATCCCCGTCCGCCACCCGGACCGTCTTGAGAACGCGCACCGCGCGCACCGGTGCATCCAACTCCGCCACACCGGCGTGCAGGATCTCTTTCACGAAGCGGGCGGAACTGCCATCCAGAATCGGGATTTCGGGACCGTCGACGTCGATGCGCGCGTTGTGCACGCCGCACCCGGCCAGCGCCGCCATCAGATGTTCGACGGTCGAAACCCTCACGCCTGCCTCGTTGCCAAGGCACGAGCACAGCGTTGTATCGACAACCCGGTCGTAGGTCGCCGGGATCTTGTTGTCGCGGTCGCGAATATCCGTCCGGCGGAACCTGATCCCGTGCCCGGCTGCGGCGGGGTGAACCGCCAGCCGCACCGGACGTCCGGAATGCAGCCCCGTCCCGGTGAGCGAAAAACTCGATTTCAATGATGTCTGCAACTGACCCTCGCGCCGCGTGCCCTTCACTACGGATCAGCGACGGAAATTATATTCGAAATCAAAAGTTAACAATTCAACGTTTATGTCAAATTGCTACAGTCCGGGGTCACCAGCGCACCGCACAAAAAAGGGGCACCCGTTATGCGGGTGCCACACACGTCGGGCCAACAATAAAAAGGGGGGGTCAGTTGGCCTGACGTCTAAGGAATGCGGGGATTTCTACACGATCCCTTTCCTCCGACTCGATATCCTCCGCCGGCTGCGACTGCACTGGCGGCAGTTTCTTGCGCGGCGGCGTTGCCTGCTCGTCTCGCCCGGTCATCCGGTGAATTAGGCTGTTTATTGCCGATCTTCCGGACCGTTCGTTGTCGTCCGGCTGCTTTTTCTCGGCCTGCGGGCGCTGCTGCGCCGGGCTGCGCGGTATGGCGTTCACGGCAGCCTGCAGGCGTTGCAGCGCGGCGGGCGTGGG
>JBHHXR010000307.1:0-2427 GCA_046757205.1 Paracoccaceae bacterium
GGGCCGTCCGTCGCGGTCTCAGGATTTTTTCCGCGCCGCGCGCTTCCTGCCCTTCTTCGCCCCCGCCTTGGCGGCGATCAGTTCCAGCGCCAGGTCCAGGGTGACGTCTTCGGGCGCGGTGCCTTTCGGCAGCGTGGCGTTGATCTTGTCCCATTTGACGTAGGGCCCGTAGCGCCCGCTCATGACGTTCACCGGCCCGCCGTCGGGATGATCGCCAAGCTCGCGCAGCGGTTTCGCGGGCGTTCCGCGTCCGCCCCGGCTCGCCTTCTGCGCCAGCAGTTCCACGGCGCGGTTCATGCCGATGGTCAGAACGTCCTCGGGGTCCTTGAGATTGGCATAGACCTTTCCCCAGCGGACATAGGGGCCAAACCGTCCGATGGATGTTTCCACCGGCGCGCCATCCTCCGGGTGCGGGCCGATCAGTCGCGGCAGTTTCAACAGCCGCAGCGCCTTGTCCAGATCGACCGTCGACAGGTCCATGCCTTTCGGGATCGACGACCGTTTCGGCTTTTCGCCGGAACCTTCGGCGGCCTCGCCGAGCTGCACGTACGGTCCGAATCGGCCGTTGCGCAATGTCACGGGGAGGCCGCTCTCGTCGTGCCCCAGCAGCTTGCCGTCCGGCCCCGCCGTGTCGCCGTTTCCGTTGTTGCCGGCGAGCGGCCTGGTGTACCGGCAATCGGGGTAGTTGGAACAGCCGATGAAGGCGCCGCCGGACCGTGCGGTGCGCATCGACAGGCGGCCCTCGCCGCAATTCGGGCACAGGCGCGGGTCCTTGCCGTCGTCGCGGGGCGGAAACAGGTGCGGCGCCAGCACCTCGTTGATCTTTTCCAGAACCTCGGTAATCCGCAATTCGGATGTTTCGGCCAGCGCGGCCGAAAACCTCTTCCAGAAGCGCTGCAGGACCGACTCCCAGTTTTCGTCGCCGGAGGTGATCTTGTCGAGTTCCTCTTCCAGCGCGGCGGTGAAGTCGTATTCCACGTAGCGATGGAAATAGTTTTCCAGAAAGGCGGTGACCAGACGCCCCTTGTCCTGCGGAATCAGCCGGTTGCCTTCCTTGCGGACATAGTCGCGGTCCTGGATCGTGGTGACGATCGAGGCATAGGTCGAGGGCCGGCCGATGCCGAGTTCCTCCAGACGCTTGACAAGCGTCGCCTCGGTGTAGCGCGGCGGCGGCTGGGTGAAGTGCTGTAGGGGGGTTACAGAGCGCTTTTCAGCCGCCTCGCCCTGCGCGATCTGCGGAAGCCGGGTCTCTTTTTCCTCCCCGTTGTCGTCGCGGCCCTCCTCGTAGACCTTCATAAATCCGTCGAATTTCACTACCTGGCCGGTGGCGCGGAGACCGGCCTGGCCATCGGCCGAGCGGATTTCCACCGTGGTGCGTTCCAGCTTTGCGGCTTCCATCTGGCTGGCGATGGTGCGTTTCCATATCAGGTCGTAGAGCTTGCGCTGATCGGGCTCCAGCCGGGCGAGCTTGGCGGGATCGCGGCCCATGTCGGTCGGCCGGATGCATTCGTGGGCTTCCTGGGCGTTCTTGGCCTTGTTCTTGTACATGCGGGGGCTGTTGGGCACGTAGGCGCCGCCGAACCGGTCCTTGATATACTCGCGCGCCGCCATCACCGCCTCCGGCGCCATGTCGATGCCGTCGGTGCGCATGTAGGTGATGTAGCCGGCCTCATAGAGACGCTGCGCCGCGCTCATGGTCTGGCGGGCACCCATGGAGAACTTGCGGCTCGCCTCCTGCTGGAGGGTGGAGGTCATGAACGGGGCCGAGGGGTTGCGCGACGCCGGCCTGGCCTCGACCGAGTCGACGAACAGATCGCGCGAATTGACGGCGCTGACCGCCAGTTCGGCGGCGTCGCCGGTGGCGATGTCGAACTTGTCGAGCTTCCTGCCGCCGAGGATTGTCAGCCGTGCCGGATATTCCCGTCCGCGCGGGTTTGCCAAAACCGCCGAGACCGTCCAGTATTCCCGCGGCCTGAACGCCTCGATCTCCATCTCGCGCTCGACGATCAGGCGCAGCGCCACCGACTGCACGCGGCCCGCCGATTTCGCGCCGGGCAGCTTGCGCCACAGCACCGGCGACAGGTTGAAGCCGACCAGATAGTCGAGCGCCCGGCGGGCGAGATAGGCCTCCACCAGTTCCATGTCGATCGGGCGCGGGCTCTTCATGGCCTCGCTCACCGCCGATCTGGTGATCGCGTTGAACACCACGCGGGAGACATCGGTATCCTTCTTCAATGCCCGGCGCTTGCGCAGTGCTTCCAGAAGGTGCCAGGAGATCGCCTCGCCTTCGCGGTCGGGGTCGGTGGCGAGTATCAGTTCGCTGTCTTCCTTGAGCGCCTCGGCGATGGCGCGCAGGTGTTTCTGCGCCTTGGAGTCGACTTCCCATTTCATGTCGAAATGGTTTTCGGGGTCGACCGAGCCGTCCTT
>JBHHXR010000308.1:0-2424 GCA_046757205.1 Paracoccaceae bacterium
TCGCAGGTGGGCACCGCATCACCGGCTATCGCAAGGCCCCGGATCTGGCGCTTCGGCCCGTCCGCCATTACCCGGAGCAGCGCGTCGCGACCGACGCATCCGATTGCCGCCTCGGCCGCACAGTACTTGCCCAACCCACACTCGTACGGTGTGTTGTCCTGGGTCATGTCATTGCCATACGACAGCAATCCGCCTTCGATGCGCTCGATCAGGTTCGGGCAACCGGCGCGGACATCGAGGTCTTTTCCCTTGGCAAACAGCACATCCCAAAGGTCTTCGCCGATTTCCCAGCCGTCCACGTAGACTTCGAAACCGCCCTGCTTTGAATAGCCTGAACGAGCAACGACCAGGCTCTTCCCCTGGAAATTCAGCCGCGCAAACCGGAAAAACCCGATGGCGCGAACCTCGTCGCCGAACACCCCGGCCATCAGATCTTCGGCCTTCGGCCCCTGCACCGCCAATGGCGAGATATCAGGCTCCTCGGCAGTGACGTCCAGCCGAAAGCCATGGGCGATACCCTTGATCCAGAGCAGCAAATCGCTGTCGGCTATCGACACCCACCAGCGCTCGTCCGACAGTTTCAGCGTCACCGGATCATTCAGCATGCCGCCGGTCTCGTCGACCATCGGTGTGTAGACACACCGTCCCACCTTTACTCGGTTCAGATCGCGCGGTGTCAGCATCTGCGCCAGGCGCGCGGCATCCGGCCCGCGAATCTCGATCTGCCGCTGACAGGCCACGTCCCAGACCTGCACATGCCGCTTCAGGTGATGGTAATCCGCCTCCATCGACTCGAAAACCGTAGGCAGCAGCATGTGGTTATAGACAGTGTATCCCCTGACCCCGCAGGCCTCGACCCGCGCTGTGAAAGGCGTTCGCCGAATCCGGTTCGAGACCGAAAGAACCGGTGAGCATGTCATGTCAGCCCCGATATCAGCCCTGCCAGTCGATGGCACAGATTTCCGCGCTGCGCCCCTCGAAGTTCCACACCCTGCCGAACGCCCGCACCCGCCCCTTGTTGGCCGATGCAACGGTAATGTCCGGGCCCATCCAGTATTCGGTATTGGTTATTCTCACATGCGCATCCGGATCGGCGCCGCTGATCGGTTCGACCTCGCCGATGATCTTCTTGCCGACCGTCAGCCGCCGTTTTTCCCCTTCGTTCTCGTAGATGACCGGGGCCCGCTCGGCGCCGAGAAAGGTACTGACGAGAAGCGAAAAAAGCCCCGTCGTGCCACGCCTCTGACCAGAGAAGATCTCGACCAGAGCGGTATAGGCGGCATCCGAGGCGCGCTCGTCGATGTAAGCCGCCGCGCTCCAGTTGCCGCGTCCCAGATTGCCCGGAATATCGATTATCATTCCGACATTGAGACCCGACAGATCCTCGCCATCGGCCTCGCCCTCGTCGATGCGCACGCCGATCCATCCCTGGCAATAGCCCTCCGTCGGGGGATGTTCGCCCAGCGACACCACGCAGGGACAGAATACCGTGCAATTGCAGTTCAGGATCAACTCACCCTTGATCGACCAACTCATTTCTTTCTCCTTTCAGAATGCACCGGTCGAATGAACCGCCGCAAGAATTCCGGCAAACAGCAGAGCAAAGCCCAGCGGTTTGGTTACGGGATCGCCAATTCCGGGAAGTTTTTCCAGCGCCATCAGCACCATCGCGCCGCCCATCCAGATCAGATTCATCGCCCCTCCGACGAAGGCCAGCAGCATCAGCGCCCAGCAGCAGCCGACACAGACCGCGCCTTGCGCCAGACCCATTCGCAACGCACCCGACGGCCCGGCCCGCCAATGCGACATGAAATACACCAGCGGCGCACGGCACCTGGAAAGACACGCCGCCTTCAGCGCGCTGAACTGATAGAGACCGGCCAGAAACAGAAGCGCGGCCGTCAGCCAGGCCGAAACGCTTATTGCATGCGGCGACAGCAGAGCCGCCACCGCCAGCGCGTATTGCAGGGCCGCGGCCAGCACCGCATAGCCCAGCCAGACCAGCAGATACCCGCCGGCCAAAGCCGCGAAACCCGCGTTCGCGCCGTCCCGCCCTTCGGTCAGACCGCGATAGGCGGTCAGCACCGGCAGCGCCGTCGGCGCCATCATCGCGGCGGTCATCAGCGCCCACATCAGAAGCAGCGACGCGTAGGGTTCCCCGGCCGGCGACGCCGAACAGACGGCGCTCCAGAAGCCGGCGTCGAAGCCCGGCGACAACGCGCCCAGCACCGGCCCCGCCGGATGCTCGACGGCGAGCAGGAACAGACCGGCCCAAGCCAGCAACGACAGGGTGAAGAACACCGCCCATGCCCAATCGATAAGAGACAGCCGCCGCATGGCGTGACCTTTTTCGCCTTCGCCCGCCAATGGCAATCGCGCACCTGCAAGGCCCTGGCGCGCTCCGCCGCGCGAGGATGTGTTGCA
>JBHHXR010000309.1:0-2374 GCA_046757205.1 Paracoccaceae bacterium
CTCCCAGAACCCCCTGGGGGCGGATCCTCAGCACGACGATAAGACAGCCGACGGCCAGCGCGTCGCGGTCCAGCAGGTGGCCGAGGTAGATCGTCCCGAACGCCTCGATTACGCCAAGCGCCATGGCGGCGACCAGCGTGCCGCGAATGCTTCCCAGACCGCCGAGCACGATGATCGCCAGCGCCTTGTAGGACGGCACGCTGCCCATGCCGGGCTCCACCAGATTGTTCAGCAGCGCCACCAGCACGCCTGCCGCCGCCGCCAGTGCGGAACCGACGAAGAAGTTCAGGTAGCGGACGTTGCGGATATTGACACCGAAGGCGCGTGCCATGTCCGGATCGGTCACGGTGGCGCGCCACGACACCCCGGTGCGCGTGCCGGTTGAAAGCCACCCCAGCCCACCAAGCATGACCACCGAAAGACCGATGACCAGCGTTTCGCCGTACTTGAGAAAGAACCCCGGCAGCAGTTCGAACCGGCCCTGGAGCGGAGGTTCGACATAAGACAGGCCGTAGGGGCCGAAAACTATGCGGAAGACCTCCTCGGCGGCGATGAACAGCGCGATCGAGGCTATCAGCGCGATATAGGGTGGGCGGTCCAGTATCGGCTCGTAGACGAACCTGTAGACCGCCATTCCCAGAACGCCGACGGTGAACATCGCCGCGACCAGCGCCAGGGGAAAACTGCCCGTTGCATTGGTGACCAGAACGCCGACATAGCCGCCGAGCGTGAACATCGCCGCGTGCGCCACGTGCAGGATGCGCAAGAGCCCGTAGACCAGGGTCAGGCCAAGGGCGATCAGGGCGTAGATGCTGCCCTGCACGACGCCCTGGATCAGAAGCTCGACGTACAGCATGGGGAACTTTCTTCGGATCGTCAGCGCAAACCGGCTGCGACGATGTGCAAAGTCACCGAGCCCGCCTGAAAAGCCGGATCAGGCGGGCCCGGTACGGTGCTTCCCTACTCCGCCGGCGGCGCCAGCAATTCGGGGTCGTCGATGACGGCATAGTGATGCCAGTTGCCGTCCTTCACGACCTGCACCTGAACCGCCTTTTGAACCTCGCCAAGCGGGTTGAACGAAATATCCCCGGTCGAGGCGGTCAGTGTCGTCGCCGCGATGGCGTCGCGGATCGCTTTCCTGTCGGTGGTGCCGGCAGCCCGCATCGCGGCGACGGCAACCCGGACGGCCGTATGCGCCGAGGCGGCGACCATGTCCACCTTGTGGCCGGCTTTCTTCTCGAACGCCGCGATGAAGTCCTGCGTTTCCGTGGAATCAGAATCGCGGTCCAGCGAGGTTGTGATGATGGTGCCTTCCGCCGCATCGCCGGCGATCTCGATGAACACCTGCGAATCGTAACCTTCCTGACCGATCACCGGCACGCCGACGCCGGCGGCGCGCAACTGGCTGACCAGCGGTCCGGCGGTGAAAAAGTAACCCGAGGCGTAGATCGCTTCCGGCTGGTCGGCCTTTGCCTTGGAGACGATGGGGCCGAACTGGCGGTCCTTGATGCTGTATTCATACTCAGCAACTACATCGATTCCGAATTTTTCCGCCGCTTCCCGGAATCCGGCCGACAGCGATTTTCCGAAATCGTTCTTCAGGGTAATGATGACAACACGCTTCTTGCCCAGAACGTCGCCGATCAGCTTGGCGCCTGCGCGGCCCTGCACTTCGCCGACAAACGAAGTGCGGAAGACATAGTCGCCGGCCCGCGTGATGTCGGGGTGGATGGCGTAAGCCGAGATGTAGGGAACTCCGGCCTCCTGAAAAATGCCGGCCGCCGCGCGGGTCGATCCGGAATAGCTGCCGGAGATCCCCATCACCACCTGATCCTTCTCGATCAGTTTCTGGGCGATGGGAACCGCTTCTTTCGGTGAGGCCTGATCGTCGTAGACCACCAGTTCCACCGTGTCGCCGTTGATGCCGCCGGTGGCGTTGGCCTGCTCGACCGCGAGTTCGGCCCCGCCGAGGGCCGATTTCCCGTCGGCGGCGGCGAATCCGGTCAGAGGAACATTGAAGCCGATTTTCACCGTGCCCGCCGACGCCGTGGTCATCATCAGACCCAGTGCAACCGCAAGTCCTGTCAATCCTGATTTGATCTTCATATCCTCTCCCTTTCCTTATGTGCCGCAAAAGGCGGTGTTGCATCGGAATGCGCAACTTCAGAAACGCTTGCGGATTATTGGGTCCGCTTCGCCACAATATGCGATAATTGCTCCTTTTTCTCTTTCCGAACAAGAGCATTCCGGCACGGCGCGGCATTTGGACCGCCGCCGTTCCGGCGATCCCGTTCGCCGAAAACGGCGGTGCCTCGCAACCGGAACGACATCGGCTCCGGCCGTGGGTCGGAAACCCTCTTCGTCAGTTCAGGCT
>JBHHXR010000310.1:0-2363 GCA_046757205.1 Paracoccaceae bacterium
GCTGGTCCAGGGGGACTTCGATCACGGCGCCGGCGGATGCCGGCCTCCGCCCGGCCGGGGCCGGCGGCAGTTCCGGCGCTAGCGGGCCGTTCAGCCGTGGTCCGAACAAGAAGGTCTGCAACGCGGCCAGCGGCCGCATCAGCGTTTCCTCGACCGCCGTGCCCTCATAACCGCAATGCGCCATGCAGTTGTTGCACTTCGGGTTGTTGCCGGTGCCGTAGCGGTCCCATTCCGTCGCATCCAGCAGTTCGGCGAAACTGCCGGCGTGGCCCTCGTCGACGAGCAGGTAGCACGGCTTCTGCCAGCCGAACACATTATAGGTCGGGTTGCTCCAGGGCGTGCACGCGTAGGTACGATTGCCGGCCAGGAAATCCAGATATAAACCCGAATGATTGAATGGCCAGCGGCTGCGACGCCTGCGGCCGATCGCGAAGATTTCGCGGAACAGCCGCTTGGTCTGGCGCCGACCGAGAAACACGTCCTGACGGGGCGCGTGCTGATATTCGTAGCCGGGGGAGACCGTGATGCCCTCTACACCCAGACCGGTGACGAAATCGAAGAAATCGGCAATGTCCTCCGGGCGCTCGTTGGCGAACAGCGTACAGTTGATATTGACGCGAAAGCCCCGGTCGAGCGCCAACCGGATGCCCTTGACGGCCCGCTTGAAAACCCCCGACCGGCACACCGCCTTGTCGTGGTGTTCTTCCAGCCCGTCGAGGTGGATCGACAGGGTCAGATACGGTGACGGTTCGTACAAATGCAGCCGCCGGGGCAACAGCAGGGCATTGGTGCACAGGTAGACAAATTTGCGGCGCCGGATGATGCCGCGCACGATGCGCGGCATGTCGGCGTGGATCAGCGGTTCGCCGCCGGGGATGGATACGATCGGTGCGTCGCATTCGTCGACCGCGGCCATGGCCTGCTCGTAATCGATACGTTTGGCGAGGACGTCCTGCGGATAGTCGATCTTCCCGCAACCGGCGCAGGACAGGTTGCACTGGAACAGGGGTTCCAGCATCAGCACCAGCGGATAGCGGCGGCGCCTGCGAAGTTTCTGCATCAGCAAATACTTGCCGACGCGGTATTGCTGCAATAACGGCACGCTCATGCGGGCGTAATATACCAGAGCCGGCGGCCGGAAAGCGGGAAAGCTAAGGCGCGAGTAGCGCGTTGCGCGCCCGGCGACCCGCAAACGTGAGCGCCGCACCGGCCGCGCCGAATCGGCGCACCAGGCGCACCAGGTCCGGCAGGTCACCGGGACGGGCGCACAGCGCCCGGAGCAGTCCCAGGCGCGTCGGATCACCGTTGCCGTCGATGCCGGCCGTGGCGCTCGGCGGAATCGACACTCCCTGCGGGTCGAGTACGACGCGCATTGCCAGAAACGGGATACCTGCGCGCCCGGCTGCCGCACCCAGGTCGGCCGACTCCATGTCGGCGCCGACCGCGCCGGTCCGTGCGTGAGCGTCCCGCTTTGCAGCCCGATCCGGCAACACCCGTTGCGTCGTGAGCAATGGCCCCCCTTCGACAGCGCAGCAGGATTCGAGCGCGGCGTGAACACGGTTTCGCCAGTCGGAGTTCACGCGCAATTCCGTGCCTCCGGCGGTGACGATCCGTACGGGCAATATCAGCGCACCGGTGCGCATGCGCGGGGCGAGCCCGCCGCAGGTACCGATGGATACGAGGCCGGCCGCCCGCATCTCGCGCAGTTGACAGGCGATCGTTTCGGCGTCGAGCGGGCCGGCGCCGGTCTGCAGGAACGCCGCCGCGGCTGCGGCCGGCGACATTGCGTGCTGGATGCCGCGGCGCTCGGGGGCGGTCGCGACGGCGAATACCACCGGATTCGATCGCCGCGGCTGCGGGGCATCGTGCACGGCCGTCGTGGATCCCCGCTCCGGTGCTGTTCAGCCGGCCCGATCCGGGGCAAGCGGGGCCGCGGGGGGCGGGCAAATATCAACCGGCGGCGCCGGTGGCAAGCCTCGGCTGACGGCATTGAACAGCGCTTCCGTCGCCCGGTTGCTGATTTGCGCCAGGTTGCAGGCGGCGATCGTGGCCCGGACGGCGCGGCGCGAAATCTTGACGTCGGTACCCGCGCCGTACCCGGGTGTTTCGTGGATACGGCGCAGCGTCAGCAGCGCCATGCCGATCGCCCACAGGCAGAACCGACGCATGCCCGCCTGCTGCTTCGGAATTGCCTGCGTGTACCGCAATGCCGCATGCAGGTGGGCATGCGCGATGCCGATCAGATCGCGGATACCGCCGGTCATGGCGCGGCTGTCACGCTGGCGGATCGCGCGGGGTAAGCCGCCGTCGAGATCGCGAAATGCGCTGCGCGGCAACCAGCAGGTCTCCGAATCGCGATCTTC
>JBHHXR010000311.1:0-2319 GCA_046757205.1 Paracoccaceae bacterium
ATTCGATCCAGACCTGAGAAGCTGAAGTTGGCACCAACAGAGGCTCTTCAGGGGGACCGAATGAACATGCACCGGAATGCCCGGCTGACGCCGAAAGGTCGGGAGGTGCTGGTTGGCAGGCCTGAGCGCGGCGAGGCTTCGGCGTGCCGCTGAAAATGGTGCATTGCGGCAAAAATATTGACCCAGATCAATACCGGCAACCTTGCGTCCCTATACTGTGTCGGCACGCAAGTTCCCGCCGGAAGGCAGACTCATGAACGCATCGCCTTCACAGAAGTGCCGCAGGTGTTCGATGTACGTCGAACCCGACCGTTTTTGCGCCAAGCTTTCATGCGGCGAGCTTGTGTCGCTCAGCGGGAAATCGGCGGTCGAAACGCTGCGCAGGGGGGATTGTCTGCTCGGCGGCGTTCTTCGTGTCTGGCCGGTGCTGGCGGTAATTTCCGGTGTTCTGAGCCTCCAGAGCATCCTGCATGACGGGCGAAAGACGATATCGACGTTCTTCATGCCCGGCGACATCATCGATCTTCGCGAAAGCCCGCACGCGATACGCGGCGGCCTTGTCGCGCTGAGCCGCGCCGAGGTCTGCAAGCTGTCGCCAAAGGTGTTTGAAGCGATCATGGCCAAAAATGTCGCCGCCCAGCAACTGGTGATGTCGAACCTGCGCGGGCAGAACTTCAGGGCGCATGAACACGCGGCGGACCTGGCCAAGAAACAGGCGCTCGAAAAACTGGCGTCCTTCATATTCGAGTGCCGGAACCGCGACACCGTCGGTGTGCAGCGCAACAGGGTCCGCATCCCGGTCAGACGTGTCGACCTGGCCGATTATCTCGGCATGCAGCCGGAGACCGTGAGCCGCTGTTTCCGCGAACTGGAGGAAGGCGGAACCATACGCCGCACCGATCTCAACTCGTTCCAGATCGTCGATGCCCCGGCACTGCGGCGCATTGCCGACGGTGACAGAAGAACCGCCAGCGAGTTGCGCCCGCCGGAACCGGACCTGAAGGTGTACCGGTTCGGCTGAACCGCAGGGAAAGCCAGGTTCTGGCCCGCCGGTTGGGCCGTTTCCGGCGGGATGGCGGCTTCGAACCCGCGGGAAGGGAGCGCGGCGCCGTTGTTCCCCGCCGTTCTCTTTTGCATGCCTCAGACCGTGCACGATCGCCCCCCCGCCACGGGTTGGGCGGGCGCGTGCCCGGGATATCCGTCCCGGGCGGCTGAATCCGGAAAGACGCAGCGGGTTTCAGCTGTCCGCCGCCGCCATCAGGGCGACGAGAACGGCCACGGCGGTTTCGGAGTTCCAGTCGGCCCCGCCTTGCAGACGCGCGATTTCCTGTCCCTGACGGTCGAGCAAGACCGTCACCGGAAGGCCGAGAACGCCTTTCTCGCGCGCCAGTTCGGATTTCGGGTCAAGCAGGATCGGCAGGTTGGTGATGCCGTTCTTGGCGTTGAAGGATTTCAGCCCGGAAAGCGTGTTGCGGCCGGTGGCGATGGCCATGACCTGAAAATCCTCGCCGCCCATCCGTCGCTGCAGGGCGTCGAGGGTGGGCATTTCCTCGCGGCAGGGGCCGCACCATGTGGCCCAGAAATTCACCAGGCGGAACCTGCCGTCGCTGTCGGCGAGGCTGAGCGGGTCTCCGGTTTCGGTGAAATACCGTGCCGTGGCCGCCGGCAGCGGTTCGGAAAGAATCCGCATCTTGCGCATGTCGCCGCTGCGCATCGCCAGGATCGCCTCCCGTTCCGCGGCGTCGACGGATTGCGCGCCGGACGGGTTTGCGCCGGCCACCACGGCGGCGTATAGCAAGGCGGAAACAAGGAAGTTCAAACGCATCTGGCGGCCTCTTGCACAGCGGATTCACTCATGTCGGACAGCAAATCATCGAACGTTATGTGGGGCGGCCGGTTTTCCGGCGCTCCGGACGCCCTGATGGAAGCCATAAACGCCTCGATCGGTTTCGACCGCAGGCTGGCCCGGCAGGATATCGAAGCTTCCCGCGCCCACGCCGCGATGCTTGCCGCCAACGGCATCATAAGTGATAGCGACGCGCGGGCGATAGGTGAAGGGCTGCTCACGATCTTGTCAGAAATCGAGGGCGGCGATTTCGCGTTTTCGACGGCGCTGGAGGACATTCACATGAACGTCGAGGCGCGGCTGAAGGAACTGATCGGCGAGCCCGCCGGGCGGCTCCATACCGCTCGGTCGCGCAACGATCAGGTGGCCACCGACTTCCGGCTCTGGGTGCGCGACTGCATCGACGAAACCGTGGCCGCCATCCGCGGGCTTCAGTCGGCGCCGCTGGATCAGGCCGAGGCCGGCGCCGAAAC
>JBHHXR010000312.1:0-2308 GCA_046757205.1 Paracoccaceae bacterium
TGCGGAATTGCGCGGCCAAACGCATCGGTAGCTCTTGGCGGGACTGATCGCGGCCCTCCCGGCCCACGAAGGATCCGCCCTGCCCCCCCCGAAACCCGGAGATCGGCAATCCCGTCAATTTGCTGAACGAAGGAAGGAGTGATGAGCGACAAAACCGCGACATACGTCTACTGGATCGCGACCGGACTGGTTGGGCTGGTCTATCTCGGCGGCGGAGGCATGTATATCTTCGCCCATAACATGGTGGCGGGCATGTACGAGGGCCTGTTGCATTACCCGAGCTACCTCGTCTGGCCGCTCGGCACCCTCAAGCTCTTGGCCGTCGTGGCGATCTTCTGGCAGCCCTCGGCTTTCCTCAGTTTTTTCGCCTACGCCGCGATGTTCTGGCACCTGTTGCTGGCCGCTTCGGCGCATATATCGGTCGGCGATCCGGGCTGGCCTCCGGCGGTCGTGACCTGGGTTCTGCTGATCGTGTCGTTCCTGACCCAGAACCGGGCGCGCGCTAAAAGATCGCCCTACGGGGATATTCTGAAAGGCGCGGAGGCTTGAGCCACGGGCCGCGGGGCTACAGCCCGCTTCAGATCGGGCTGCACTGGGTCTCGGCGGTTCTGGTGATCGCCGCGTTTGTCACCCATGACGCGATGATCGCCGCGGCCAAGGCCGCGAAGGACGGTACATGGAGCGGCTATGATCCGGCGATGCTGGTGCATGTCATCGGCGGGATCGTGGTTTTTTTCCTGGCGCTCCGGCGCCTGCGGGTGCCGGCCCGGCGCGGCGCGCCGGACTCGCCCAAGGACGAGAGGCCCGTTCCGCGCTTGATTTCCAGGGCGGTCAGGGTTCTGCTCTGCGCGATCGTGATCGTGATGCCGCTCAGCGGTGTGCTCAACTGGTTCGGCGGCGTCGCGCCGGCGCGCCGCCTGCACCTGGTGATGGAGCCGGTGGTGCCGCTGGCGATCCTCTTGCACATGCTGGGAGCGTTTTATCAACACTTCCGGGTGAAAAACGATGTGTTGGCGCGGATGCTGCGCCCGACCACCAAGAAAGGACAGGCGACATGAGCCGGATGCCGACAATGTTCATCCCCCACGGCGGCGGCCCGTGCTTTTTCATGGACTGGGATCCGCCCGACACATGGGATGCGCAGCGCAGGTTCCTCGAAGAGCTGCCCCGGTCCCTGCCGGAACCGCCAAGGGCGCTGCTGGTGATCTCGGGCCACTGGGAGGAGACGCGGTTCACCGTGCAAACCAGCCCGGCACCGCCGCTTCTCTACGATTACGGGGGCTTTCCGCCGCACACCTACCGGCTGACCTGGCCCGCGCCCGGCGATCCGGCGCTGGCGGAGCGGGTGAAATCCCTGATCGAGGGCGCGGGCCATGCCTGCGGCAACGATGAGACGCGCGGCTATGACCACGGCGCTTTCGTACCGCTGAAAGTGGCCTTTCCCGAGGCCGCCACGCCATGCGTGCAACTGTCCCTGCGCAGAGATCTCGATGCGCGGGCGCATCTCGAGGCCGGCCGCGCCCTGGCGCCGCTGCGCGATGAGGGCGTGCTGATCATCGGATCGGGCAACTCCTACCACAACATGCAGGTCATGATGCGGGCGATGCGCGGCGGCGCGGATGGCCGGACACGCGGGCTGGAATTCGACCGCTGGCTCACCGATGCGGTGACCAGCCCCGATCCGGCCGAGCGCGACAGGCTGCTGGCCGCATGGGACGCCGCCCCCGGCGCGCGCGACGCCAACCCGCGCGAGGAACACCTGATCCCGCTGCACGTGGCCGCCGGGGCGGCCGGCGCGGACCTGGGCATCAAGACGCTGGAAGACCGCATCATGGGCGCGGTCGAAAGCGCCTTCCGCTTCGGATGACCGGGAATCCCTCACCAAGAACCAACCAGGTCGCGGCCGGCGGGCCGCGGCGCGATCCCTGAGGGCAGTCAAGCACGACAGACCCCAGGCGTGACCATCACGCGAACCGGCCCCGTCATCGTCAGCGGCGCATCCGGCCGCCCGGGCCGGCCGGTCGTCGGGCACCTGCCGGAAGCGGGCGCCGGCCGGCCGGTTCATCGCCGTCACCCGCTCGCCCGGCAAACCGGCCGGTCCGAAGCCCGGGGGCGGGCTTTGCCCGGACGACCTGAAAACGCGCGCCAGGATTGACCGTTGGACATGGTGGCGGGCGATCCACCTTGGCCCTTCGATCCGGACCGGGTGGACAACCTGTTGAAAGCTCACAGGCTAGAGGATGATGCCCTTTGCTGGAAACCGCTGTCCGAATTGACAAGGATCGCGCCTGCCCCGAGGTGGGCGCAT
>JBHHXR010000313.1:0-2306 GCA_046757205.1 Paracoccaceae bacterium
GCAAATCCATGAACATGACTATTTGCTTACAGTATCTGTAAGCGAACTGTTCGGTTGCGTGCCTTATCCTGCGCGCTGGGGACGGTGCTAACTGAATGAATCAGTTGAAAATCATAAACGCAGAAAACCATGGCGCGACCCCCTTAAACCGCTGCACCACGATGCCTGTCGCCGTTCTTCTTGCGGATGGCGCGATCTGTATTACGCCGGCATCAGCAACACACAGCGTATCCAACCCAAACAAAGCAGCGAAGGCGCCAGCGAATCGAGCGGTTCAGCGGATCAGGCCGCCCAAGCGGATCGACGCCGGGCGACGGCGGCGGCGGGACACCACCAGCAGACGCCGGAATGACACTTCCTGCAGGCGTCTGCCCGGCACCGGCGCTGGATCGGTTCCAGCGCCCCTGATGTTCCGTCGACCGTTCTGTCACTTGGCTGACATGTTCCATGCCGGCCTGACCAACTTGTGTGACGGCCAACAACCCCCGGAGAGAGGAAATGACGTTTCGTAACGGACTCGGTATCACTCGCGTTACGATTTTGGCACTTGCTGCCTTTGCATTAACAACTTCAATAGCCGCCGCTGAGATGACCGAAGCGCAGAAACAAGCGGCGGAAGCCGCAAAAAAGGCCGCTGAAGTTGCGGCTGAAGCGGCGAAAAAGCAGTCTCAGCAACAGCAGCCTCAGCAGCAGCAGCCTCAGCAACAAGAAGAACCTGAAATGACGGAAGCGGAGAAAAAGGCGGCTGAAGCCGCCAAGAAAGCCGCTGAAATCGCTGCTGAAGCGGCGAAAAAAAAGACCAACACGAATACCGCCGCCGCGCCTGCCGCGCCGGCACAAAATGTGTTCGATGTGCCAACCAGAAGCGGTACGGGCACGGTTTCGTTCGTTGGAAAAGCGGGCCACACGCCCGGTCAGGTCAACGCGATGGTGGTCAATGGCGGACCCTTCGATTATACGCCGGCCGGCGTGCCAAGTGGCAGTCCGGTCAATCCGGCGACCGTGTCACCGTCGGTCTCCCTTTCCACTACAGTCGAAACTGTCAAGATCGGAGCGGACACATCAGTCACCTTGAACGGCAACCCGGCGTCCATGGCGGACATTCAGGTTGGCGATACCGTGAATATCCTGAAAGACGCGAATGTGAACAAGGGAATCTCCATATCGATTTCAAGATGACGCGCGCGCTTTTTCATTCGCTTGTCCGTGGTTGGTTTTCCTGAAACCATGGCGGCGTGATACAAGAGAGCTGCCGGCCCACCCGGGCCGGCATGCCTTTTTGGCGGATGTGCCGAGTTCCCGGCGCCCGCCAGGCCCGGCCCATGCCTTCCGGTCGACGCGGCTCCGCGCCCGGTCGGGTGCAACCCGCCCAAGTTCATTGCCGGATCGACCGGCCGATGCAATTGGGCCGGTTGAAGGACGGCGCGAGGGGATTCGGTGTGCAATACCGCCACGCGCGGCGTTGTGAACCGCGCCGACTTTCCCGATCCCTCTTGTGGGCTTGAGCATGATGCCCTTTCCCCGAGTCGCTCCGCCCCTTGACCTCCCCCGGCAACTCGCCCAAACCGGCGGCCCATGACCCGGCCCGTCGCCCTTGTCACCGGAGCCTCGCGCGGCCTCGGCTTCGCCACTGCCCGCGCCCTCGGCGGGCGGGGCCATCACGTCGTCGCGCTGGCCCGCACGGTCGGCGGTCTGGAGGACGTCGCCGACGCCATCTCGGCCGCCGGCGGCGCCTCCACCCTGGTGCCGCTCGACATCACCGACGAAGGCGGGCTGCAGCGCATGGCGGCGGCCATTCACCAGCGCTGGGGCCGGCTCGACCTGCTGGTGCATTGCGCCGCCCACGCCGCCGCCCTCTCGCCCGCCGGCCACGTCAGCGAAAAGGACCTCGACCGCTCCTTCGCCGTCAACGCCCGCGCCACCCAGCGCCTGATCGCGATGTGCGATCCGCTGCTGCGCGCGGCACCGAACGGAACCGCCATGTTCATCGACGATCCGCGCGGCGGTGAGAAGTTCTTCACCGCCTACGGCGCCTCCAAGGCGGCGGCCCGCGCCATCGTCGAAAGCTACGCCGCCGAGAGCCGCAGGACCGGCCCGGTGGTCCACCTCCACCGCCCGAACCCCATGCCCACCGCGATCCGCGCCCGCTTCTTCCCCGGCGAGGACCGCAGCGGCCTTGCGACCCCCGATCAGGAGGCGGCACGGCTGCTGGAACTCCTGCCCGGCTGAGCAGCGCGCCGAGCCCACGGCGCTCCGGCGCGGCGCCGGACGGTGCGCGACCGGGATTCGCCTTCCGGCGGAGTTCC
>JBHHXR010000314.1:0-2290 GCA_046757205.1 Paracoccaceae bacterium
GCGAGGGCGGCCGCACCGTCGGCGCCGGCGTGGTCTCGAAAATCATCGAGTAGGCAATGTTCGAATGAAAACAAAGGGCCGCCTTTCGGGCGGCCCTTTTCGGTCCGGGTTCATGCGCGCCTGACCGCGCGGACACCCCCGGGAAGCTGCCGGAACGGGCTGTGCCCGGCCGGCCGGGGTGAAGGCTCAGTTGGTCTGGGCGACGATGGCCTGGATGCGGCCTTTCTGGCTGCTGGTCATGTCGTCGTCGAGAACGGCCTTGATCTGGGCGATCTGCGCGATGGTCAGCGTATTGACGCTGTCGGTCGGGATGCCGAGTTCGACAAAGGCGTTGTAGATCGCGCCGGTCAGCATGTTGAAGCCCATGTCCATCGATTGCGCGGAGGCCGCGTTGAACGAGAAGGTCAGGGCGGTAACAGTGGCAAGTGCGGTAAGCGTGCGTTTCATTTCGTATCTCCGGTTAAGAGGTTTGACTGCCGGGCCGTTGTGGCCGGTGACCGTTCAATAAGCGGTTGCCGGCGGGCAGGTAAAAACACGAATCCGCACACGAAATCTCACATCAATTTGGACTTGACAGGCCGGCGCGGCCGGGCGTTCCGGAATACGTGAGATGTGCGTGAGGTCGCCGGAAGATGCGAAAATCCCCTTCAATCATGGGGCCGTTTCCGCCCCTCCGCGAAGCCGCGCAGCAAGGCGCGCGCCCCGGCGCGGTGAAATATTTCAAGACGGCCCGCGACCCGGGGAGCTTTGTTACGCGGTTTGCACAAGGCTGTGTGTTCAAGCTTCCGTGTGATGTCTTTCCCGACGACATAACGGCGGTGTGAAGAACCCGGCAATCGCCTGAAACAAAAGCCGATTTCGGGAACTGCCGGGAAAACCGGGAGACCTGGGGATTCTCCGGCCGGGCAAAAAAAACCGGCCCCCGCCGCGCATGGCGGGAGCCGGCCACAGGAAAGGAGATACGCTCAGGCGGTGGCGGGTCTGAAAACCAGGCTGGTGCCGTTAATGCAGCTCAGCGTGTGGCCCTTGACGCTCACGACATGCCCGAGGTGGCTGCCGCAGCGGCGGCAATGCGCCTCGACCAGGGCGCCCGGCGCGTCCGACATGCTGCCGTAGGGGTTCTTGCCGTCGATGCCCATCAGCACCGCGTTCGGTACCGATTGCTGGAAGAATACCCAGCCCATGTCGAGGTGCTCTTTCCAGAACGACGTGTAGAGGTGCAGGTTGCAGCCGCGGCAGTAATATTCGCCCTCGCGCTTTTCCTCCCACAAGGGGTTGGACTTCGGCAGATCCGTGCTGCCCTTGCGCAGGACGACGTATTCGTTGCGCGTCAGCATCGAGCGCCATTCCTCGTCGCTGCGCTGGACCTCGAACTGGAAATCGTCGTCGGGGGGCAACTCCCCGGTCGTTGCGAAAGCCGCCGGCGCGGCCGGCAGGGCGGCGGCGGCAAGCGCCGTTCCTGCGAGAAAGTCCCGTCTTGTCTGTGACATCGTGTTCTCCTGTGTGATAGCGTTTCGGGTGGCGAAACTGGCGCCAGTCTAGCGGCCGGCCCGCGGCTTGGCGAAGCAAGCCTGTGTGAGAAAACGCTACTCTTGTGTCACGAAAACGAGATCGTGCGGCGGTTTGCGGTGTCGATTTGTCGGCCCGCCCGCGCCCGCGTGCGGCGCGGGACAAGCGTCCGAGGGACGCTGCGCGCGTAACACATTCCGCTTGTTTGTCAGCAGGTTATCATGTGGCCGCCTGGTGACGATGAGTGCGGCTTGCAGCCGGTTCGCTGCGGGCGCGGCGGGAAGGCACGCGCCGGGGCCGGCCTGCGCGCGACGGGTCGCGCCCGCGCCCGGGCGCCGGCGGACGGGCCGAGCGCGCCGGGCCGCGGCGGCTGGCTCCCGGCGCTACCGGGGCGGCGAAACCCTTGCAACGGCGGCCGATACGCCGTATCTGAGCCGCGCACGGGCAGAAGGGGTGTAGCTCAGTTGGTAGAGCGACGGTCTCCAAAACCGTAGGTCGGGGGTTCGAGACCCTCCGCCCCTGCCAGCGCTGAGTGCGTTTTTTCAAACAGCATTCCGGCCAATTTCTCAACCACAATCAGACGATTCACGCGCGCGCAAGTTTGATTCCACATGGGATTTGGGTTAAAGTGATCATGGTTCGACTGGATGGCGCGTTAAGCTGAGTTTAGCCTCTCACCCACCATCATTGGCTGGCTGTCATGTTTTTTAACAAGGCGAAAAAAATTGCTTCGGAGTTAGGTCCGAAAATCAAAGATGTCCTTAAAATGGCTTTTGCCGGA
>JBHHXR010000315.1:0-2255 GCA_046757205.1 Paracoccaceae bacterium
CGCCCCGCCGCTGGTGATCACACGGGACGAGGTCGACTGGGCGCTTGAGCGGTTCGAGGCGGTGTTGACGGGGGTGGGGTGAGGGGTGGAATGGGTGCGGATTCCCCGTCTTGTCAGCCTCGCCTGAGCCGCAGTTTGAACCACTGCACAAGCTGATCTTCGGTCATGGTGCCTTCCACAACCTGCACCACGATGTCGTCGATTCGATCGTCCGGCCGGATTTCGAGGTCGTATCCGCTGCGGCGGACAAGCAGAAAGGTCATCAGCCAGGCCGTTCGTTTGTTGCCGTCGATGAATCCGTGGCTGGTTGCGATCCCGTGCAACAGGGCCGCTGACTTGCGCGCCATTGGATTGTGATAGCCATGATACGGCCTGCCGATCGCACCCAACAGGCTGTTGACGTTGCCTACCCCAGGCAATCCTCCGCCGTAACGAAGCGCCAGCGTGTGCGCAGCATACGCATCTGCCAGTGTGACGCGGTAGTGGCGTTTACCGATTAGCCAAGCGGACCAGCGCCGCGCGTTGCCTTTCCGCGCTGTCTTTCAGCACGTTCGCGGAAATCTTGGATGTCTTGCGCGGCGTGACGCCCTCGCCGGACACGCCGTCCCTGCTGACGCGGGGCTTGTCCGGTCTGGGTGCGGATTTCCGTTTTTTCAGGTCGTTCGTGGCCATGTCCATACTCGGCAATGATAAATCCTTGCTTCTCATATCACAAATGGTCGGCCGTTTCACCGATGTAAAGCATGCATGCGATCAGGTCTTGTATCCCGGTGAGGCAAGTCGCGACGGAGCCGGCCCCGTATGGACATCCTTCGCCAAGATGATAGAGGTCACCGAATCTCAGGCATTCCGCAGGCCAACCGCGCAAGGTTCCGACATGATAAGAACACCGGGAACGGGCATCCTGTTCGCCCTGCTCGCCTTCGCCTTCTTCGCCACCCACGACGCGGTGGTGAAGGCGCTGAGTGCCAGCTACTCGGTGTTCCAGATCATCTTCTTCGCCGGCCTGTTCGCCTTCGTGCCGGTCAGCCTGATGATCCTCGCCGACAACACGGTGGCCAATTTCCGGCCGCGTCACCCGTGGCTGGTGACGTTTCGCACGGCGGCCGGCGTGGTCGCCATGTCGTCGGCCTTCTACGCCTTCAAGACGCTGCCGCTGACCGAGGTCTACGCCATCCTGTTCATGACGCCGCTGCTGATAACGGCGCTGTCGGTGCCGTTTCTGGGCGAAACCGTGGGCCTGCGGCGCTGGCTGGCGGTGGCGGTCGGGCTGGCCGGTGTGCTGGTCATCCTGCGACCCGGTTATGCCGAGCTTCACCTTGGGCACCTGACCGCCATCGCCGCGGCGTTCGGCTCGGCCGCCACGTCTCTGATCGTGCGAAAGATCGGCTCGCAGGAGCGCGCGGCGGTGCTGATCCTGTTCCCGATGCTTGCCAACACCGCCGGCATGGCGGTGATCCTGCCGTTCGTATACCGCCCCGTGCCGATCGGCGATCTCGGCGCGCTGGCGCTCCTCGGCGGGCTGGTCTTCGTGGCGCAGATCATGATCATCGAGGCTTACCGCCGGGCGCATGCCGCGCAGGTCGCGCCGCTGCAGTATTCGCAGATCATCTGGGCGACGCTGTTCGGCGCGTTCATCTTCGGCGAGACGCCTGACAAATGGGTCGCCATCGGCGCCGCCATCACCATCTGCAGCGGTCTCTTCGTGCTGATGCGCGAAAGCACCGGGCCGAATTCGCGCAAGACGCCGCTTCTGAAGACGTGGTTCCTGAAGCCGACGGCCGGGCCTTCGCTGAACCCGTCGATGGTAAGGGGGAACGCGGATCGTGCCCTCGACGTCTGAACGCAGGCGCTCATACCGCGGCCCGGCCCTGCTGTCGCACGGGTTTCGGCCGTTCTTCCTGCTGGCCGGCATCTGGGCGGCGCTGGCGATGCTGATCTGGGCATTCTTTCTGGCCGCCGGCGAGGCGGTTCCCAGCCGGTTCGAGGGCGTCGACTGGCACATGCACGAAATGGTTTTCGGCTACACCCCGGCGGTGATCGCGGGTTTCCTGATGACGGCGGTGCCGAACTGGACCGGGCGGATGCCGGTCGTCGGCGGCCCGTGGCGGCGCTGGCCGGGGTCTGGCTCGCCGGGCGGATAACGGTGCTGGTCTCCGCCTGGCTGCCGCCGCTGGCGGCGCCGGTCATCGATGTCGGGTTTCTGGTGCTGCTGTGCGGCGTAATCGCGCGGGAAATCGTCGCCGGCGAAAACT
>JBHHXR010000316.1:0-2253 GCA_046757205.1 Paracoccaceae bacterium
CGGGGTTCCGTGCTCGTCGGTGGCGCAGATCAGCATCACGTCGTGGCCGCGGGCGCGCAGGTAGCGGGCATAGGTGTCCGACGGCAATTGCGAACCGATCAGGTTGCCCAGATGCTTGATGCCGTTGATATAGGGAAGGGCGGAGGTGATCAGGTAACGCGCCATTTCGGGTCCTTGCAAGGTTGCGCCCCGACCTAGCCGATAGTTCCGCCGCCTTCAATGCGCGGCGTCGCGGCCCTTGTGCGTGGCGCTGCCGTTGCGCCGCCGCAGAAGACGGCCGAGCAGGAAACTGGTGCGCGGCACGTATGCATAGGGTGTGCGCTCCGGGCTGGTGGGGCGGACGAGCATGCGCGCCGCGCCCAGCGCCGCCAGCCCCGCATGCACGACGCCGACGAACCCGAACAGGGCGGCGGGGCCGAGATTTTCGACCAGTATCGAGGCCACGAGCGGGCTGGCGATGGCGCCGATGCCGTAAATGAAGAGCAGCGAAGCGTTCAGTTCCACGACGCCCTCGGCGCTGGCGAAATCGTTGGCGTGGGCGGCCGAGACCGAAAATATCGGAAATGTCGTTGCGCCGAACAGGAACGAGGCGGCGAAGATTGCGGATTGCGGCGCCCCGGTCAGAAACACCGTGCCGGCGCAAACGGCGGCTGCCGCCATCGACAGGCCGATCAGTACCTTGCGGCGGTCCAACTTGTCGGCCAGCCAGCCGACGGGAAACTGCGCCAGCGCCCCGCCTAGGACGCCGGCGGCGAGGAAAAAGCCGATCTGGTCGGCCCGCAGCCCGACGTCCTGGCCATAGACCGGCCCGACCATGCGGAAGGCGGGGCTGGAAACGCCGGCGGCGACGACGCCGGCGGCGGCCAGCGGCGAAAGACGCATGGCCTCGAGCGGCCGCAGCCGCGGCGAGCCGGTGGCGACCGGCGCCCGCGCCGTCGTCAGCATCAGCGGCAGGAGGCTGGCGATGCACAGGATGGTTATGATGTTGTAGGAGACGTAGGAGGCCGGCTCCAGAAACCCGATCATCAGCTGCGCCACCAGCGACGCGCCCATGTCCACCACCCGGTAGACGCCGAGCACCCGGCCCCGCGTGTCGTTGGTGACCTTGGCCTGCAGCCACGCCTCGACAACGGTGTAACAGCCGGAGATCGACAGGCCGGTCATCACCCGCAGGAGCGACCAGCCGAGCGCGTCCACCCAGATCGGGTGCGCCACCGCGCCGATCGCCCCGATCGCCGCGAAGGCGGCGAAGGCGCGCAGGTGCCCGGCGCTACCCATCAGCCGGGGCGCCACCCAGCAGCCGACAAAGAAACCGGCGAAATGCGCCGAGCCCAGGAGGCCGACCTGGGTCTTGGTAAACCCCTCCTGAAGCCCCGACAGCGCGTCGAGCGGACCGAGCGAGCCCGACGTGAGCTGCAGGAAAATGACCGACAGGAACAGGGCGGCAAAGGAAATGATCAGGCGCATGGGGACCCGGCGTTTTCGGCGAGCCTAGCCGAGCCGCCATGCCGTGCCGCGCCCCCAGCGACAAAGGCCGGGTCGTTTTCGGGCCGCGCCATCAATTAGAGAACGATGGGTTTGTCTGGAATCGGCGCCGGTCGGACCCGCCCGGGTCGCGCCCGCGGCCCGGGCTGCGCCTGCCTGCCGGCTGGCCGGCGCAGGTGCGCCAGCCCCGGCAGGCGCAGCCCTCTGTTCGGCGCGGCACTTCGCACAAGAGTGATTTCGTCCCATGGCACCGCTCCGGTTGTCAGGCGCGGCGATTTCCGGTCTGGTGGGGGCGTTGACTGTCGGCGGGCGGGACTGTCGCATTTGCTTGAAGATATTTGGACATTTTTTCTGAACGAATCGAACCAGAAGGCGGTTGCGTCCGTTCTGGCGGTGCTGGCGGCGATCGGTGCGGTATTCCTCTATCTCACCGGCCGTCTGGGCAAGCTGGTGGAATACTTCTCCGGCAAGAAAGAGAATGCGGCTGCGAAGCTAACAAATACCGGCGTGTCGCAAAGCGGCCCGGGGATCGGTCAAATCTCGGGCGGTACGGTTACGGTGAACGCCAATCTGAACCGACCCGGGTATACCGGAGAGTAATACCCTCAAAAGATGAACCCCATGACACAGAGAAAACACACTCAGTCCTACACGGCTGAGTTCCGCACGCGCGGCGTTCGGCCTTTCAAAGAGAACCGCGCCGACTATGCGAGCGATAATGCAGCATACCGGGCGATTGCACCCAAGCTCGGCTGTTACCCGGACAGC
>JBHHXR010000317.1:0-2201 GCA_046757205.1 Paracoccaceae bacterium
CAGGCCTTCGCCCGCGACGCGAACACCGTGTAGAGGAAGATCAGCATCGAGGCGAGCGTCAGCATCGAGCCCACCTTGACCAGCGTCTCGCCGTTGTCCTTGAGCGTCTGGATGATGCCGGGAACCATGGCCCAGACGCCGAGCGTGGCAACAGTGAAGTGTATCTTCGCTAGCACCGCACCGGCGGCCTGCGGCACCAGGTGATAGTAGATGCCGAAAAGCGCCATCGTCACCCAGCCGACCAGGTTCAGGTGGGCGTGCGCCGGCGAGAGCAAGTGGTTGTCGATGACCGACATCTGGATGCCCCAGGCCATGCCGATGGTAACGTAAACCGTCGCCGACAGTACAAACCAGAAAGAAATCCCGTTCATTTGTCTTCACACCCCTCTATTCACCGCGAGATCCGCGAACTCGATCCGGAATTATGATTGTGGTGTGGATTTGGTCATAGTTGTTTACGATTTGCAATCATTTTTGTTTTCTTGAACTTCTCAATGCGAAAGTGTTCTTGCCACCGCGTCCTTCCAGCCTTCGTACCGGGCGTTTCGCGCGTCTTCGCCTATCCTTGGCTCAAACCGTTTCTCCAGCGCCCAGGTGGCGGCGAATTCCTCCGGTCCGGGGCAGATACCGGCCTGCATGCCAGCGAGCCAGGCGGCACCCAGCGCCGTGGTCTCGGTCACCTGCGGCCGGTCCACCGGCGCGCCGAGCTGGTCGGCGAGGTTCTGCATGGTCCAGTCGCTGGCCACCATGCCGCCATCCACGCGCAGCACCGTCTCGCCGCCGTCCGTCCAGTCGCCGGTCATGGCTTCCAGAAGGTCGCGGGTCTGGTAGGCGACGCTTTCGAGCGCCGCTTTCGCCAGTTCCGCCCGACCTGTCGCTCGCGTCAGCCCGAAGATGGCGCCGCGGCAGTCGGCATCCCAGTAGGGCGCGCCGAGCCCGGTGAAGGCGGGCACCAGATAGACGTGCTGGCCCGGGTCGGCGGCTTCGGCCAGCGGCTGCGTCTCGGCGGCGTCGTCGATGATCTTCAGCCCGTCGCGAAGCCACTGCACCACCGCCCCGGCGATGAAGATGGAGCCTTCCAGCGCGTAGGTCGGTGTGCCGTCCAACTGGAAGGCAATGGTGGTCAGCAGGCGGTTCTTCGAGGTCACCGCCTCGGCTCCGGTGTTCAGCAGCGCGAAACAGCCGGTGCCGTAGGTCGATTTCATCATGCCCGGCGCGAAACAGGCCTGCCCGACGGTGGCCGCCTGCTGGTCGCCGGCAACGCCGCGGATCGGGATCGCGGTGCCGAACAGACTGGCGTCGGTCACGCCGAAATCGGCGGCGCTGTCGCGTACGTCCGGCAGCATGGCAGCGGGGATGTTCAGTAGCCGCAGCATGTCGTCGTCCCAGTGCCCCTGCCGGATATTGTAGAGCATGGTGCGGGCGGCGTTGGTGGCGTCGGTGGCGTGCACCCTGCCGCCGGTCAGCCGCCAGATCAGGAAGCAGTCGATGGTGCCGAACAAGAGCTCGCCGGTTTCGGCCCGCGCCCGCGCGCCTTCGACATTGTCGAGGATCCACGCCAGCTTGGTGGCGGAGAAATACGGGTCGAGCAGCAGCCCGGTGCGTTCGGTCACCATCGGCTCATGCCCTTCGGCCTTCAGCCTCGCGCAGGTCTCGGAGGTGCGCCGGTCCTGCCAGACGATGGCGTTGTGCACCGGCTTGCCGGTGGATTTTTCCCACACCACAACGGTTTCGCGCTGGTTGGTGATGCCGATGGCGGCGACGCTGCCCGCGCCCTCCATCGCCGTGCGGCAGGTGGCGAGCGTGGTCTGCCAGATTTCCTCGGGGTCGTGCTCCACCCAGCCGGAATGCGGAAATATCTGGCGGAACTCCTGCTGGCCGGTGGCGCCGGGCTTCAGGGCGGCGTCGAACAGGATGGCGCGGCTGGAGGTGGTTCCCTGGTCGATGGCGAGAATGGATGGCATCGGTGAGCTCCCCGGTGTTCCTGTTGCTGCCAACTTGCGGCAAGGCGCGGCGAGGTCAAGAGGCGGGGCCGTTATTCCTTACAGTACCGTCCCGGCCTCCGCGCCGGGACCGGTTGCAGTGAAAGAGGCCCCGGCGCGGGGGCCGGGGCGTGAGAGGTTGGGGAAAACCGAACGGCGGGCGCGTCAGGCCCGGTTCATGCGGTTCTCGATCAGGTGATCGACCACCGAGGGGTCGGC
>JBHHXR010000318.1:0-2193 GCA_046757205.1 Paracoccaceae bacterium
CGGCGCCGCGAATGGTCGCGGCGCACTTGAGTACTGGACGGGTCGTTGGCACCCGGGGATGGCCTGACGATGAACGCGGAAGATTTCCTGAAGAACGGCGACATAGACGGCGCGCTTGCCGCGCTGCAGGATGACGTCCGGAAAAACCCGTCTGTCGCGCGCTTCCGGATATTCCTGTTCCAGTTGCTTTGCGTCCTGGGCGACTGGAAGCGGGCGATAACCCAGCTCAAGGTCTGCGGAGAACTGGACCCGATCGCCGTGCCGATGGCGCAGACCTACCGCGAGGCGATAATCTGCGAGGTCTACCGCGAAAAGGTGTTTGCCGGGGAAAAGGATCCCCTGGTTTTCGGCGAACCGCAGGAATGGGTGGCGCATCTGATCGAGGCGCTGAAGCTGCTGGCCGCCGGCAAGACGGCGGAAGCGGCGTCGCTGCGCGACAGGGCGTTTGCCGCCGCCCCGGCGATCGCCGGCACGCTGAACAGCGATGCCTTCGAATGGATCGCCGACGCCGACATGCGGCTGGGTCCGGTTCTGGAACTGATCGTCAACGGCCGCTATTTCTGGATGCCGTTCAGCGCCATCTACGAAATCAAGGCGGACGCGCCGGAAGATCTGCGCGATTATGTCTGGATGCCGGTCAACGTGACCCTGCGCAACGGCGGCGACGTGGTCGGGCTTGTCCCGACGCGCTATTCCGGCACCGCAACCGCCGGGGACGCCTCGGCCAAGCTCTCGCGGACCACCGAATGGAACGACGCCGGCGACGGCGCGTTTGTCGGAACCGGGCAGCGCCTGCTGGCGACCGACGGCGGCGATCTGGCTCTTCTCGATCTGCGCCACCTTACCCTTGGCGAACCGCCGGACGCGGCGGTGTCGGGTAGCGGAGATGGCTGACCGGACGATAACGGAACGGCTTCAGCCGTCCCTGTTGGACCGGCTCACCGACCCCGAGCCCGGGGAACTGAAGGAACGGCGCGAGGACCGGGTCATCGATGTCCGGCGCCTGCGCGATATCATCCAGCGCGACCTGGCTTGGCTGCTGAACACCAACAACCACGAAACCATGATCGATGTGGACACGTACCCGAACGTCGTCAATTCGGTGGTCAACTACGGCCTGAGGGAAGTCGCGGGCGAATTGTCCAGCGTCGAGCGCGCGCTGAAAATCCGCTCCATGATCCATATGGCGATAGAACGCTTCGAGCCCAGGATTCGCGCCGGCACGCTCGACGTGGAACTGCGGGTGGATTCGGGGTCCAGCGAGTCGGTGATCAGCTACGATATCCGCGCGGAAATGTGGGCCCAGCCGATGCCGCTGGAGCTGTATCTGCGCAGCGAGGTCAACGTGGCGACCGGGGAGTTGAAACTGGACAGGACGTTCTGAGCCTCTGCCATGGATACACGGCTTCTGAAGCACTACGAAAGCGAACTGGCGTTCATGCGCGAGATGGGGGCCGAGTTCGCCGAGGCCTACCCGAAGATCGCCGCCCGCCTGGGCATGGAGGGCATGGAGGTTCTCGACCCCTATGTCGAGCGCCTGCTGGAGGGATTCGCCTTCCTCTCGGCGCGGGTGCAGCTGGAACTGGAATTGCAGTACCCGGCGTTCACCGGCAACCTTCTGGAAATCGTCTACCCGCATTACCTGTCGCCGACGCCGTCGATGATGGTCGCCGCCTTCGAGCCGGACGCAGCCCAGGCCGCGCTCAAGGACGGCTACAAGCTGCCGCGCGGCACGACGCTGAGAAGCACCGTGGCCGAGGGCGCGCAGACGGCATGCGATTTCAGCACGGCGAGCGACCTGGTGCTCTGGCCGCTGGAAATTGCCGAAGCGGAATACATAGAAGGGCGCGGCGAGCTGGTCGCCGCCGGGATCGGCAAGCAGACCGACGCGCGGGCCGGGATCCGGCTCCGGTTGCGGCGGCTGGGAGGAGAGCCTATCGCCGAGTTGCCGGCGGACCGGCTGACGCTCTTTCTGGGCGGCGCCGGCGGCAGCAACTGGGTGCTGCACGAGTTGTTGTGCACGCAGGCGGAGGGGCTGGCCGCCCGCTCCACCGACCGCCGGGCGGACTGGGTGGAGGAACTGAACGACGGCGCCGTCGTGCCCCGCGGGTTCGACCCGGCCGAGGCGCTCCTGCCCACGCCGCGGCAATCGTTCGACGGATACCGCCTGCTGCAGGAATACTTCGCCATACG
>JBHHXR010000319.1:0-2159 GCA_046757205.1 Paracoccaceae bacterium
ATGCCGAGTACCGTGTCGCCGGGTTCCAGCAGCGCCATGTAAACGGCGGCGTTCGCCTGGGAACCGGAGTGCGGCTGCACATTGGCGTAATCAGCGCCGAACAGCTTGCATGCGCGCTCTATCGCCAGGCTCTCGGCGACATCCACGTATTCGCAGCCGCCGTAGTACCTCTTCCCCGAGTAACCCTCTGCATACTTGTTGGTCAGCACCGAACCCTGTGCCTCGAGCACGCGCGGGCTCACGTAATTCTCGGACGCAATCAGTTCAATGTGATCTTCCTGGCGCTGCTGTTCGTTCGCGATCGCCTCGGCCAGGTCCGGATCGAAACTGGCGATGGTCCATTCACCTTGGTACATGCGCGTTCTCCGCACGGCGGGTTTAAGGGGCCGCATATTGTAGCCGAGGAATTCCGGGGACAGTGCACCTATCTTCAGGATCCCGAATTCCGGGGACAGCCGAATTCCGGCTTCAGCTGTTGTCGACGAACGAGCTGACGACGGCCGTCCAGGCCAGCGCCAGGTTTTCCCGGTTATAGCCGCCGCCGCCGACGCCGATCAGGCGGCCACCGCAGTGTCGATCGGCCATAGCGCAAAGTCGCCGTGCCGCAAAGCCGTGCGCGGCCGGCGTAAAGCGCAGATGCGTGATCGGGTCGCCAGCCACGCTGTCGGCGCCGCACTGGAGAATGATGAACTCCGATCGCTGCGTGTCGAGGTAGGCCTCGACCCGCGTCCACGCCCGGCGAAAGTCGTCGTCGTCAGCGCCGGGTTTCAACGGCAGATTCAGCTTGGTACCGGTGGCCGCCCCGGTTCCGGTTTCGTGCGCATGGCCGGTGCCCGGATACAACATGCGCCCGTCTTCGTGAATATCGGCGAACAGAAGATCCTCATCCTCCTCGAATGCGTAGAACACGCCGTCGCCGTGATGCGCATCGATGTCCACATAGGCCACGCGGCGCAGCCCGTGACGCCGGCGCAGCAATTCAATGGCGACACCGCAGTCGTTGAAGACGCAAAAACCGGCGGCGTGCGACCGCCCCGCATGGTGCAGACCGGCGATCGGCACGAATGCGCGCCGAACGCTGCCGTCCATGACCCGCTCCAGCGCCTCGATCACCGCGCCGACGACGGCCGCCGCCGCCCCGTCGATGCCCGGCATGGCAGGCGTATCGCCGCCGTCCAGAAAGCCGCTGCCGGCGGCACAGCGCTCGGCGACGAAATCAAGGTAATCGGCGGCATGGAATGCCAGCAGCTCGTCGCGCTCCGCCGGTTCGCAGCCGCGCAAATCCGCCCGGGCGGCAACGCCGCTTTCCTCGAGCCGGGCGTGGAACACATCGTGTCGATCCGGGCCGAACGGATGCCCCTCGCCGAACCCGTAGGCGGCGATATTGTCGCCTTTCAGCACCAGGACGTTCGCCGCGCTCATGCGTTGCATTCTAACCGGACCGGATCGACCCGGAGCGGTCACGGATACGCGGCGGAAGTTGCGCCCGGCGGCAATACGCCAATGCTCGCCCCATTCGGCGACCTTGCCCTTATAATCGCCGCTCATTTTCGCAACCGGAACCTGTCTGTGGCCCAGTACGTCTATACGATGAACCAGGTGGGAAAAATCGTCCCGCCCAAACGACACATCCTGCGCGACATCTCGCTCAGTTTTTTCCCGGGCGCCAAGATCGGCGTGCTGGGCCTGAACGGCGCCGGCAAGTCGACGCTGCTGCGAATCATGGCCGGCGTCGATACGGAAATCGAAGGCGAGGCGCGGCCGCAACCCGGCATCAGGATCGGCTACCTGCAGCAGGAGCCGCAACTCGACCCGGCCAAGTCCGTCCGCGCCGCCGTCGAGGAAGGGGTTGCCGATACGCTCGGGCTGGTGCAACGCTTCAACGAAATCAGCGAACGCTTCGCCGAACCGCTGGATGACGATGAAATGACCGCGCTGCTCGACGAGCAGGGAAAATTGCAGGACAAGATCGACGCGGCGAACGGCTGGGAGGTCGACCGCAAGCTCGAGATGGCGGCCGATGCCCTGCGTCTGCCCGAATGGGATGCCGGAATCGCGAACCTGTCCGGTGGCGAGCGGCGCCGCGTGGCGCTGTGCCGCCTGCTGCTGTCGGAGCCGGACATGCTGCTGCTGGACGAGCCCACCAATCACCTCGATGC
>JBHHXR010000320.1:0-2126 GCA_046757205.1 Paracoccaceae bacterium
TCATGATCATCTACGCCTATGTGATGGGCGAAAGTGTCGCCGCGCTGTTTCTCGCCGGCATCGTGCCGGGCATCCTGGTCGGTGTCGGCCTGATGCTCGTGGTGCGCCTGATGGCCGACCGCTACGAGCTGCCGAAGGCGGAGCGGATCGTGAAAACCGGCCAGACGATTTCGCCGGCCGAAAGCTTTCTTTCGATGGTCCTTCTGCGGATCAACGTCGCGGGTGTGATTTATGCGGCATACGTACTCGTGAAGAACGCGCTGATCGCGGCGGGTGTCGGCGTGCCGCAAATCTCCGGCTGGATTCCGTTCCTGATCTTCCTCGTGCCGGCGCATTTCTTCCTGATGGCGTTGCGCGCCCGCGCGGCGCCCGACTTCCGCACCGTCTGCAAGCGCGCCGTGGTGCCGTTGCAGACGCCGATCATCATTCTGGGCGGCATCCTTGTCGGCGTCTTCACCCCGACCGAGGCGTCCGTCATCGCCGTGGCCTATGCCATGGTGATCTCGATCCTCCTGCTCGGCTCGATGAAACCCGGCGACCTGCCGGCGATCCTGACCAAGTCCGCCCTCGGCTCCTCGACGGTCCTGTTGCTGGTCGGCGCCGCCGTCGCCTTCAAGACGGTGGTCAGCCTGTCGCACGTGCCCGAGCACATGGCGGAATTCATCCTCGGCCTGACGTCCAACCCGCTGGTGCTGCTGTTTCTGATCAACATCCTTCTGTTCATCGTCGGCATGTTCCTCGATGCCGGCCCGGCGATCATCATCCTCGGCCCGATCCTCGGCCCGATCTTCGTCGACATCGGTGTGCACCCGGTGCATTTCGCCATCATCATGAGCGTGAACCTGACCGTCGGCCTCGCCACCCCGCCGATGGGGCTGGTGCTGTTCGTTGCCTCTTCGGTGTCCGGCGAAAAGGTGGAAACCATCTCCAGGGCGATCCTGCCGTTTCTCGCGGTGGAAGTTCTGGTGATCTTCCTGATCACCTTTGTTCCTTCACTATCGCTGACCATCCCGCGCCTGACGGGGTTCGTGCAGTGAGCCAACAACCATGACCAAACCAAAAGGGAGTTATCCATTATGATCAAGACAGCCATTAGGTCGCTGATGGCGGCGACGCTGCTGGCGGGCGCGGCGATGACCGGCGCCGTGGCGGCGGACTACACGATCCGCGCCACCGCCAACTCCAACGAGAACGACGAGGATTACGACGGCCTTGTCGTCTTCAAGAACTTTGTCGAGAGCGCCTCGAACGGGGCGATCAGCGTCGAGCTTTTCATCGGCACCCAGCTTTGCGCCAACGGTGCCGAATGCCTGCAGGGCGTGGCCGACGGCACGATCGACGTCTACATCTCCACCTCCGGCGGCGCGGCCGGCATATTCCCCTTCGTGCAGGTGCTCGATCTGCCCTACCTGATGCGCGACGACCGTGTCGCCGAGGCGGTGCTCAGCGGCGACTTCACCCGCAAGATGCGTGAAATGGCGATGGCCGCCTCGGGCGGCGCGATCCGCCTGATGACCATCGGCAACACCGGCGGATGGCGCAACTTCGCCAACACCAAGCGACGCGTGCAGACACCGGCCGACCTCGCCGGCCTGAAGATCCGCACCGTTGTCGCCGACCTGCCGCAGGAACTGGTGCGCGCCATGGGCGCCTCGCCGACGCCGATCCCGTGGCCGGAGCTTTTCACCTCGTTCCAGACCGGCGTTGTCGAAGGTTCCAAGAACGGCATCACCGACATCATGGGCATGAAGTTCCCCGATGCCGGGCTTCAATACCTGACGCTTGACGGCCACGCCTACATGGGCGCGCTGTGGTGGATGAACAACGACAAGTTCATGTCGATGCCCGAAGACGTGCGCCGCGTGGTGGTCGACGGGTTCTACGCGCTGCAACAGGCCACCTTCGCCTCGCCGAAGCGCAAGTCGATCCAGGCCTACGCCGATTTCGTGGCCGGCGGCGGCGATCTCTACGTGCCGACGCCAGCGGAAAAGGCCCAGTTCAAGGAAGCGGCGGCGCCGGTCTACGACTGGTTCAAGGCCAATGTGGACGGCGGACCCGAAATCTTCGACGCGATGACCGCTGCGGTTGCCGACGCTGAAGCGGAGATCGACGCCGCCATCGCCAAG
>JBHHXR010000321.1:0-2094 GCA_046757205.1 Paracoccaceae bacterium
ACTGGGCGGGCGCGAATGCGCCTGCCGAGGGGCAGGCAGGCGCAGCCCGGGCCGCGAGCGACCCGGGCGGGATAACCGGATATGTTTCCACGTGAACTCATCATGTTCCAGCGCCGCGGCTTTCGTCCGTCTGCCCAACCGCTGACAATGCCCGGCCCCGGACAGCCTTCCGGGGCCAGTGACTTTTTCCGCGAAAAAGGAGGCCGGCCCTACCGGCGCGCCCGGCGCAGGTAGACGTAATACGCCCCCGCCCCGCCGTGCCTGTGATGCGCCGGTTGCACGTGCAGGATCAATGAACCCAGCGGCGGGCGGCTCAGCCATTGCGGCACGCTGTGGCGAAGCAGGCCGCGACGGCGGGGGATGATGCCGTCTTCGTCGGGGCGGGCGGTACCCTTGCCGGTGATGACCAGAAGCAGACGCAGCCCCCTTGCGTGGGCATCGAGCACGAATTCGGTGAGCGCCGGCAGCGCCCGCGCGGCGGTCATCCCGTGCAGGTCAATCCGCGCCTCCGGTCTGATCCGGCCGCGGCGAAGCTGCTCGAACCTCTTTCTGTCGATGCGCTGCGGTGGCGCGGGTTCAGGACCCGGGGCACCCGTCGCCGCCGCGCTGGCCGGCGGGGCATCCCCGGTTCCGCTCCGGGCTGGTCGCGGGCGCGCGGATTTCGCGGTCTTCTCCGGCGTCGCCTGCTGGCTGGCCGGCGGTTCCTTGCCCGCCCGGCGGGGCAGTGGCCGCGTCGTTCTGGCGACCCTCGACCACAGTTCGCGATCTTCCTCGCTCAGATCCCTGCCCCGCCGCCGGCTCACCATTTCAGTCTCCGGCCGGCAGTTCCGGATCGGCGGGTTTCGGCATCAGCACGACCAGGCGCCCGGCATTGCGCACGCGGCCCGCTTGCTTTCCGGCCTTCCCGCCCGTCCCGAAAAAAATGTCGCCGCGCTGGGCGCCCTTGATGGCGCTGCCGACATCCTGGGCCACCATCAGGCGCGGAAACCGTTTCGATTCCTTCATTTCCACCCAGACCGGCGCGCCAAGCGGAATGAATTCCGGATCGACGGCCAGGGAACGCATCGCCGTCACCGGTACGCCCATGGCCCCCACCGGGCCGTCGCTCTCCGCCGCCGGTGCGATCTCGCGAAAAAAGATGTACGAGGGGTTGTGGTTCAGCAGCCGCCGCCCGGTCTCGGGCTGTTGCCTGACATAGTCGCGGATACGTCCCGCCGACACCCGGTTCGGCGCCATCAGGCCGAGCCGCGCAGCCTCCCTGCCGACGGACCGGTAGACGTGCCCGTTTCGCCCGGCGAACCCGACGCGCATGTTGCCGCCTTCCCTGAGGTGAATTCTCGCCGACCCCTGAACATGAACAAAGAAAGCATCAACGGGGTCACGCAGCCAGACCAACTCCAGCCCGCGCCCGGCGAGCGCGCCGGCCTCGATCTCGGCGCGGGTCTTCCAGGGGCGGCCGGGCGGCAGGTCGGGCGGCGGTCGATAGAGCGGATACCGGTACGAATCATCGCGCTCAAGCGCTCCGGCAAGCTCGGGCTCGAAATAACCGGTCAGCAGGCCGGAAGCTTCGCCCGCCGAAATCACCGGTTGAAAATTGTCCTCGAAGAAGCGCCGGGCCGGCTCCGGATGGCTTTTCGCCAGATCGCAGACACGGCGCCATCTCTCCGCCGAGCCTGAATCGGCGCTCCTGATCCGGTCGCAACTCGCGGCAAAAACCCGCAGCGCCGCATCATGGTCGTCCAGGTTCCAGCCCGGCAGCCGGGAAAATTCAAGCGCCGTGTACTGCATTTCCGCCGATGCCCGCGGAACGGCGGCAACCGGCAGCATCAGCGCCGCCGCCAGCGCCGCTCGCCGCCAGTGCTGCAATCTCATGCCCCGGTGGCCACAAGTATCCAGTTCGGATCGCCGCTTCCCATGACCCGCGAGAACGTCCAGACATCCTTCTGCCGCCTGATCTTGTTGGGACTTCCCTCAACGATCTTGCCCTCCCGATCTCTGACAACGGACGTCAGCTCGCCAACGAAGCGCATGGTAATATCGGCCTGGCGGGTTTCTTCGTCGAAATGCGCTTCGGACAGTCTTACCTCCCTCACC
>JBHHXR010000322.1:0-2092 GCA_046757205.1 Paracoccaceae bacterium
CTTTGCTCCGGCGTGAAGGAGTATTCCTCATTTCGCGAAACCATCAGGACATCGTAGAGTGATTCTGAGTTCCACAAGTATCCCCGCCGGAGGCGGCTCCCGGCAGGTTCGGTCCCACCGTCCGTGCAACGGAGCAGAGCCGGTGAGAACCTGCCAACGCCGCTCTCACGCCGGCGTGGAAGGCATCCACCACCCGGCCGCAGTCCTCCGGATAACTTTCCCGTCCCCGACAAGGCAGTCGGGCGGCGGATGCTCATGGCCCCGCGCGTGGCGTGGAACCGCAAGCCGGTTCGCGCCGCGCGGCGTCCGTCGTCTCCACGGCACCGGCATTGCCGACAAGGATGCCGGTCACGTGTCTTCCGCGTGCACTGAATACGGGCGGTCGAATCTGTGAATTTCCAGGTTGTCGCCGTGCCCGATCCGGTCCACCACCAGGAAATCGGAGGCACGGCGCAGCGGCGTCAGCACCCCGTGCCAGACGTTACGGGCGTATTGCACGCCTTGACGGCCGTCGGTCAGGAAGGCCTGCGGCTTGCCCGGCGCCCCGCCCGCGTCCGGCGCCACCACCACCAGGAACGGATCGCCCGACAGCGGCATGAAGGCCTGGCTGCCCTTCGGGTGCCGTTCCAGCATGTCCAGCACCAGCGGCAAACGGCAGGGCTGGCTGTGAAAGATCGAGATGTCGATGGGCGCGTCCGCGTCGGCATCGACCGAGGCCAGCGCGTGGTGCCGCGCGCATTTGCCGGCGTTGATCAGCATGTCCGGCCTGGCGCGTTTCTCGATCACATCGCCAAATGGAGCGAAGGCCCGGGCGGTCAGCGGTTCGGCCGTGATCTCTCGGCTCATGCGCCGGCCATCCGCAACTTCGCGTGCCGGTTCACGTCCTTGTACAGAAGATAGCGGAAGTTTCCCGGACCACCCGCGTAGCAGGCCTGCGGGCAGAAGGCGCGCAGCCACATGAAATCGCCCGCCTCGACTTCCACCCAGTCCTGGTTGAGCCGGTAGACGGCCTTGCCTTCCAGCACGTAGAGCCCGTGCTCCATCACGTGGGTCTCGGCGAACGGGATGACCGCGCCGGGGGCCAGCGTGACGATGGTGACGTGCATGTCGTGGCGCAGGTCTTCCGGGTCGACAAAACGCGAGGTCGCCCACTTGCCGTTGGTGTCGGGCATCGGCGTCGGCGCGACCTCGGCGTCGCTGGTGAAGAAGGCTTCCGGCGCGCCGAGCCCGTCGACCGCCTCGTAGGCTTTCCGTATCCAGTGGAACCGCGCCGCGTTCGCGCCGTCGTTGCGCACCGTCCAGCCGCTGCCCGGCGGCAGATAGGCATAGCCACCCGGCCCCATCGCATGCGCCTCGCCGTCCAGCGTCACGGTCGGCTGACCCCCGACGACGAACAGAACGCCCTCGGCGCCCGGGTCCGGCTCCGGCCGGTCGCTGCCGCCGCCCGGCAGGACCTCGACGATATACTGCGAAAAGGTTTCGGCAAACCCCGACAGCGGCCGGGCGATCACCCAGACCCGCGTGCCTTCCCAGAACGGCAGGGCGCTGGCGACGATATCGGCCATCACGCCCTTCGGGATCACCGCATAGGCCTCGGTGAACACCGCCCGGCCGGTCAGCAGATCGGTCTGCGGCGGCACGCCGCCGTGCGGTGCGTAATAGGTCCGGTCGTTCACGGCAACATGTCCTTCAGGCGCAACAGCGCGATGCGATCGACCTGCCTGCAGGCCTCGGCAAATTCGGTGTCGCGGTTATTCTCGATACGGGTCTGGAAGGCCGAGAGGATTTCGGCCTTGGTCAGACCCTTCACCGCGATGATGAAAGGGAAGCCGAACTTCGCCGTGTACCGGGTGTTGAGGTCTTCAAACGCCGCCTTTTCCGCATCGGTCAGCGCATCCAGCCCCGCCGAGGCCTGCTCGGACGTTGACTCCGCGGTCAGCCGCTTCGCCGCTGCCAGCTTGCCGGCAAGATCGGGGTGCGCCGTCAGCACGCCGAGCCTCTCCCTTTCGCTGGCCGAGCGGAAAGCCCGCGCCAGGGCGCTGTGCACGCCGATGGCGGTGTCATGCGCGGGGCCGAGCTCCAGCGCGTGCGC
>JBHHXR010000323.1:0-1984 GCA_046757205.1 Paracoccaceae bacterium
GGCACCATTGTGGCAAACCCCGCGGGCGCGACCAGCCGGGCGCCGGGCATCTGCCCAAGCGTGCGCGAGATTTCCCGGCGCAGGAGCCAGTTTGGCAGATTGTAGCCGAAGCGCCCGGCGCCGATGTCGGCGGGATCGAAATCGGCGGTCTCGCGAACGGTTCCCTCCGGGCCGCCGGCGTCGACCAGACGCATGCTCCGCAATTCCTGCGCGAAGGGCGCCAGCATCCGCCAAAGCCCGGCGCGCTCCAGAACGGCGATGGACGGCACGAGGAAAGCGGTACTGCGAAGATCGGAATCCGGCGCGTCGAAGTCCGTGACCGGCGGCAGCGGATCGACACAGGTGACGTCGAATCCTTCGGCCGCCAGCGCACAGGTGGCGATCTGCCCGGCAAGACCGCCGCCCGAAACCAGAATATCGGTCCTTTCCCGCGCCATGCCTCAGTCATAGGCGCAACCGTGGCGCAACGGAAGGCGACTCAGGCAAGGCGTGACAGGAAATCCGCCAGATTGCCGGCCCGGTGGTGCACGTGCTCCGCTTGGCGCCCGTCGTCCCCGACCAGCACCGTTCGCATCCCCATCCGGAACGGCACCAGGAGATTACGCGCATCGTCGTCGAACATCGCCGCGCCGGCAGGCGCAAGACCGTCGGCATCGATAATCCGGCGGTACGCATCCTCCTGCGGTTTCGGAACGTATCCGGCGTCCTCGATGCCGTAGATCGCGTGAAAGGCGTGTCGTATGCCGCGCGCCTCGGTCACCCGTTCGGCGTGGCGGCGCGAGCCGTTGGTGTAGACGATCCGCCGCCCCGACAGCGCCAGCAGCGATTCGGCGAGCGCCGGGTCGGCCGGAATTTCCGACAGGTCGATATCGTGAACCTCGCGCAGGTAGGGGTCGGGATCGACGCCGTGCCGGTCCATCAGGCCGGCCAGCGTCGTGCCGTATTCCGCCCAGTAGCGCTGGCGCAGGCGGCTGGCATCGTCGGCGCTGACGCCGAGTTGCCGCGAAACATAGCCCGTCATCAGCCGCTCGATCTGATCGAACAGGCGGATTTCAGGCGGATAAAGCGTGTTGTCGAGGTCGAAGACCCAGACCTCGATATGGTCGAATCCGTTGCTCACCATTTCCCAGCCCTAGCGCGAAGACCGGCCACCGGCAACGGCGCAATGGCGCGGCGCGCTCATGGCAAGGGTTGAGGGGAGTTGCCTTTGGCGTATACGATGGCATGCACATGTTTTTCACAGCTTCGGGAGATGCAGGTTGGACGGCGAGCCGCGACATTCGCAGAAAGACGCCTATTCGCTGGTTCTCGAAGCCATCGACCACGGCGTGTATCTGCCGGGCGATCGGCTGGTTGAATCGGAGCTGGCCGAGCGTCTGGGGGTTTCACGAACACCGGTCCGCGAGGCACTGCAGCGGCTCGAAACCCAGGCGGTGCTGGCCCGCCACGGCCGCTCGCTGGTGGTGAACTCGCTCGATCACGACCAGCTCAGCGAACTCTACGTGGTGCGGTCCGAACTGGAGGGACTGGCGGCGCGCCTGGCGGCCAAACATGCCGCGCCGGAGGAAGTGGAGGTCCTTTTCGGCATGATCGAAAAGGACCGCCGGATTGCCGGCAATCCGGAAATGCTGGCCCGCGCGAACAGGCGGTTTCACCGGCAGCTTCACCTCGCCAGCCACAACCGCTATCTGGTGCAGCAACTGGAAATGGTGCATCGGACGATGGCGCTGCTGGCGACCACTTCCTTTGCGGTCGAGGGGCGCGGCGCCGCCGCGTTGGACGAGCACGGGGACATCGTCGAGGCCATCGCCGGCCATGATGGCGATCGGGCGTGTAAGGCGACGCGCCGGCACATCTCCAAGGCATACAAGACACGCCTTCATCTGGAAGCGGAGAGCAACGGGTCCTAGCCCGGGATGCCCAAGGACGGAATCACCTTCATGAAGGGAGTCGCGCCAACCTCAGGGCGGCGCCTGACTGGGCG
>JBHHXR010000324.1:0-1971 GCA_046757205.1 Paracoccaceae bacterium
GTTAAACCCGAAGATATCCGTCGCCTGATCGAGAAGAACGGAGAGCGCACCCGGACCCGGAGTACTCAAGCCGCCGTAAATAATTTGAGAACCACCAAAAGTCAGAATTCCAATGTTATCGGCCAAGACTGAATTCGACTGAAGCGTGAGCGGGTTGGTCGGGGTTCCGGTCAAGACATCGTTCCCGGAGCCGGTATTTACGGTCTGTCCCGCGAACCTTTCGCCGTAAGTCGCGCCGGTCTGGGTGATGAAGCCGGACACATCGCCCGACGATAACGCCTCGAAATCGTTTACGACCGAGCCGGAAACACCGGTGTCGGCGATGATCAGGGCGTTGGCATTTCCTGCGAGCGCCATGGCACCGAGACCAGTGAGCGCCAAAATAAGTTTCGATCTCATTCTTGTGACCTCGTACATTTTGCGATGGATCCAATCATTTTTCGCCATCGCCTTTCACACCTGTTTGAAAGCCGTCAAAGCGGTCTCTCCGGTGAAGTCCTAAACTTGCTGGAAAATCTGGTAGGGGTGCATCCTCGCTGAGGAATTTGAAACCAGTGCCGGTTGCTGCCGGCGCCAGCAAGGAGACACCCCATGTCGAAGAGAATACCCGGGTCGATGCGCACGCGCCAATCGCTTTCCGATCTGATCGAAGGACGCCTGTCCTCGCCGGACGGCCGCGCCGAGCTGGTCCGGTTGGCGACGCGACTGATCGTCGAGGAGACCCTTGAGGCGGAAAGCCGGGACGCCGTTGGTCGGGCGTATTACGAGCACGGGGCGGCGGCCGGCCAAGGCTACCGCAACGGCGTGCGCACGGGCCGGCTGAAGACGGCGGAGGGGCTGATCGAGTACGCGGCGCCGCAGATCGCGGGCCGGGAAGAGCCGTTCCATTCCGAGATCCGCGACCGGTTGAAGGGGCGAACCCAGGCGCTCGAGGACCTGGCGGTGGAGCTTCTGGCGCGCGGTCTTTCGGTGCGCGACATCGAGGACGCCTTCAAGGACGAGAGCGGCCGCCTTTTGCTGTCGCGCACGGCGGTGTCGGAGATCGGCGAGCGGCTGTGGGCGGACTACCAGGAGTTCGCGACCAGAGACCTGAGCGAATACGACATCGTCTATCTGTTCATCGACGGCATCGCCGAGCGGATCAGGCCGGGGCAGAGGCGCGAGCCGGTGCTGGCCGCCTGGGGCTTCACCTCATCCGGCGCCAAGATCCTGCTGCACTTGATGGCCGGCTCCAAGGAAGACGCGGAGACGGTGAGCGCATTCTTCCACGACATGCGTGCCCGCGGCCTCGGCGATCCTCTTCTGGTCGTCTCGGACGGCGCGCCCGGCATCATCAAGGCGATCGAGACCTGCTTCCCACGTTCGGAACGCCAGCGCTGCCTCGCCCACCGCATGAGGAACCTGGCGGCCAAGGTGCCGGAAGACCTCTGGCCCGAGTTCAAGGCCCGCGCCTCGGCCACCTACCAGGCGCCGTCGCGCGCCATCGCCCGGGACCTCGCCGCCGGCGTGGTCGCCGACTTCGAGACCGGGCTGCCCACGGCGACCGCCTGTTTCATGGACGACTTCGAGGCTTGCATCGCACACCTGCGCATGCCCATCCCTCACCGCCGGGCGATCCGCACCACCAACTTGCTGGAACGTCTGTTCGTCGAGGAACGCCGGCGCCTCAAGATCATCCCCAACGCCTTCGGCGAGAAGCCGGTCCTCAAGCTCATGTTCGGCGCCATGATCCGCGCCGCCGAGCGATGGCGGGCGATCAAGGTCACCGCCTTCGAGCGCCGCCAGATGGAGGCCGTCAGAGCCGAGCTCGATCAAGAATACGAGGTCCGAAACAGCCTCGCATCAAAGCCGCAGGCCGATGCACGCCAAACCAAATTATCCAGCACTTCTCGGACTTGACCACGCCTATCTCGGATGAGATTATTCCCGAGTATCTTTACCACCTTTTCCAAGCCAAGAACTTGAGTGACT
>JBHHXR010000325.1:0-1950 GCA_046757205.1 Paracoccaceae bacterium
TTCGCGCCGAAGAAAACCGTGCTGGGAACCGAACTGGCCGGCGTGGTGGAGGCCGTCGGCAGGGGCGTCACCCGGTTCCGGCCGGGCGACAGGGTGTTTGCCGCGCCGGCCGACGGCACCGGCGCCCATGCCGAATACATCTGCCTTCCCGAGAACGGCGCGGTGTGCGCCATGCCGGACAACCTCTCGGCGGAACAGGCCGCGGCGATCTGCAACGGCGCCCTGACGGCGCTGCCGTTCCTGCGCGACAGCGGGAAAGTGCGGCGCGGCAGCAAGGTGCTGGTGATCGGCGCGTCCGGCTCCATCGGCACCTTCGCCGTGCAGCTTGCCAAGCATTTCGGCGCCGATGTCACGGCAGTGTGCAGCGCCGCCAATATCGAACTGGTGAGGTCGCTGGGCGCGGACCGCGCGATCGACTACACCCGGGAGGACTTCACCGCCTCGGGCGAGACTTGGGACATCATCTTCGACACCGTGGCCAAGAGCTCGTTCGCGCGCTGCCGGCGGTCGCTGCGGAAGCGCGGCGTCTATCTGGTGACGGCGCCGTCGCTGGCGACCATGTTCCACATGGCGCGCTCGGCCATCTTCGGGGGCAGACGGGCAGTGATGTCGGCCACCGGCCTGCGGCCCGCCGAGGATCAGCGGCGGGACATGGTTTTCATCAAGGGGCTGGTCGAGGCGGGCACGCTTACCCCGGTGATCGACCGCAGCTACCCGCTGGAACGGATCGCCGAGGCGCACCGCTATGTCGGGAAGGGCCACAAGATCGGCAACGTCGTAATCACGGCCAATACGTGATCACATGATGCCTGCTGTAGGTGTTTCAACCCTTTTTTGAAAATTCCCTGGCCTGCTTTGCCCTAGTTTCTGCACCGGAAGCCATACCGCAAAGGGCGGCGATGAAAAGATATGTCCGCGACATGCACGGCCACGGAGCCACGCCGGTCGACCCGCGCTGGCCCGGCGGTGCCCGCATCGCACTGCAGTTCGTCATCAACTACGAGGAGGGCGGCGAGAACTGCATCCTCCACGGCGACGCCGCGTCGGAGGCGTTCCTGTCGGAAATCGTCGGCGCCGCGGCGTGGCCCGGCCAGCGCCACTGGAACATGGAATCGATCTACGAATACGGTGCCCGCGCCGGGTTCTGGCGGCTGCACCGGTTGTTCACCGGCGCCGACGTGCCGGTGACGGTCTACGGCGTCGCCACCGCGCTGGCGCGGTCGCCTTCGCAGGTTGCGGCTATGCAGGAAGCCGGCTGGGAGATCGCCAGCCACGGGCTGAAATGGATCGAGTACAAGGATTATTCGCCGGACGACGAGCGCGCCGACATGGCGGAGGCGATCCGGCTGCACGCGGAAGTGACCGGCGAGCGGCCGCGCGGCTGGTACACCGGGCGCTGCTCGGTCAACACTGTCGATCTGGCGACCGAGGAGGGCGGCTTCGCCTATGTCGCCGATTCCTATGCCGACGACCTGCCCTACTGGCGCGAACATGGCCGGCGACAGCAACTGATCGTGCCCTACACGCTGGACAGCAACGACATGCGCTTCGCCACGCCACAGGGCTTCAACTCGGGCGATCAGTTCTTCGCCTATCTGAAGGACAGTTTCGACACGCTCTATGCCGAGGGCGAGGGCGGGAATGCAAAGATGCTGTCGATCGGGCTGCACTGCCGTCTGGTCGGCAGGCCGGGCCGGGTGGCGGCGCTGCGGCGCTTCATCGAATACGCCAGGAGCCACGACAAGGTCTGGTTCGCCCGCCGCATCGACATTGCCGAACACTGGGCGCGCGAGCACCCGCCCGTCGCCGCCCCGCGGCCATCGGCGATGGACAAGGCGGCGTTCGTCGAGAGGTTCGGCGGCGTCTTCGAGCATTCGCCGTGGATCGCGGAACGGGCGCACGCGCTGGAGCTCGGCCCCGCGCATGACACCGCCATCGGCGTGCACAGCG
>JBHHXR010000326.1:0-1924 GCA_046757205.1 Paracoccaceae bacterium
GTCAGCCGGTGCGGGTGGCTGATGTAGTCGAATCCGAAGCGGCCCTTGACGCACAGCCGCTGCTCGTTCGACGGGCCATCCACACCGTCCACCCAGGCAATCCGGTCGTCCCTGATCTTGAACGAAAGCTGGCAGCCGACGCCGCAGTAAGGGCAGACGGATTCCACTTCCCGGTCGAAATCGCGGCTGTCGCCTTGGCCATCGGCACCGAGTGCGGTTGCCGGCATCAGCGCGCCGGTCGGGCAGGCCTGCACGCATTCGCCGCAGGCTACACAGGTGCTGTCGCCCATGCCGTCGGCGAAATCGAAGACGATCCGCGCGTCGTGGCCGCGCCCGGCCATGCCGATCACGTCGTTGACCTGCACCTCGCGGCAGGCCCGGACGCAGAGATTGCAGTGGATGCAGGCGTCGAGATTGACCCGCATCGCCACGTGGCTGTCATCCAGAAGCGGCACCCGCGCCGGCTCGATCGCCGGAAAGCGGCTGGCGCTGACGCCCTGCTTTTCGGCCACGTCCCACAGCTGCGAGGACCGGTCGTGCGCCGCCTCGCGCGGCGGCTGGTCGGCGACCAGAAGCTCCGTCACCATGCGACGGGCCTTTTCTGCCCGCGCCGAGCCTGCGTGCACCACCATGCCCTCGGTCGGTTTGCGGACGCAGGATGCGGCCAGCGTCGGCTCGCCATCGATCTCCACCATGCAGGCGCGGCAGTTGCCGTCGGCGCGGTAGCCGGGCCGGTCGGCGTGGCAGAGATGCGGGATAAGTGTGCCTTCGCGCTTCGCCACCTCCCAGATGGTCTCCCCCGGCGCAGCGCTGACTTCACGGCCGTCGAGCGTGAACTTGGTACTGTCGGACATCGGTCAGGCTCCGGTCTCTGCGGATGACATGCGCCCATTTACACGGATCGCTGCGGCCGTTGAAATCCGTTTAGCGACGGAAAGCGTCAAATTCCCGCCAGAACCGCCGCCCGCCCCGTCAGTCGTGCGGCATGGTCGCTTGCAGCGAGGGCCGCGCGGCGATCTCCGCTTCCCATGCCTGCAACGCCGGGTGCGTCTTGCGCCAGTCGCGCTCATGGTGGCGAAAGTCGAGATATTGCAGGGCCGAAGCCAGCGCCAGATGACCCATGTCCACCGGCCCGGCGAGAAACGGCATCCAGCGGCGCTCGACGGCGGCGAGCGCCGAGGCGATCTTCGACCACTGTGCCTCCGTCCATTCCTCCATCTGCTTTTTCTCCGGCCGGACCCGGCGCTCGTAGACCATCAGCACCGCGGCATCCATCATGCCGTCGGCGGTCGCCTCCAGCGTCAGCGTCTCCCAAAGCCGGTTGCCGTCGGGGTAGAGGTCGGCATGCGGTCTGAGGCTGGCGATGAAACGGCAGATGACGCGGCTGTCGTAGATCGACGGCGCGTCGTCGCGCACCAGGCACGGCACCTTCTTCAGCGGGTTGGCGGAAAGCGGCGGGCCTTCGTCGGTCATCGGGCTGGCCGGCGTCGCCACCAGTTCCACGGAATCGCTCAGCCCGGTCTCGATCAGCGCGATGCGCACCTTGCGGGCGAACGGCGACGGTACGGCGTAATAGAGTTTCATGTATCAGACCTCGCGGGGATCGGCTCAGGCGCGCCGCAGTCTGACACGCCCCAGCGCCCCGATGTCAAGCTCGACGCCCGGCCCGTTCCGCCCCAGCCGGACGGTACGGCGAAGCCTCGCGCTGCCGTGGGCCGCCGCCTGATCCCGTTGCCGGTGCGTGGTGATCTCCACCCCGTCCGGAGCCTCGTTGAGCGCAGCGTTCCGCATGGCATCTGGCGGCGCGCTTCGCCGCCGCCGGGCCGTGTAGAGCGCAACGGCCGCCACCGCGCCGACGCGCAGCGCGGTCCAGGCTATCGGGGCAAGGGGTGCGGGCATGGCGTTTCCTCCGCCGGTTGGGTGC
>JBHHXR010000327.1:0-1880 GCA_046757205.1 Paracoccaceae bacterium
GTACAACAGTCCGAAGATCGGCAGGAAACCGATCACGAGATTTTTCGTCGACCGCCGTTTGCTCGCAATCAGATGCGTCACGTCCGTGTAGATTTCGAAGACGCCCTCGACCGGGCCGTCGCCTTGCCGGATGGGGATATAGCTTTCGATAAGATCCCGTTCCTGGACCGTCTGCTCGAATGAGCTCAGGGTATTGCGAAACGTCAAATTGCTTGCCGGCTGTCCGGTACTGGCCGCGGAAAATACCCCGGGGTTGTTGGCCTTGTGCTCGCCGATCTCGGCCGGATCCGAGGAATAGACCGTGAGGCCGTCCAGATTGTAGATCTTGATCTTCAGGATCGGCAGCCCGATCGTCACCGATCTCAGGGTCTGGGCTATCGCCCGGGTTCTTTCGCGCCCGTCGCCGGTTTTCAGGCCGGCACTCGAGGTCGACATCACGAAGGAGGAGAATGACGGCCATATTATGTTGGAGACCGAGCGCGCCAGCTCCACGTTCTGCTGTTCGGCGAATTCGATCAGGCGCTGCTCCTCGTTGTGGCGATAGATGACGAAGGCGATAGCGAACGCAACCGCCGCTGCGGCGCTCGTAACAAGGAAGAAACGGACGAGCCTGAACATGCCTTCCCTCCAACGTAGGTTTCACCTGCCCACCAAAGAGAACATTCCGGCTGAACGGCGCCTCATGAAATGGTGAAGAAGCAATGCCGATCGTACCTTAACCTGGTAGTGGTGGCTTTTCACACTTCGGTAACCGGGCCGCGCCGCTCCTTACATCGCATATTTGCTCAACTCTTTCCATGAACGTATTGCGGCGTGGGACGGTAATCGATTCTTCGGTGCGCCGGCACCGTTCACTGCACTTTTCCACGCCGGTTTGGGCTTTTTCAGTCGAAAAGCAAGAATACTGACCATTCCCAGACAACATTCGCAAGTATACTCTTCCCTGTATTGCGCTAAGCAATGCTCAGGGGGTTATGTCGCAGCCGGAGCTGAGAACAGAGGGGTGAAACTCGAAGACAAAACCCAGGACGAACCGGCGATTGATCGCCGGAAATTGCTCACCCGGATCGGGTTTGCAAGGGCGGCGGCCGAAGGTGTCCCACCGTCGCGCGGTAGCCATTGCGCTGGTTCCAGACACGGCAGGGCGAGCGCTTGGGTTGGCGCCGGATTCATCACGCACCCGCCCTCGGCGTTTCGTGCCGGTCGGGGCGTCAAACCGCCGAAAACGAGCCTGATTCCACTGCGCCCGGGAAAAACCCCCAACCCGCCCGCAATTCCCGAACCGCTTGATGCGGAGCCGCGCGTGCGGCTGCCGGCAACGCGCGGTGTATCCGCAGGCTTGCCGCCGTCAATGGAAATCCACGGCGTTTGGATTTCCTGCTTCCGCGTGTTTTCCTGTAGCATGGCCTGAAATGGCCGTGGAAAGCGGAGCCGGTGAGTGGGATGTGTTCCGATATCAATCAAGGCCGATCAGGGAACGCCGGGGAGGCAACCCATGACGCCATGTTGCGTCTTGACACAGATCAAAGCCGCGTCGCGGACACGCGGCTAACTTTTTTGGCAAACAAGCCAGGGAGGCGCGCATCACCGTTGGGAGTGAACCCGGCGGCGGCATGCGCCGCTGATCTTGCATAGCGTGCCGTTTTCACGATTTCGAGGAAGCGCATGAACAAGGTGGCTCGGAATACCTATAGCGCCTACTCCCCCCGCGCCTTCACCAAGGCCGAACGGGGAAATGTGGTCCTCCTCTTCGGCGGCCTGAACTGGCGCGCCGAACGCGCTCTGGAGGGCATTCTCCGAAACAGCGGCCACCGCGCCAGGGCTCTTCCGACGCCCAAGCGCGAGGACCTGCTGAGGGGGCGCGAACTGGCGGATATCGG
>JBHHXR010000328.1:0-1852 GCA_046757205.1 Paracoccaceae bacterium
GGTCGTACAGGCCGATCAGTCGTTGCGCGCCGCAATCGCCGACGACGTGAGCGGAAAGTTGCCAGCCGTCATTGTGCAGTTGTATCAGTCGCTCCTTCAGAGCCTGTTGGTCCTTCCACGCGGTGGCGCCGTTCTGCCCCGGTTTGAAGTGAAAGGCGTCGACGACGTCATTGAACTCGTACGGCTCGCATAACAAAGCAGTGCCGCTGAACAACGAACCATCGAAAAAGAATTTCACGCCGCCGAACCGCAGGTAGTCGGTCCCTTCCCCGGGACGCGCTCCCGCCATCTTGTTGTCCAGGTTGAATTCCGCGACGTAGACGAAATGACGGGGGAATTGCCCGGTGGCCGATAGCTTACGGTAGACGGGGAAAATATCCACTTCGGGAGGCAGAAAGAGCCCCATGGATGCGAAGGACGTGACACCGTTTGCAGCATGGCGTTGCAACTCCTGCCGGAGAAACGTCTCGTAATCTTTCGCCGTATGGGGGAGGGACTGGTTCATCAGGAAAGGGAAGATCGCGGGCCCCTCGAAAAGCGTGCCGTCGAGATCGCCGTTGGCGTCCCTGCCGTACATGCCGCCGACAGGATCGGCCGAATCCCGGCTTATGCCGGCCTGCTCCAGGGCCAGGCTATTGACATGCGCGACGTAAGGAATCTGCTGCAAAACGAACAGCGGGTTGTCGGGGGCGATTGCATCGAGTTCCGCGAGGCTGGGCGCCGCCAGGCCGGGAATGATCCTCGACCAGCCATTGATGAACACCCATTCCCCTGGTTGCTTGCCGGCGACGGCATCCCGGATGACCGCCCAGACCTGTTCTGCGGTAGATACCGACTGGTCGCTGACGTCCGGCCAAGAGAAGACGACGGAAGTCAGCGAGGGATGTTCGTGAGGCTGGAAGAAGCCGGGCAGCAGGGTCCTGCCCTGGAGGTCGATGATCTGCGTGTCGGCGCTGCGCAAGGTCATGACTTCGGCTTCGCTTCCCACCGCCGCTATCCGATCACCGACAATGCCCAGCGCTTCGGCGGCGGGGTGGTCTGTACTCATGGTGAGGATGTCGCCGTTCAGGAATATCGTATCCGCCCGCTCGGTGTCGGGGGAACAGGCGGCCAGCATCAACGCTGTGCTCAGGACGGTGGTCGTTGCGCGGGTGTAGAAATTCATTTGGTTTTCTCGAAGTGAGTGTCGGGTGGCTGCCTGTCGATGCCGCGGGCGGCGCGCCGCGCACCGGTCGATATCGATAATACACGCAAGAAAAACGGTATTTGCGCCGGATCGTGCCGGCGATGGCGGAATTGTGCCGCGCCACATACCCGCTGGGCACCGTCGGCTTGTTCGCCCTGCATTGCGATAAGATAATGGCCGAGATTTCAGCGAGCATCGGCGAGTGACTGTTACATACGACCTGATCATCGTCGGCGCCGGGCCCGGCGGGGGCCTGGCGGGGCGCCCCGCCGCGCGCGCCCGCCGGCTGCATGGCGGCGCGCCAGGCGGCGCGCTCCGGCCTCGACGTGCTCCTGGTCGAGAAACGAAAGGAAGCGGGCATGGTGACCCGTTTTTGCAGCCGGCTGCTGCGTCTCGGCGAGGGTGGTTTCTCCTCCGACAAACAGGTCACCGATATCGACATGAATCGCGCGACCTGCACCATCGAAGTCGGTGCGCCGGGCGAGCACGTCATACACATGCACGGCCTGCCGAAGGATGCGTCGTTTTCCTATGCCGGCGAACTCGACCCCTGTTTCAACGAAACCTGGGTGGCGCCGTCCGGCGCGAGTTTCGACCGCGATCCCAACAGCAGGACCATCGACGGTTTCGTCCTCGACAAGGAAGCGATGCGCGGGGGGCTGCTCG
>JBHHXR010000329.1:0-1839 GCA_046757205.1 Paracoccaceae bacterium
CTCGCGGCCCGGGCTGCGCCTGCCTGCCCACCGGCAGGCGCATTCGCGCCCGCCCGGTCAGGCGCCGCCCTGCGGTTGGCGCGATCCCTTTCACGACGGTGATTCCGTCTTTGGGCATCGCGGTCTAGCGCCCGTGTCCGTCCTGCCAGCCGAGGAACAGTCCTTTGAGATCGAAGTGCCGGTTCTGATTGTCGGCGGCGGCGCCAGCGGACTGGTCGCGGCACTGGCCGCGCATGCCGCCGGGGCCGATGTGGTCGTTCTAGAACGCGACGCGGTCCCGGGCGGCAACACGGCATTGTCCTCAGGCATGATCCCTGCCTGCGAAACCCGCATCCAGAGGGAGATGGGCATTGATGACAGTGTCGAAATCATGTCCGCCGACATCCTCAGGAAAGCCCGCAATCAGGCCGATCCCCGGATTGTCGAGGCCTTGTGCCGCGCTTCGGGCCCCACAATTGACTGGCTGGTTGAAAAGCACGGACTGGAACTGACGCTTGTGGAGGGGTTCCTTTACCCCGGCCATAGCCGGCTGCGCATGCATGCGCCGGTCTCGCGCTCGGGCGCCGATCTGATGGCCGGTCTGTTAAAGGCGGCGGGGTCCGCCGGGATCGATGTGGTTACCAGCGCCCGTGTGACGGACCTTTTCGCCGACAAAAGGAATACGGTGAAAGGTGTTCGGATCGAGCGTCCTGACGGCCGCACCGAGGTTATCGGCTGCAACGCGCTGATCCTTGCCTGCAACGGCTTTGGTGGCAACGCCGGCATGGTCCGCGAATTCATCCCGGAAATGGCGGATGCGCTCTATTTCGGTCACGCCGGCAATCAGGGAGATGCGATCTTCTGGGGGCAGGCTCTGGGGGCGGGGACCCGGAATCTGGGGTCTTATCAGGGGCACGGCTCGGTTTGCCATCCACACGGTATCCTGATGAGCTGGGCCCTGATGATGGAAGGTGGAGTCCAGCTGAACGCTGATGGTCGCCGGTTTTCAAATGAACACGACGGCTATTCCGAACAGGCGCGGCGCGTTCTGCGGCAACCCGGCGGCATTGCCTGGAGTATTTTTGATGAACGCCTGCGCGCCATCGTGGCCGATTTCGAAGATTTTCGTACCGCCGAAAGCAATGGCGCCGTCCTGAAAGCGGATACCCTGAGCGAGCTGGCCGGGATCATCGGAGCCCGGGAAGAAGTCGTGGAAAATACATTCGCGGACATGTCGCGCTGCGCAGAGGGCACGATCGAAGACCCCCACGGACGGGACTTCAGTGCGCATCCCCGGATGCAGCCGCCGTACTACGCGACCCGCGTGACCGGCGCCCTTTTTCACACGCAAGGGGGGCTTTGGGTGGACAAAGAAGCACGGGTGCAAGATCGGAACGGGCACCCACTTCCCAATCTCTTTGCCAGCGGCGGCGCCGCCTGCGGCGTATCGGGACCGGACGATTGGGGCTATCTTTCAGGCAACGGCCTGTTGTCGGCCGTTGCGCTTGGGCAAATTGCAGGAAGGTCGGCTGCAGAATTCTGAACGCCTCGCGAAAGCGGTCGTGTTTACAAATGGAAGTTTCCGGATTTTGGATAACCGACCGGCCCCCGTGCGACTGCGAATGGCCGCTTTTCGGGTCAGCATCCAGTGATGCTCTGCTTGAACGTCCGCTTTGGTGACTGCCCTGCCGCCAGGGGGCATTCTGGCGTGGAGTGGCAGAATCAATTGTCTCGACGACTGGATCACTGCCTGAAAAACCCGGGGCCTCCGCCGCAATTCGGGTAGGTTTGGAGAGGATAATAGAAGGATAAAGACCTAGCAGGTTTCTTCGTAACTATCTGATTTTACTGGTCGGAGTG
>JBHHXR010000330.1:0-1812 GCA_046757205.1 Paracoccaceae bacterium
GCAAGCGGGGACCTCCCGCCAAAATCCCAACGCCGCCGCCCCGCAGGCAACCCGCCGCTTGACCCCTCCGGCAACCTCGCCCATACCCCCACCCCATGGCCACGCTTTCGCACATCCGCAACTTCTCCATCGTCGCCCATATCGACCACGGCAAGTCGACGCTGGCCGACCGGCTGATCCAGTCGACCGGCACGGTGGCGGCGCGCGACATGCAGGAGCAGCTTCTCGACACCATGGATATCGAGCGCGAACGCGGCATCACCATCAAGGCCAACACCGTGCGCCTCGAATACACCGCGCGCGACGGCGAGGCCTACGTGCTCAACCTGATCGACACCCCCGGCCACGTCGATTTCGCCTACGAGGTGTCGCGCTCGATGCGCGCCGTCGAGGGCTCGCTGCTGGTGGTCGACGCCTCCCAGGGCGTCGAGGCGCAGACGCTGGCCAATGTCTACCAGGCGCTCGACGCCGACCACGAGATCGTGCCGGTCCTAAACAAGATCGACCTGCCGGCCGCCGAGCCCGACCGCATCCGCACCCAGATCGAGGACGTGATCGGCATCGACGCCTCGGACGCCGTCGAAATCTCCGCCAAGACCGGCCTCGGCATCGAGGACGTGCTGGAGGCCATCGTCACCCGCCTGCCGGCACCCAAAGGCGAACCCGACGCGCCGCTGAAGGCGCTGCTGGTCGACTCGTGGTACGACGCCTATCTCGGCGTCGTCGTCCTCGTCCGCATCCACGACGGGTTCCTGAAAAAGGGCGACCGCATCGCCATGATGCAGACCGGCGCCAGCTACACCGTCGACCGCGTCGCCGTTCTGAAGCCGCAGATGGAGAACATCGCCCGGCTCGGCCCCGGCGAAATCGGCGTCATGACGGCAAGCATCAAGCAGGTCCGCGACACCCGCGTCGGCGACACCATCACCCATGAGAAGAAGCGGACCGCCCACCCCCTGCCGGGCTACAAACCGGCCCAGCCGGTGGTGTTCTGCGGCCTCTTCCCGGTCGACAACGCCGAGTTCGAGGACCTGCGCGAGGCGATCGCCAAACTGGCGCTCAACGACGCCTCCTTCACCTTCGAAATGGAGACCTCCGCCGCGCTGGGCTTCGGCTTCCGCTGCGGCTTTTTGGGCCTCCTGCACCTGGAAGTGATCCGCGACCGGCTGGAGCGCGAGTACAATATCGACCTGATCACCACCGCGCCCTCCGTCATCTACAACATCTTCCGCACCGACGGCACCATGCTGGAGTTGCACAACCCCGCCGACATGCCGGACCCGGTGAAGATCGACCATATCGAGGAGCCGCGCATCGAGGCCACCATCCTGGTGCCCGACGACTATCTCGGTGACGTCCTGAAACTCTGCCAGGACCGGCGCGGTATCCAGAAGACGCTGACCTACGCCGGCTCCCGCGCCATGGTGGTCTATGATTTACCGTTGAACGAAGTCGTCTTCGACTTCTACGACCGGCTGAAAAGCGTCACCAGGGGCTACGCCAGTTTCGATTACCAGATGAAGGGCTACCGCACCGACACCCTGGTGAAGATGCAGATCCTGGTCAACGAGGAGCCGGTCGACGCGCTGTCGGTCATCGTCCACAGCGCCCGCGCCGAGGCCCGCGGCCGCGCCATGTGCGAGAAACTGAAGGACCTGATCCCGCGGCACATGTTCAAGATCCCCATCCAGGCGGCCGTCGGCGGCCGGATCATCGCCCGCGAGACTATCTCGGCGATGCGCAAGGACGTCACCGCCAAGTGCTACGGCGGCGACGTGACGCGCAAGCGCAAGCTGCTCGAGAAGCAGAAGG
>JBHHXR010000331.1:0-1794 GCA_046757205.1 Paracoccaceae bacterium
CATCCAACCCATTTCAATCTCGAACAGGCCGTGGCGATGTCCCGGCGAATCGCCGCCAAGCAGACGTTCTTCACGCACATCGCGCACGAACTCAGCCACGCCGAAACCAACGCCGAACGGCCGGACGGAATGGCCCTCGGCTACGACGGACAGCGGATCGAGCTGACGTGGTGACGCCATCGCCTCGCCGGACGAACAGCCGCATGGCATGGCGCGGGATGGAAAAGGGTAGAGTCGAGATCTGGCGCGGTGGTTTAGACCCTTACGTCGCAACTGATGCGCGCTTTGCGCGCATGTTTTTCGGGATCAAGCGGCTTGTTGCATGAGGACCTCCGGATATCGTTCGTCATGAAGGATCAGCAGCGTGGTCAAGAGTGCGTGTCCCTTGTGGCTGACGCGCCAACGCCGGGAACGCTGGATCTTGGCGATGAGTCCATGAACGTGAAGTCGTTTGAGCATCCGCGAGACCCGGGCGGCTTGGCGGCGGGTTTCGGCCTTGTCGCGCGAGGCGGGCAGGAGCAGTTGGCGGATGTCGCGGTTGGCGAAGCCTTGGAGCAGGTGCTCGCCGCGGAGGACGGCGGCAAAGAGTCGGATGTCTTCGGGTGCGGCGGGGTTGAAGCCGCGCACGCTGCGGCCGCGGTGCCGGATGGGGCGGGCCAAGGCGTGGATCTGTCGCTGCGCGGGGGCCGGGGCGTCCACGACCGCCAGCGCGTCGAGATACCGGCGGTTGGCAGCCAAGCTGACTTCGGCATAGCGGCCGAGATTCGTCACCCGTTTGGCCATGGGAAACCACCCCCAGGCGGCACGGCCTTTGCGCAGGCCGCGTCGCCAGACTTTGAATTCGTAAGGGCAGTTGATCACCGTTTCGATCCGCAGGACGCACCCGTGTTTGTCATACATTTTCATGGCGTTGGCTTTCATCCGGTGGCGGACACGGGCCCCGGGCCACCGTTTCTTGTAGTCGTTCCCAACATCGCCGGCGAAGTTCCCGTTGAGTTTTCGGCCGAGGAAGGTCATGACGTCCTCGGCCCCGAAGCAGCACGTGGCGTGTTGGAGCAGGGCGGGATAGAGGTCTTCGAGCGCGGCGGGGGTGGGGAAGATCACATCGGTGGCGAACTCCGCCTGCTCGGTGATCCAGTAGTATTCCATGCCGCGCAACTGGCTGCGCACCAGGGGATTCACATGCCGCGCGAAACCGCTGAGGATGCGCACCCAGTTCAGACGGACAAAACGATCGGCGAGCCTCTGGGCGCGCGGGAAGTCTTCGATGTCCAGGAACGCGTTGTCGCACTTGCGGTAGCCGACGCCCGCGCGATCGAGTTGGCGGGCGAGCCAGTCGTGACCGTTGAGGCAGACCTGAACCATGAAGGGAAACCAGGTGGTGATGCGGATGTGCAGAAAACCGAACTGCGGATCGACGAAGTAGAAGTACAGACACAGACACTTGCGCCGGGCCCGAACGATCCGGGGACGCCGATGGCCGTAGGCGAGCTTGAAGCTGCCGCAGGCTTCCACCGCGGCCAGGATGCAGACCAGCCCTTCGGTGATGCCGTCCCGTTCGGCGATGGCCCGGGCGCGATCCTCCTTGCGCACCGGGCCGTTCAGATGGATATAGGGGCGTCCGGCCTTCTCGGCCATGGTCCGGGCATGGGCCTTGACCTGCTCGGAGGCCTGCGTGACCAGCCGCTTGAAATCCTTGATCAGCAGGCCCTGGCGGGCTATGAATCGTTCCATGGCGTCGGGCCAGCCGAGGGGCAGGTGGCCCTTGAAGAGCAGCCGGTCGAAGCAGGACAG
>JBHHXR010000332.1:0-1760 GCA_046757205.1 Paracoccaceae bacterium
CCTACTCGCAGATGACCGCCGCGCGCGCCGGGCTGCTGGGCGAATTCGACCGGCCGGATCCGGCCGCCCTGCGCCGTCTGGCGAAAACCTACCTTGCGTTCGGTTTCGGGCGCGAGGCGCTGGCGCTGATCGAGGCGTTCGACAAGGAGATGGAAGACACCGCGCTTCTGGCGGACCTCGCGCTGGCGGTCGAGGGCCAGCAGGCGGTCGCGGACGGGCCGCTGGACCGGGCGCGCGGCTGCGGCGGCGTGGCGGCCGTGCTGCGCGGCGCGTCGCTCGGTTTCGATGCGCCGCCCGATGGCGGGCTCAGGGCATCGCTGTTCGCCGCCTTCTCGGAAATGCCGGCGCGACAGCGTCGCCTGTTCGGCCCGCCCCTGTCGGCTGCCCTGCTGTCGGTTGGCGACAGCGCGGGCGCGCGGCGCATTTCGGGTATCGCCGCGCGCGCGCCGGGGGACGACACGCCCGGGCAATCCCTGCTCGCCGCGCGGCTGGATCTGGCGGCAGGACCGGATGAACATTCGCTGGCCGTCCTGCGCCGGCTCGGCCTGGCGGCGCAGGCCGAAGCGCCGGAGGCGCTGGCCCTGCTGGTCGGGGAACTGGTGTCGCACGGCCGCGACGTGCCGCCCGAAGTGATGTCCGCCCTCGCCCTCGCGCAGTTCGAAAACCGCGGTACCGATGTCGGCCGGCGACTCCTCGCGATCCGCATACGCGCCCTGATCGCCGCCGGATCGGCGGCGACGGCCTACGAAACCCTTGCCGCGGCGCTGCGCGGTGCCGGGCCGGTGCCGGGGGAGAGCGCGATGGCGGCGGCCGTGCTCATGGCCTACCGGCCCGGCGCGGCGTCTCCCGCCGAATACGCGCGGCGCGTCTGGCGCCTGCTGCCCAGGCTGGGATCTGACGAAGAGGCCGACGCCGCGCGCGCCGCGGTTGCCGCCGGGTTGACGGAAATCGGGCTGCCGAACCTGGCGCTGGCGGCGCTGCAGCCGGCCCAGGGGCGCGGCCGTGCCGGCGTGCGGCTCGCCGCGGCGAAGGCCTATCTGGCCGAGGGCCGCCCGCGCCGGGCGCTCGGCGTCGTCGCCGGCCTGCCCGCCGCGACCGCCGCGCCGGTGGCGGCCCGGGCGCTCGCCGAAATGGGCGACCCGGCGGCGGCCCTGCGCCGCCTGCGCGACACCGGCGCGTCCGGCGCGCCGGCGCTCCTCGATTTCGCCTGGCAGGCGGGCGACTGGAAGACGGCGTCGGGCGTGGCGGACGGACCGCGCCGCGCGCTGGCGGCCTTCATGCTGTCGCGGCCCGGCGACGGTGTGGCGCGGCGCCGGCGCGCCGGCGGCATCGCGGAACCGGGCGAACCGCCGGTGACGCTCGGGGCGATGCGCAGGCAACTGGCGCGCAGCGCGGAAACCCGCGATCTGGTGGCACGCGCGCTGGCGGCCGAAGCGCCGGCGTCGAAGTAACCGCCGCCGGGCCGTCGGCGGATCGGCAATTGGGCGGGCAGGGCTGAAATGCCGGCGAAGCGCAGGCCGCCGCTGGTTGCCGAGCGGAACCCGCCGCTTTGCGCCGCGCCGTCGCGTGACGGCGGGGCCCGGGCGGGCGGGGAACCGGAGAACTGGAGCGGGTTTCATGGTTGCCGATTCAAGAGGGGATTTCCATGCAGGAGTGGCGGTGAAGCGCTCCGCGGACACAAGATGTGGAGACAGAGTGCACGGTCCGGGCTTGTTCGGAAGATCTGGGCGAGCGGGTGCCCGAGGCGGCTGATGGCGATG
>JBHHXR010000333.1:0-1747 GCA_046757205.1 Paracoccaceae bacterium
CGCGCCTTTTCGGAGGTGCGGAGATGGCGACGAAGAGATTGCCCATGCGGAAGATAAGAGACGCGCTGCGGCTCGATGCGCGCGGTCTGTCGAAGCGACAGGTCGCAGCCAGCCTGAACATCGGACGTACGGCAGCGCGCACCTACATCGATCGTGCGCACGCCGCTGGTCTGAGTTGGCCGCTGCCGGACGGCGTGAGCGACGCCGCGCTGGAACAGCTGCTGTTCCCGCCGCCGCGCAACGTTCCGAGCGATCAACGTCCGCAACCGGACTGGGCGGCCATTCACTGGGAGCTGCGCAAGCCCGGCGTGACCCTGTCGCTGTTGTGGGAGGAGTATCGGGCGGCCTGGCCGAGAGTGTCCGATATCTTGTGTAAGTGAGCGTCATGGGTTCAATATCTGGTATAGGAGGACCTGAGATGACGACACTGAGACCTGAACTTCTGGACGAGCTTCTGGCCGGTTACGAGACGCCGGATGATCTGTTGGGCGAAGAGGGGCTGTTCAAGCAGCTCAAGAAGGCGCTGCTGGAGCGGGCGCTGGGCGCCGAGCTGAGCGCACACCTTGGCTACGATAAGGGCGATCCGGCCGGGCGAGGCACGGGCAACAGCCGCAACGGCTATTCGGCGAAGTCTGTGCTGACCGAGGACGGCGAGGTCGACCTGGCGGTGCCGCGCGACCGCGCCGGCAGCTTCGAGCCGGTCATCGTGCCGAAGGGTGAACGACGTCTCAACGGCTTCGACGAGCGCATCGTGTCGCTGTACGCGCGCGGCATGACGGTGCGCGAGATCCGGGGCCATCTCGAGGAGCTCTACGGCGTCGAGGTGTCTGCGGACCTGATCAGCCGGGTCACCGACGCGGTGCTCGAGGAGGTTCGCGAGTGGCAGAACCGGCCGCTTGATCCTGTTTATCCGGTGGTGTTCTTCGACGCGCTCAGGGTCAAGATCCGCGACGAGGGCCTGGTCAGGAACAAGGCGGTCTACCTCGCGCTGGCGATCACGTGCGAGGGCGAGAAGGAGGTTCTTGGGTTGTGGATCGAGCAGACCGAAGGCGCCAAGTTCTGGCTCAAGGTGATGAATGAGCTCAGGACCCGCGGCGTCCTTGATATCCTGATCGCCGTCGTCGACGGGCTCACCGGCTTCCCCGAGGCGATCGGCGCGGTGTTCCCGAAGACGACGGTGCAGACCTGCATCGTGCATCTGATCCGCAACTCGCTCAGCTTCGTGTCGTGGAAGGACCGCAAGCAGATCATGCCCGACATCAAGGCGATCTACCGCGCCGAGACGGCCGAGGCGGCGGCGGCCAGGCTGGAGGCGTTCGAGGCCAGGTGGGGCGCGCTCTACCCGGCGATCGCGCCGAGCTGGCGGCGCGCCTGGGAGCACGTGGTGCCGATGTTCGCGTTCCCGCCGGCGATCCGCAAGATGATCTACACCACCAATGCGTTGGAGAGCCTGCACCGGTCGTTGCGCAAGATCATCAAGACCAGAGGCAGCTTCCCCAACGACGAGGCCGCGACTAAGCTGTTGTTCCTGGCGATCCGCAACGCCGGCGTTCACTGGAAGCGGCCGGTTGAATGGACCGCCGCGATGGGGCAGTTTGCGATCTTGTTCGAGGATCGCTTCCCGGCCTCAGCTAGCTGAGGCCGGGAAGCGAATGCCCATGGCGCCGCTTACACAAACAACCGGACAGACCCGGAGCTGCGCGTCGCCGGCGTGACGACGATGGAACAAGCCAACCGGTATCTCGCC
>JBHHXR010000334.1:0-1743 GCA_046757205.1 Paracoccaceae bacterium
GTTTGCAGAATGAACAACGTTGAATCGTAACCCCTGCCGATTCCCTACTGATCTCCCCGCCTTCATCCGCGTGGATGATGACGTGAAGCGTCTGCTTCTCGCAGTTGGACCAGAAAAGGTGTCAGGATTGCTCCGTAGAAAAGCCATAGTCATAAGACGATCATCAGGTTATGCGTGATCACTTTGAGCATCATGGCGCGGTTCTGATGGGCGCGGTGGCGCGCCGCGAGGGTTTCGCCCAGGCGACGCTTGATCATGCTGAAGACAGTTTCGGCTTGCCAACGCTGACCGTAGCGACGTCGCTCCGGCGGCCTCTTGAAGTAAAACCACATTTGTCTGCGAAAGCGGCCGCTCGGCGGCTTCGTCGTGGGCCGGCCGATCTTGGGAGGCGAGATGAGAGCGATTCCGAATTCACCGCGCACGAACTCATGCGCCCATTCGGCGTCGTAGCCGGCATCCACCAGAAGGGTGTCCATCAACTGCCGCCGATTGGCTTCGCTGACGGCCTCGACGAGATGGGTGATGTCGGGCCCCGGACCGAGGCCGGGAACGGCCGCTAGAACCAGATGCGATCGACAGTCGACCAGCAGGCCGACCTTGGGAAAACGTCGATAGGTCATGTTTTGCAGGTTCTTGTCGCCATGCGACCGGCGACGAACGAAGTATCGGCTCGTGTGATGGGCCTCGAATCCGCTGCCATCCAGGGCCGTCAGTTTCGAGCAGCGGCCGAGGAGTTTCGTTTCGGTGGCGAGGCGAACCGTTTGATCCAGGAGCCGACGCGCGGTGTTTTTTTTAGCAGTCGGTCGGATGCCTTTTGCAGCGTGGTCCAGTGCGGCACGGCTTCGAGTTCGATGACGGCCCGCAGATCCGGGGCGTCGATGAGCAGGTGCATGACGCCGCGATAGTCCAGTTTGTAGAACTCTTTGAGCACCAGGCAGGCGAACAGTTGAGGTTGGGTGAACTTCTTGGGGCTGAAGCGATGGGCATAGGGGCGCAGAACCCTGCGTGCGGCGATGTAGGCCGCCCGCAACAACTTCCGGGGCGATTTGGTCGTCTTCATACCCCATCAATCGGCACCCAAAGCCGCCGATCATGAAGGTTTTCTACGGAGCATGTCAAGATGATTTTCTTGACATCCTTGGCGATCCCGGTAGCCTGGAGCGATGGGAAGATCACCTCGGATCACGGAGCCGGGCACCGCCTATCACCTACTGAATCGGCGGGTGATGCGCCTCACCCTCTTCGAAAAGGATGAGGACTATCTGGCGTTTGAGCGCGTCTTGGCCGAGTCGCTGGACCGTCTCGATGCCCCGCGGCTGCTGGCCTATTGCCTGATGCCGAATCACTGGCACCTCGTTGTCCGGGCCGGCAAGCGGACAAACCTGTCCACCTGGATGCAATGGGTGACGGTGACGCACACGCACCGCTGGCACGCGCATTACCATACGACGGGCGAAGGGCCGTTGTACCAAGGCCGGTTCAAGAGCTTTCCGGTGCAGCAGGACGGGCATTTCCTGACGGTGTGTCGCTACGTGGAGGCCAACGCCCTGCGTGCGAAGCTGGCGACCCGCGCGGAGCAGTGGCGATGGTGCAGTCTGTGGACCCGGCGGAATCGCACGGCTGTCTACATGCCTCCCCGTCGGCCGCATGGGCGACCTACTGGCAGGTCGGAGTTGAAGCGATGGCTGAGCGCCTGGCCGGTGGATCGGCCGCGGAATTGGCTGGCGGAAGTCAATCGGCCGA
>JBHHXR010000335.1:0-1723 GCA_046757205.1 Paracoccaceae bacterium
ACGCGCAGCTCCTGCTCCAGAAGCCCGAGGATGCGCTGAAACGGGCGGAGAAAAAATGCAAGCGCATCTTCGCCAAGTGGAGGGAAAAAGGGAAGGTCTGATCCGGCATCCGGGACCCACGGGGCCGGTCCACCTCGGCGGCCGTGACGAACCCTTCGGCATTGGGAGGCTCCGGCTGACGGAGCCTCCCTCTGTGTGTGCACATGCGTACGGATGATGAGGACGGTCGATGGAAACCGTAGAAACCAGGGCGGTGACCAAGTACTTCGACGCCGTCCGGGCGGTGGACGGCATCGATCTCGCTGCCCGGGAAGGGGAGTTCCTCGTCCTTCTCGGTCCCTCCGGCTGCGGCAAGACGACGCTGCTGAGGATGATCGCCGGCCTCGAGGAACCCACGTCGGGCGACATCCTCATCGGCGGCCGTGATGTCACCCGGCTGCCGCCACGGGCCCGCGACGTAGCCATGGTGTTCCAGAGCTACGCCCTATATCCCCACCTGACGGTTTTCAAGAACATCGCCTTTCCGCTCAAGACGCAGGGCATGAATAAGGTCGGCATCCGGGAAAAAGTGACCTGGGCGGCCAATATGTTCGGCATCGAAGGGCTGCTGCACCGCAAGCCCCGCCAGCTTTCCGGGGGCGAACGCCAGCGGGTGGCCCTGGCCCGCGCGTTGGTGCGCGAACCGTTGGTCTTTCTCCTCGATGAGCCGCTTTCCAACCTGGACGCCAAGCTCAGGACCTCGGCCCGCGACGAGTTGCAGCAGCTGCAGCGCCGTATCGGCACCACCACCATCTATGTCACCCACGACCAGATCGAGGCCATGGGGCTCGGCGACCGGGTGGCGGTGCTGAATGCCGGCAAGATTCGCCAGATCGGCAGCCCGAAGGACATATACGCCGAGCCCATGGATACCTTCGTCGCCACTTTCGTCGGCGCGCCGCCCATGAACCTCGTTGAACGGAACAACGAGATCATCGGTTTCCGGCCCGAGCACATGCTGCCGCGCGAGCGCTGGGGGGAAAAGGCGGGACTGCTCGAAATTCCCCTCCGGGTAACGCGGATCGAGTACCTGGGCGGGGACGAGCTGATCTACGGCGTGCTTGCGGCACCCTTTCCTGAAGAAAAGGTCATCGCCAAGGTTGCGTCGGCCGAGCCGCTTTCCGCCAACCAGGGCGAACGGGTCGTGTTCGCCATCAGGGAAGGGAACGTCAAGCGCTTCGATCGCCGGACAGGTCTCAGGGTCGACACCGCGGGAGGGCAATGATGGCGCGCCCCGGGAATGGCGGCGTCGCCCGGTTGGCGGGATGGGGAGATCGCCTCCGGGATGTCCGCGACAGCGAGCGCTGGCTGGGCCGGCTTATGATCGCGCCGGCGGTGTTTTATATCATTCTGCTGGTCGGGTTCCCGTTCCTGCTCGCCCTGTTTTACAGCGTCAGCGATATCACCGTCGGCAGCGTCGGTACGAACTTCGTCGGCCTGAGGAACTTCAGGGGCATCATGGAAAACCCCACCTTCTGGGAGGCCCTGCGCAACACCTTCATCTTTGCCATCGGTTCCCAGGTCATCGTGCTGGTGCTGGCGAAGGTCCTGGCGTTGGCGTTGCTCAAGGACTTCCGCGGCAAATGGCTGGTCAGGCTCATGATCCTGCTGCCCTGGGTGGCGCCGATCTCGCTGGGCGTCATCGGCTGGCTTTGGATCTTCGATTCCATCTACAGCATCATCA
>JBHHXR010000336.1:0-1592 GCA_046757205.1 Paracoccaceae bacterium
CGACCTGTCCGCCTTCGCGACCAGCCGCTCCACGACCTCCTCCAGGCGCCTGACGCGCTCCGAAAGGGTCGGCCGGCGCCGCTCGTCCCGTTCGTCGGCGAGCGGCAGGTCGTCGTCCCAGAACCCGGTCTCCTTGAGATACTGCTCGACCGCGCCGGCAATGACACCGTTCCGGGTCTCCCCGGGATGCGCGGCGAGGTAGCGCCCGAGTGCTGCCATTCGCCTGCTGCCGAGCCTGATGGATATCGGTCCGTCGTTCATGGCGGGTTCCCCGGCTTCGTGTTACAATATGTAACACATTTTCCGAAAAGTGGCACAAAACACTTGTAATACGTAACACGATTACATAACATGTCAAGGGCAAGGAACAACCGAGGGATTTGAAACGAAACACGGGCGATGGCGCCCGGGCCGCGATGTTTCGAAAAATCCCAAACGATCCGGATTATCGCCACCGAAGGAAAACAGGATGTACGACATCATTCCCGATATCCATGGCCAGGCCGGCAAGCTGACGGGCGCCCTGACCCGGCTCGGCTACCGCAACCGCAACGGCGGCTGGCGGCACGACGATCCGAACCGAACCTGCGTCTTTCTCGGCGATTTCATCGATCGCGGGCCGGACAGCGCCGGCGTGGTCGACATCGTGCGGCGGATGCTCGACGCCGGCACCGCGCGCGCGATCATGGGCAATCACGAACTCAACGCCATCCACTTCCACACCGCGCATCCCGGGACCAGCGCGCCGCTGCGGCCGCACACGGACAGAAAACTGCGTCAGCACGCCAGGTTCCTCGCCGAGTTCCCGCTCGGCGCGCCGGCGACCAAGGAGGTGATCGGATGGATGCGGTCGCTGCCGCTGTTTCTGGAAATCGACGGCTTCAGGGCGGTGCATGCCTGCTGGGACGAGGATGCCATCGCGGCGCTGAAGGCGGTCTCGCCATCGGGCGTGCTGAACGCCGGCGAGCTGATACGGGCGGCGGACCGGAACGATCCCCTGCATGGCATCGTCGAGATCACGACGAAGGGGCCGGAGGCCGAACTGCCGGACGGCCATGTCTTCACCGACAAGGACGGCACGAGGCGCGGCGAGATACGCCTGCAGTGGTGGAACGCCGGCGCCGCGAGCTGGCGCGATATCGCGATGTCCGTGCCGGACCTGAACCAGCTGCCCCGCTCCGCGTTGCCGGCGAACGTCCTGAAGAGCGTCTATCCCGCCTCGGCCAGACCGGTGTTCTTCGGCCACTACTGGCTGTCCGGCGCACCGCGCCTGCAGGCGGCCAACGCGCTCTGCCTGGATTACTCGGCCGGCGGCGACGGACCGCTGGTGAGTTACCGGATGACGCCCGGGGACGGCGCGCTGACGCTGGCCGGCCTCGTCGTCCACGATCATGAAACGTGACCGTGGTGGCGCGCCGCCGGCAACGCGCCGCCATAACCCGAGCGAGGAAGAAGGAGGAAGAGATGACATACAAGGTATTTGTCGACGACAATTTCCATTTCATGGACGAAAGCGAGCGCTACTGCGACGGCGAGTACGCCACCCTCGCCGAGGCGACCGCCCGCTGCCGCGCCATTGTCGACAAAGACCT
>JBHHXR010000337.1:0-1540 GCA_046757205.1 Paracoccaceae bacterium
ATAATCAAACACTTACCCCTCATGCTGAGGAGGCGCGGAGCGCCGTCTCGAAGCAGTAAGGCGCCAGCAACGCCCTTTTTCAGTAGCCTGCTGGGGCACTACCCGACCAGAGGGAACCATTTGACCGGAACGCATCCGCACGGGCGCCCGCTTTTCGGCGGACCACCGGTCGCCGGCGCGGGCCATCACGGGATTGTCAAAGGGTTCGCGGAATAATCCCGTGGAATCTGCGTGGCTATCCGCTAGTATGGCGCGCCGCCGAGGCCGGCTGGTTGGGGAGGTGCATGTCCAAGGAAACCGAAACGTCAAACGTCGGCATTGTACGAATTTCGGTCACACCGTCATCCTGCCACGGTTAGCGCCGTGTTTCCGAATTAAGGGTTAAGGGGGATTTTAGCCAGAAACGGCGCCTCGGCTGCGCACGCAATTTCGTGAACCATCACGATAATTGGATACAGGGAGGTATCATCATGAAACGACGTAAATTCTTGAAGGCCGGCGTTGCCGGTGCGGTTGCCGGCGCCATTGCAGCGCCCAACATCGCCCGCGCGGAAAAGACCTTCAGGTGGAAGATGACCACATCGTTCCCGCCGGGCCTGCCGTTCTACCAGAGCGGTCCGGGCAGCGCCGAGTGGATCGTCAAGGCCATCGAGGACGCATCGGGCGGACGCTTGAAGATCAAGCTGTTCGCGGCCGGCGAACTGGTCAAGTGGAACGGCGGTTTCGACGCCGTCACCGGCGGCACCGTCGAGGCCAACTCGGCGGTGGCCTATTACTGGTCAGGCAAGGCGCCGGCGCTGCAGTATTTCGGCACCGTGCCCTTCGGCATGACCTTCCAGGGCCAGAACGCCTGGTATTACCACGGCGGCGGGCTCGAGTTGTGGAACGAAATCTACAGCGATTTCGGCGTCATCGGCATGCCGTGCGGCAACTCCGGCGTCCAGATGACCGGATGGTTCAAGAAGCCGGTGAAGGGATTGTCCGATTTCAAGGGCCTGAAGATGCGTATCCCGGGCCTCGGCGGCAAGATCTACAAGGCCATCGGCGTCAACGTGAAAAGCCTGGGCGGCGGCGACATCTTCCCGGCGCTGGAACGCGGCGTCATCGACGCGGCCGAATGGGTCGGTCCCCTGCAGGACCGGCGCCTGGGTCTGCACAAGGCGGCCAAGAACTACTACAACACCGGCTGGCACGAGCCGTCGACGACGACGGAGCTCCTGATCTCGAAGAAGGCCTTCAACGCGCTTCCGAACGACGTCCAGCAGATCGTCCGCCACGTCGCGGCGGCGGCCAACATCATCGCCCACACGTCCGCCGAGGCGTTGAACGGCGGCGCCCTCGAGGACCTAACCAAGAACCACGGGGTCAAGGTCTCGCAGCTTCCCGACGACGTCATCGCGGAGCTTCGCAAGAAGACGGCCGAGGTGCTCGAGGCCGGGGCGGCGGCCGATCCCATGACCCGCAAGGTCCACGACAGTTTCATGAGCTTCAAGAAGAAGCACGATAAGTGGGCCAATTCGAGCGAACGGCAGTTCGCCAT
>JBHHXR010000338.1:0-1529 GCA_046757205.1 Paracoccaceae bacterium
GCCGGGACGGCTCGACGACGATGGTCTCCTCGACGACGTCCATGCCCGCGAAATCGTCCGTGGCGTCGCCGGTCTGACGCAGGATCACGCCGCCCTCGTGCAACTCCGCCTCGACCTTTTCGCCGCCGGCGGTGCGTTCCGCCAGCGAGCGCAGATAGGCGGCGTCCGGCCGTTCGGGGTGCGCGCCGAACGACGGGTCGCGGTCGGCGAGGCTCTGGAAATAGTCCACGACCTGTTTCATCACCGGAAACGGGTCGTCAAAACCTTCGAGCGTGCAAGAGAAGGCGCCGTAGGAAACGGTCAGCTTCTTCAGGGACTCTGCCATTATTCACTCTCCTGCATGCCGGGCATGCGCGTTATGCCGTGGGGTGATGTCCGATGGTCAATAATTGCCGTGTGGCCGGCCGGGGGCAATTCGGATAGGCTCGTCGGCGCAAATTCTGGCGCGATTGTGAACCATTGTCTTCGCTGCTCTATCAGCTTCATTCCCCGGTTACCCTTCTGGGTGCGGCTCCTGTCTTGCCGGACCTGGTGAGACGGGTTCTCGCCCTGGCGCCGACGCTCTTCGCCGCAGACGGCGGTGCGAACACCGCAAGTGACCTCGGCCTGACCCCCAAAGCGGTTCTGGGCGATCTTGACTCAATCGATAAAGGCAAAAATTGGCAAAAATCAGGCGCATCGGTCCACCGGATCGCCGAGCAGGATACCACCGACCTTGAGAAATGTCTGTATAGCATCGAGGCACCTCTTTTCTATGGAATAGGCTTTCTCGGCGGTGATCTGGACCATCAGTTGGGAGTGTTGAACGCCATTGTCAAATATGGCGGAAAAAAGGTCGTTCTGGTCGGCGAAAAAGAGTGCTGGTTTCACTGCCCGCAGGATTTCGCGATGTCCCTGCCGGTTGGAACGCGGGTGTCGATCTTTCCAATGCGGCGACTGAAGGGGACGAAGTCACAGGGCCTCGAATGGCCCATTGACGGGCTGGAACTTGCGCCGGACGGCCGCATTGTGACCTCGAACAGAATGGCGCGCGACGGCCTGCGCCTGGGTTTCGACGGGCCGGGCGCACTGGTCATGGTGCCGGCGGAATTCACCGAAGGCGTCGCCGCCGCGCTCAGCACTCCGGCACGTTGACCGCGAGGCCGCCCAGCGAGGTCTCCTTGTATTTCGCGTTCATGTCGACGCCTGTCTGGCGCATGGTCTCGATGCAGGCATCGAGCGAGACGAAGTGCCTGCCGTCGCCGCGCCGCGCCATCGAGGCCGCCGACACCGCCTTGATCGCGCCCAGCCCGTTGCGCTCGATGCAGGGCACCTGGACCAGTCCGGCGATGGGATCGCAGGTCATGCCGAGGTGGTGTTCCAGCGCGATCTCGGCGGCGTTCTCGACCTGCTCCGGCGTACCGCCCAGCACCGCGCACAATCCCGCCGCCGCCATCGCCGAGGCCGAACCGACCTCGCCCTGGCAACCGACCTCGGCGCCGGAGATCGATGCGTTATGCTTGATCAATGCGCCGATGGCGGCGGCGGTC
>JBHHXR010000339.1:0-1512 GCA_046757205.1 Paracoccaceae bacterium
GACGGGTGGTGAACAGCGCTGCGAACAATGCGGCCAGCATCGCGGCCTCGGTGCCGACATGGGCCGAACTGCCGCCCAGAACCTTTATGGCCGGTTCCCAGCGCTTCCACGAGTCTTCGGCGCCGACCGTGAGCAGCACGGTTTCCGGTTTGCCGACCGCCGTCGGGTAGGCGTTGATGATGCCGATCATCCAGTCGCCGCCGCTGTCCGATATCATTTGCGAGAGCGCTTTGGCCTCCTTCGCACTGCCGGTACTGAGCTCGATGATCGTCTTGCCGGGCAGCGCGCCGGAAGTGCCTTTGAGCAATTCGAGCGTCTTGTCATGCGAAGCGATGCAGGTGATCGTGGCGGGGCTGGCGGCGATAGCATTCTTGGCTGAGTCGGCGGCAGAGGCACCTTCCGCAACCAATGGTTCCGTTTTGTCGGACGAGCGGTTCCAGACGGTAACCGCGTACCCGGCACGCAATAGAGCCCGCGCCAGGGCGCTGCCCATGACACCAAGGCCGATGACTGAAATGTCTGACATTCTCTGGTTCTCCCCCCGAATCCGAGTTTTTTGTGGAAGCATTTCAGACTTGCTGGCCAATTGACAGGTGAAAGCTGTCCGCTTGTATTTGTCATCCCCGCGCAAGCGGGGACCTCCCGAATATTTCCCTGAGATTCCAGCGTTGCAATATAATGCATGAGGTCCCCGCTTGCGCGGGGATGACAGGGGTTCAGCTTCGCATGCGCGACATTTCGGGGTCGAAGAGTGGCGTTGTGTAGAGCCGGGCGGGGCGCTTGTCGCCGAGGATCTCGATTTCCACTTCTAGGCCGTCACGCGCGATGTCAGCGGGCACGAAGCCGATGGCGACAGAGGTTTGCGAGGCGTGGGCGTAGCCGCCGGAGGTGCAGAAACCGACCACCGCGCCATCGTGCCAGATCGGCTCGTCGCCCCATACGTCGGCGTCGGTGGCCTCGACCGCGAAGGTGTGCAATCGGCGGCTCGGGCCTTCGGCCTTTTCCTTCAAGGCTGCCGCCTTTCCGATGAAATCGGCGGCCTTGTTGTAGGCGACAAAACGGTCCATGCCGGTCTCGGCCGGCATGTAGTCGGGGCGGAATTCGCGCAGCCAGGAGCCGAAGCCCTTTTCCAGCCGCAGGCTCATCATGGCGCGCATGCCGAAGGGGCGCAGGCCGAGGTCCTTGCCCGCATCGCTCAGAGTGCCGTGCAGGGCCACCTGCTCGGCGGCGGGGACGTAGATCTCGTAACCGAGATCGCCGGTATAGCTGACCCTTTGGACCAGCGCGCGGCTGGTGCCGATGTCATAGTGCTTCGCCGACATGAAGCGCAGGGCGTCGTGGGAAACGTCGCCGCGGGCGACGCGGGCCAAGAGGTCGCGTGCCTTCGGGCCGGCGATCTGGAAGCCGATGCGTTCCAGCGAGATGTCGCGGATGGCGACGCCGTCCTCCAGGTGCCGAAGAAACCAGCGCATGTGGTAGGCGCGCGAGGCGTAAGAGGCGGTGAGCCGGAAT